>CAVZLT010000019.1:0-84565 GCA_963776235.1 uncultured Alphaproteobacteria bacterium
GTCGACGGGCGCGATCTCAAGGCTTGGGAGAAGGCGGTCAGGCCCAACACGCGCGCCTTCTTCTTCGAGACGCCGACCAATCCCGTGCTCGAGCTGGTGGATATCGAGGCCGTTGCAAACATCGCCAAGCAGGCGAAAGCGCTGGTCGTGGTCGACAACGTGTTCGCCACGCCGCTGCTGCAACGGCCGCTCGCAGCTCGGTGCCGACATCGTCGTCTATTCCGCCACCAAGCATATCGACGGCCAGGGACGCTGCCTCGGCGGCGTGGTGCTCGGGCCGCAAGAGTTCATCGAGGAGAAGCTGCACAATTACCTCAAGCACACCGGCCCCTCGCTCAGTCCGTTCAATGCCTGGGTGCTGTTGAAAGGTCTCGAGACGCTTCCCGTTCGCGTCGAGCGGCATGTCGCCTCGGCCGCGGCCATCGCCGATTTCCTCGCGGCGCGCAGGACGTGGCGCGCGTCTACTATCCCGGCCGCGCCGATCATCCGCAGGCCGCGCTCGCCAAGCGGCAGATGGCGGCGGGCGGCCCGCTGGTCGCCTTCGAGGTCAAGGGCGGCAAGGATGCGGCCTTCCGCTGCATGAATGCGCTCGAGATCATCAAGATCAGCAACAATCTCGGCGACGCGAAGAGTCTCGTCACCCATCCCGCCACCACGACGCATCAGCGCCTCGCGCCCGAGGTGCGGGCGGAACTTGGCATCTTCGACAACAGCGTGCGCCTTTCGGTGGGGCTGGAGGATGCCGGCGACTTGATGGCCGATCTCGACCAGGCGCTTGCCGCCGCCAAGTGAGTACAGCCGGTGCCTTGCTCACGCCTGGCCCCTGTGCCACCTTTTGCGCGCGTTTCAGCGTGCTAACGAGGACGATCATGTGCCGGAACATCAAGACGCTGCATAATTTCCAGCCGCCCGCCACCGACGAGGAAATCCATCTGTCCTCGCTGCAATTCGTGCGGAAGTTGAGCGGCTTCACGCGGCCGTCAGCGGCAAATCAAGCCGCGTTCGATCGCGCGGTGCACAAAGTCTCCATGGCCGCGCGCGAGCTGATCGATTCCCTCGTCACCACCGCTCCGCCGCGCGACCGTGAGGTCGAGGCCGTCAAAGCCCGCGCGAGGTCGGCGGCGCGCTTTCCCTCGGCATGACGGTCGAGCTGCAAAGGACGTCTGCTCTGTCCTCCAAGACACCTAGCGTGCAGGACTTGCTGAGGACGCTGGTCGGCTTCGACACGACGAGCGCCAAGTCGAATCTCGCGCTGATTGCCTTCGTCGAGGACACTCTCAAGGGCCACGGCATCGCCTCGACGCGTGTCCCCTCGCCCGACGGCACCAAGGCCGATCTGTTCGCCACCATCGGCGAGACAGGCGCGGGAGGCATCGGCCTTTCCGGCCATAGCGACTGCGTGCCGGTGGAAGGCCAGCGCTGGAGCAGCGACCCGTTCACGCTGACGGAGCGCGACGGCAAGCTCTATGGCCGCGGCGCTTGCGACATGAAGGGCTTTCTCGCTTGCGTGCTCGCCTCTGTGCCGCATCTTCAAGGCGCGCAAGCTGAAGGAGCCGATCCACATCATCGTCTCGTATGACGAGGAGGTGGGCTGCACCGGCGTGCGCCCGCTGATCGCGCGGCTTGGCGCCGACCTGCCGCGGCCCCGCGCCGTCATCGTCGGCGAACCGACCAGCATGAAGGTGATCGACGCGCATAAGCGCATCGACTCCTACCGCACGCGGGTCACCGGCCGCGAGGCGCATTCGAGCATGCCCGAGATCGGGGTCAACGCCATCGCCGCCGCCGCCGCGCTGATCGGCGAGCTTGAGCGGCTTGGCGCCGACATCGCCGCGCGGCAGAACGACCCGCGCTTCGAGCCGCCCTACTCGACCGTATGCGTCGGCACCATCAAAGGCGGCACCGCGCCCAACATCGTGCCCAAGCATTGCGAGTTTCAATGGCAGGTGCGCAGCCTGCCGAGCGCGGCGCCCGCCGAAGTTCCGCGCGATCTTTCCGCCTTCGCCGAGACCGCGCTGCTGCCGCGCATGCTGCAAGTGACGCAAGAGGCCGCTATCGACACCGAGACGCAAGGCTCGGTGCCGGCCTTCGTCGCGCGGCCTCGATCCGAGGCTGTCGCGCTCGCGCTCGAATTGACCGGGGCCAAGCACACCCACGCCGTGTCCTACACGACCGAGGCCGGGCTATTCGAGCAAGCAGGATGCCCCTCGGTGATCTGCGGGCCGGGCAATATCGCCCAGGCCCACGCGGCCGACGAATATGTGTCGATCGCCCAGCTCGAGGCCTGCATGGCCTTCCTCGCACGGCCTGGCCGATCAACTCAGCGCCTAAGCGTCGGCGAAGGAGGCGGGATCGAACTGGTAGCGGCTGTTGCAGAACTCGCAGGTCACCCACATTTCGCCGTCGACCACCATCTCGGCGAGGTCTTCCGCCGAGAAGCGCCTCAGCAACTCCTCGACGCGCTCCCGCGAGCAACTGCAATAGCTCTCGAGCGGAATGGCGCGAAACGCGCGCACCTGCTCCTCGTGGAACAGCCGGTAGAGCAGGCGGTCGGGCGGCAGCAACGGATCGAGCAACTCGTGATCCTCGACCGTTTCGGCCAGCGCCTTGGCGCGCGTCCAATCCTCCTCGGAGAAAGCCGCTTCTCGCGCCACCGAGCGGCCGCCCTCGCGCGTCAGCTTCTGCACCAGCAGCCCGCCGGCGCGCCAGGTCCAGGATCGGCCGCCCGCGCTGCCGGCGCGATAATGCCGCGCCACGGCGAGGCGGATGAACGTGGGGAGCTGTTCCGACTGGCGGAAATAGGTGTCCGCCGCCTCGGTCAGGCTCTCCCCTTCCAACGGCACCACTCCTTGATAGCGCTCGGTGTCCACGCCCCTGTCGATGGTCATGGCGAGATGGCCCTCGCCGAGCAGCCGACCATCGGCGGGAAGCTCGGCCAGCCGCTCGGCCGAGAACCGCGCATAGCCGCGCAAGCCTCCCGGCACCTGATAGTCGGCGACGAGCAGGTCGACCGGCCCGTCGGTCGAGGCTTGTAGGATGAATTTGCCTTCGAATTTGAGTGCGGCGCCGAGCAGCGCGGTGAGCGCCACGGCCTCGCCGAGCAGCTTGGACACAGGCTCGGGGTAATCATGCCGCGACAGGATGGTATCGACCGTCGGGCCGAGCTTGACCAGGCGGCCGACCACATCAGCCTGCTCGGCCTGGAACGGCAGGATGAGATCGTCCTGCGGGATATTGAGCTCGACGCGCTCTTCCGATTGGTGCTCCGTCATCGCCCGGCCCCGCGGCGCTTGCCCTTGGTGGCACCACGCTTCGCCCCGCCGCCGAGACGCCCGGCGCCAAGGCACCAGGCGAGGATCGCCTTCTGCACATGCAGCCGGTTCTCGGCCTCGTCCCACACGGCGGATTGCGGGCCGTCGATCACCTCTTCCGTCACCTCGTCGCCGCGATGCGCCGGGAGGCAATGCATGAAGATCGCGTCTTTCGCCGCCGCCGCCATCACCTTCTCATCGACCTGGAACGGACGAAGCTCCGCCTCGCGCTTGTTCGCGTCGTTGTCGCCCATCGACACCCAGACATCGGTCACCACGCAATCCGCGCCGCGCGCGGCCACGAGCGGATCGTCGCTCACCTCGATCGTCGCGCCTTCCGCCCTGGCCCAACCGAGCAAAGCGGGCGACGGCGAAAACGCGGGCGGCGAGGCGATCCGCAGTGCAAAGCCAAACCGCGCCGCGGCATGCACCCACGAGGTCGCCACGTTATTGGCGTCGCCAATCCAGGCGATTATGCGGCCTTTGATCGGCCCTTTCAGCTCCTCGAAGGTCATCACGTCGGCCATCACCTGGCAGGGATGCGACCGGCAGGTTAGGCCGTTGATCACCGGCACGCTGGCATGCGCGGCGATCTCGGTCAGCGTTTCCAACGGCCCGGTGCGGATCATGATCGCATCGACATAACGCGACAGCACGCGCGCCGTATCGGCAAGCGTCTCGCCCCGGCCGAGCTGCATATCCTGCGGGTTGAGCGCGAGCGAGGTGCCGCCGAGCTGATGGATCGCCACCTCGAAGGAGACGCGCGTCCGGGTCGACGGCTTCTCGAAGATCATGGCAAGCACCGGATGCGGCTTGAGCTTCAAGCTCTTCGGCACGCGGCCCTTGCGCTTGATCTCCGCGGCGAGATCGATGATGGCGCGGAGCGTCTTGCTGTCCAGCGCGTCGATATCGAGGAAATGCTTAGGCGGCTTGAGGGGCATGGCGGTTCGCACTGTGCGTTAGGATTTGCGCCTAAGCGTGGGTGAGCGCGTCACGCTTGAGCGCGACGCAAGCGTCATCGAGGGTCGTCGCGGCGAGCTCGATCTCCGCCTCGCCGATGATCAACGGCGGCAGCAGGCGCACGACATTATCGCCGGCTTGCACGCTCAGCATCTTCCTCGCGCGCAAGGCCTCCAGCAGCTTCTGGTTCGGCAGCTTGCATTTCAGTCCGAGCATCAGCCCCTGCCCGCGCACCTCTTCGATGATCTCGCCATGCTCGTCCTTCAGCGCGGCGAGACGCTGCTTCAACCTTAGCCCCATATTTGCGACATGATCGAGAAAGCCGTCCTCGAGCACGACGTCGAGCACGGCATTGCCGACCGCCATGGCCAGCGGGTTGCCGCCGAAGGTCGAGCCGTGGCTGCCCGCGGTCATGGCCGATCCGACCGCCTCGGTCATGAGACAGGCCCCGATAGGAAAGCCGCCGCCCAACCCCTTGGCGGTGGCCATGATGTCGGGCGTGATGCCGGCCCATTCGTGCGCGTAGAGCCGTCCGGTGCGGCCCACGCCGGTCTGCACCTCATCGAGCAGCAGCAGAATCCCCTTCTCGTCGGCGAGCGCGCGCAAATCCTGGAGGAACCGCCAGGAAACTTCCCGCATGCCCCCCTCGCCCATGATCGGCTCGATGAGGATTCCGGCCGTGGTCTCGCCGATCGCCGCCTCGACCGCATCGATATCGAGCGCGGCCACCTGGTCGAAGCCGTCGACCGGCGGGCCGAAGCCTTCGAGATGCTTTGCCTGGCCGCCCGCGGCTATGGTGGCGAGCGTCCTGCCATGGAAGGCGCCGTCGAAGGTGACGAGCCGGTAGCGCTCGGGCGCGCCATGCTTGAAATGATAGCGCCGCGCGGCCTTGATCGCGCATTCGACGGCCTCGGCACCGGAATTGGCGAAGAACACCCTGTCGGCGAAGGTTGCGGCGGTGAGCCGTGCCGCGAGCCGCTCCTGCTCGGGGATGCGATGCAGATTGGAGACATGCCAGAGCTTTTTCGCCTGCTCTGACAGGGCTTTCACGAGATGCGGATGCGCGTGTCCGAGCGCGGTGACGGCCACGCCGCTCGCGAAGTCGAGATAGCGCTCGCCGTCCTCGGTGAAGAGATAGGCGCCGTCCCCGCGGGCGAAAGCAAGCTCGCTGCGGGCGTAGGTCGGAAGGAGGGCCGACATCGGATCTTCGTTGTCCTGAAATAAAATTGCCGCCCACCGGCGGCAGCAAACAATCTCAGAGCATTAGGTCTCCGGTCGGAGCGTGTCAATCGGGGCACATGACGGCTTTATCCAACGCTCGTCCACGTTTCCATACACGCATGGATTTGTGTTCTTGCGGGAGAAGTGGCAGAATCCACCTTGTTCCGGTGGAAAACGGACAGAACAAGCGTGGCGGACGCTTGCCGTATTTTTCCGGATATAGTAGCGTATTACCGCTCGGCTACAAGATGTCGTGGGTGCTGCGTCGCGCCCGGGCGGTCAAACCCAGCAGTAATTCCGAGTTTTCAAACGCCGTCTCTAGGCAGACGGGGGGATTCTGAGTCCAATTCGAGGAGGCCAAACCATGGCTTGGACTGACGAGAGGGTTGAACTGCTTAAGAAACTCTGGGCCGAGGGCTTGAGTGCGAGTCAAATTGCGGGCCGCTTGGGCGGCGTGACGCGCAACGCGGTCATCGGCAAGGTGCATCGTCTGGGTCTGTCGGGGCGAGCGACCAGCTCGCGTTCGTCGAGCCCGAGACCGCGGCGGACGCATGTGCCGCGCGCCAATCGCACGCCGTCCCTGATGTTCGGGACGCGCGGCGCCAACGCGCTCAAGCCGCAATTCGAGACGGAGCTCGATTTCGCGCCGGCGCCGCTCGAGGAGCTCGTCATCCCGCTGCATGAGCGGGCGAGCATCCTCACGCTGAAGGAAGCGATGTGCCGCTGGCCGATCGGCGATCCGGGCGAGCCGGAGTTTCATTTCTGCGGCCGCAAGAGCTTCGGAAGCTTGCCTTACTGCGATCACCATGCCCGCATGGCCTATCAGCCCACGCAGGCGCGGCGGCGCGAGAAGCGCTTCGCCTCCGGCTAGGCTCGACGGCAACCTAAACATGCGGCAGAAGAATGAGGAGGCGCCCAAGCGGCGCCTCTTTATTTTGGCGGGCGGTACGCATCAATAAACGCGCTAGTCGCATGGCGGGAAGCGTGAGGGGGTTTGGGCATGCAGTCTCCTTGCCGCGACGCTGACGCGCCCGGAGTTTGAGGGGGGATGGCGCGCCGAAAAGCGCAAAATCCTTGTGGCTCGTGCCTTGCGGACACGCGGGCGCCTTCCGGCGCGCCAACAAGCGCTCAAGTAGCGAAGCGATAGCGCATCAAAAAAACGCGCCACACGCCTGCGCTAAGCAAGCGCATGCTCTTTTGCGGACGTTTTCCGGCAACGGGCCCTGCTTTCGTCCGCGTCCGTCGCGCATCTCAAGCGCCGACCGAGCCATCAGCCAGCTCCTGGCAGGGACTCCTAGTGGTCCCGGAGGGAGCTCCGCTGCCGCCCGAGTGCCTCTTGCGAGAGGCCCGCGGGCGCCGCACCTCGTCCCGCCTTCGCGACGCCTCACGAGCGCGCCCCTCAGAAGGACGAGGTGGGGGCATCATACGCGAGGTTCGGGAGACGGGGATTACGCGGGGATAACTCACCCCGTCTCGTCATGCCCGGCCGAAGTGCCGGCCATCCAGGGAATTTTCACCCGTGCCGCAGACTCAAATCGTGGATGACCGGGACTTTCCCGGCTATGACGAACTTGGTTTTCTGTTGAGTGAGCAGCAATAGGCGTCATCCCGGCGAAAACCGGGATCCTGTAGACCCGATCGGTCCTAGGCCGTCTCTTCCAGCTTGTCGGAGAAGGCGTAGCCCGCGCCACGCACGGTGCGCACGGGGTCGGTCTCGTTGCCGCGCATCATGGCTTTGCGCAAGCGGCCGATATGCACATCGACGGTGCGCTCATCGACATAGACGTTGCGGCCCCACACTCCGTCCAGCAATTGCGCGCGGCTGAAGACGCGGCCGGGGCTCTGCATCAGGAACTCGAGCAGCCGGAACTCCGTCGGTCCGAGATGCACTTGCCGGCCGTTGCGCGTCACCCGGTGCGAGTCCCGGTCGAGCTCGATATCGCCGACGCTCAACACCGAGGCGATGCGCTCCGGGTTGGTGCGCCTGAGGATCGCCCGCACCCGCGCCATCAGCTCGGGCAGCGAGAACGGTTTGACCACATAATCGTCGGCCCCGGTGGTGAGCCCCCTGATGCGGTCGTTCTCCTCGCTCCGCGCGGTGAGCAGGATGATCGGAATGGTGCGGCTGTCCTTGCCGGTGCGCAGGCGGCGGCACAGTTCGAGCCCGGAAATGCCCGGCAGCATCCAATCGAGCACGATCAGATCCGGCGAGCTTTCGGCAATCGCCATCTCGGCCTCGTCGCCGCGATGCACGACATCGACCGTGTAGCCTTCGGCCTCCAGGTTGTAGCGAAGCAGCAGAGCCAACGGCTCCTCGTCCTCGACCACCAAGACCTTGGCTCCTGGGCTCACGACGTTCATCTCAAGCATGGGCTACCCCGCCGACCGCTTCAGCGCGACTGGCGTCGAGCTCGTGGTGTCGCCTTTCGGGCGTTGATCGGTAATCGTCGTGCCGTGCACGAGATAATAGACCGTCTCGGCGATATTGGTGGCGTGGTCGCCGATGCGCTCGATGTTCTTGGCGCCGAACAGGAGATGGGTGCAGAGCCCGATATTGCGCGGGTCCTCCATCATATAGGTGAGCAACTCGCGGAACAGCGAGTTGTACATCGCGTCGATCTCCTCGTCCTTGTACCAGACCTTGAGCGCGCGATCGGCGTCGCGCTCGATGAAGGCGTCGAGCACCTCCTTGAGCTGGCCGAGCGCGAGCTCGCCCATATGCTTCAACCCAAGCATCAGCTGCTTCGGTTGCTGCTCGCTCACCACGGCCACGGCGCGCTTGGCGATGTTCTTGCCGAGATCGCCGATGCGCTCCAAATCGTTGGAGATGCGCAGCGCCGACATGATCTGGCGGAGGTCGTAGGCGAGCGGCTGGCGGCGGGCAATCATCACCACCGCCTGCTCCTCGATTTCGCGCTGCAGCGCGTCGACCGCCTCGTCCTCGTTGATGGTCGAGGCGGCAAGCTCCGGATCGCGGCGCTCGAGCGCCTCGATCGACTGCCCGAGCACCTGCTCGGCAAGGCCGCCCATCTTGGCGACCTTGTTGTTGAGGAGGGAAAGCTCCTCCTCGTACGACCTGACGATATGTTCGTGCTGCTTATCCATTCGATGGGTCTCCTGGGCGCTTTCCAGCCTTAGCCGAAGCGGCCGGTGATGTAGTCTTGCGTGCGCTGCTGTTTCGGATTGGTGAAAATCCTCGTCGTCTCGTCGAACTCCACAAGCTCGCCGAGATACATGAAGGCGGTGAAATCGGAGGTGCGCGCGGCCTGCTGCATGTTGTGGGTGACGATGGCGATCGTATAGTCCTGTTTCAAGACGTCGATCAGCTCCTCGATCTTGGCAGTCGAGATCGGGTCGAGCGCCGAGCAGGGCTCGTCGAGCAAAATGACTTCTGGCCTGATGGCCACCGTGCGGGCGATGCACAATCTTTGCTGTTGGCCGCCTGAGAGACTGAGGCCGCTGGCGTCGAGCTTGTCCTTGACCTCATCCCAAAGCGCCGCGCGCTTCAGCGAATCCTGCACCCGGGCGTCGAGCTCCGCCTTGGAAAGCTGATCGTAAAGGCGCACGCCGAAGGCGACATTATCGTAGATGGTCATGGGGAACGGCGTCGGCTTCTGGAACACCATGCCGACCTTGGCGCGCAGCAGATTGAGGTCCTGCTTGGGGCTCAGGATATTCTCGCCGTCGAGCAGCACCTCGCCTTCGGCCCGCTGATTGGGATAAAGGTCGTAGATGCGGTTCAAAATGCGCAGCAGCGTGGACTTGCCGCAGCCCGACGGACCGATAAAGGCCGTCACCCTGTTCTTCAACAGATTGACGTTGATGTCCGACAGAGCGCGGTAAGCCCCGTAATAGAAATTCAGCCGCTTGACCGACACCTTCTTTTCCACCGCGGCCGTCTCGGCCGGTGTCTCGGCCGGCTCTTTCACGTCGGTATGAATTGCAAGACTCATAGTTGCACCTTCTTGGCTGAAAGGGCTCTAGCCAAGATGCTCAAGCCCAGCACGGTAGCGGTAATCAGGAGAGCCCCGGTCCAGGCAAGTTGTTGCCAGTCCTCATAGGGACTCAAGGCGAACTGGAAGATGACAACGGGCAAGCTCGCCATCGGCGCGTTCAGGTTCCAGCTGAAGAATTGGTTGTTGAGCGCCGTGAACAGAAGAGGTGCGGTCTCGCCGGTGATGCGGGCGATGGCCAGCAGCACGCCGGTGATGATGCCGGCGCGCGCGGCGCGATAGGCCACGTTCTTGATCACCAGCCATTGCGGCATGCCGAGCGCGGCGGAGGCCTCGCGCAAGGTATTGGGCACGAGCAGCAGCATGTCTTCCGTGGTTCTCACCACCACGGGAATGACAATCATGGCGAGCGCGACGGCGCCGGCCCAGGCGGAGAAATGCCCCATCTGCGCCACCATGATCTCGTAGACGAACAGGCCGACGACGATCGAAGGCGCGCTCAAGAGAATGTCGTTGATGAAGCGGACCACCATGGTGAGCTTGGAGTAGCGGCCATACTCCGCCATGTAGGTCCCGGCCAGCATGCCGAGCGGCGTGCCGATCAGCACCGCCAGTATCGTAATGATGAGCGAGCCGATGATCGGGTTGAGCAGGCCGCCCACGCCACCCGGAGGGGGAGTCATCTCGGTGAACACCGCAGGCGTGAGCCCGCCCACGCCTTTCACCACCAGCACCAGCAAGATCAACACGAGCCAAGTCAAGCCGAAGGCCGCCGCGCCGATCGAAAGCACGGTCGCCATGCGATTGCCCCAACGCCGGCGATGATATCTGGGAGTTGCTGCCACGTTTGCCACGACTAGTTCCCCGCTTTCTTGGCGATCCGCATCAGCATCAGCCGCGCCGCGGCGAGGACGACGAAGGTGATCAAGAACAGGATCAGGCCGAGAGCGATCAGCGAAGCGGTATAGAGATCGCCGGTCGCCTCGGTGAATTCATTGGCGATGGAGGCCGAAATGGTGGTCCCCGGCGCCAGGATCGAAGGCATGATGCGGTGGGCATTGCCGATGACGAAGGTCACCGCCATGGTCTCGCCCAGCGCGCGGCCAAGCCCCAGCATGACGCCGCCGATGATGCCGACCCGCGTATAGGGGATCACCACCCGGCGCATGACCTCCCAGCGGGTGCAGCCGATACCGTAGGCGGCCTCTTTCAGCACCGGCGGGACAGTTTCGAACACCTCGCGCGTGATCGAGGTCATGAAGGGCAGCACCATGATGGCGAGGATGAGACCCGCCGTCAGCATGCCGATGCCGTAAGGCGGCCCGGCGAACAGCTGGTTGAGCAGGGGAATGTTGGCGAAGGTATCGATCAGCAACGGCTGCACGTGGGTCTGGAACCAGGGGGCGAATACGAACAAGCCCCAGATGCCGTAGATGATGCTCGGGATGCCGGCGAGCAGCTCGATGGCAATGCCGATGCTCCGCCTGAGGCGCTCCGGACAAATCTCGGTAAGGAAGATCGCGATGCCGAGGCTGATGGGAACGCCGATCAGCATGGCGATGAAGGAGGTGAGCAGCGTGCCGTAGATCGCCGGCAGCGCGCCGAATTTCTCGGTGACCGGATTCCAGCTTTCCGAGGTGAAGAAACCAAAGCCGAAGGCGCGCCAGGCCGGCAACGATCCATGCAGCAGCGCGACCATCACCCCGGCGAGCAGCACGAGCACGGTAAGCGCCGACGTCAAGGTGACGGCTTTGAAAATCTGGTCGTCGCGGTTGAAGCGACGCAAGGTCTTGGCGCGCTTCGTTTCGTCGTGGACGAGCGTGAGATGTCTCTCCGCGACGGCTGCGCCTGTCATCTCGTCTACCTCTAGCCCGATCGCGCCCAATGGCGCCTTAAGCGAAAAGGCGAGGATAGGAACGGCGGACCCCGCCCCTATCCTCGCAAAGTAACTCTAGTTCATTGCAAACACGGGATTGCCGGAGGCATCCTTGATGGTCTTCCAGTCCTCGTGCACGAGCTCCACGACGGCGTCGGGGAGCGGGATGTAGTCGAGCTCCTCGGCCGCCTTGTCGCCGTTCTTGTAGGCCCAGTCGAAGAACTTGAGCGCGCCCTTTGACGCATCGAGATCGACCGGAATTTTTTGCATCAGGATGAAGGTCGCCGCGGTGATCGGCCAGGAGGCACCGCCCGCCTGGTCGGTCAGGATCACGCCGAAGCCTGGTACGGACTTCCAATCGGCATTGGCGGCAGCCGCCTGGAACGACTTCAGCTCAGGCGCGACCGCCTTGCCGTCCTTGTTGATCATGTTGGCGAAGGTCATCTTGTTCTGCTTGGCATAGGCGTACTCGACATAGCCGATCGAGCCCTTGGTCTGGACTACGTTATTGGCCACGCCTTCGTTGCCCTTGGCGCCGATGCCGACCGGCCACTCGACCGAGGCGTCGGAACCGACTTTATCCTTCCAAGCGGGGCTCACCTTGTTCAGGTAGTTGGTGAAGTTGAAGGTGGTGCCCGATCCGTCCGAGCGGTGCACGACGGCAATCGCCTGTGACGGAAGCTTGGCTTTCGGATTGAGCTTCTTGATCGCCTCATCGTCCCATTTGGCGACCTCGCCGAGGAAGATCTTGGCCAGCGTCGGCCCGTCGAGCACGATCTCGCCGGCCTTGACGCCTTCGACATTGATGACGGGAACGATGCCGCCCATGACCATGGGGAACTGGACCAGCCCGTTGTCACCCAGCTCTTTCTCGCCGAGCGGCTTGTCGGTGGCGCCGAAGGTCACCGTCTTGGCTTCGATCTGCTTGATGCCGCCGCCCGAGCCGATCGACTGATAGTTGAGTCCGACGCCCGTCTCTTTCTTGTAGGCGTCGGCCCATTTCGCATAGATCGGATAGGGGAAGGTCGCGCCGGCACCCGAAATATCGGCTGCCTGGGCCGTGGTAATTGTGAACGCTGCGGCCAAGCCCACAGCTGCCGCATAAGACATAACCCTCATTTCGCTCTCCCTTAGGGTGGAGATAACGGTCCCACAAGGACCACGGGCCGGGGACCCTTCCCCGACCTCCGGGCGAGCGTTACCGCCGCGTAATAAAGCTACTATGTCAGTTATATGACAGTTGGGTGACAGTCCCGGGAAGCCGGGACTGCCGGTTTCCGAGCCGAAGACTGTGGAAAGCAGCGCGACTTAGCTCGCCGCGGCACCCTTGTCCGCCTGGCTCGCGCGCGCCTCGTTGAGCATGACCGTAAAGGTTGAGCCCTTGCCCGGCTTGGACGCGATGGCGAGCTCGCCCCTATGGCGGTTGAGGATGTGCTTGACGATCGCGAGCCCAAGGCCCGTGCCGCCTTTCTCCCGGCTCGACGCCACGTCGACCCGGTAGAAGCGCTCGGTCAGCCGCGGCAGATGCTCGGGCGCGATGCCGGGTCCATTGTCGACCACGGCGATGGCGTAGCGGCCGGCCTGGCGCCCAAGCGAAGGGATGTGCTTCGCCTCGATCCGCACCTGACCGCCCCGCTCGCCATATTTGAAGGCGTTCTGCACCAAATTCTGCATCACCTGGAGCAGCTCGTCGCGGTCGCCGCGCACGATCGCCGGCCGCTGAAAGCGCCCCACCTCAAGCCGGAAGCCCGTCTCGCGCGCCAATGGCTCGAGCGTGTCCTTGGTACTATTCAGCACGTCGTTGAGATCGACGAGGTCGGACGGCGGCACATGCGCGTTCATCTCGACCCGGCTCAACGACAGCAGCGCATCGATCAGCCGCGTCATGCGCGAGGCCTGCTCGGCCATGATCGGCAGGAACCGCTCCCGCGCGCCCGTGTCCTCCTTGGCGGTGCCTTGCAGCGTCTCGATGAAGCCGCGCAGCGAGGCGAGCGGCGTCCTGAGCTCGTGGCTCGCATTGGCGATGAAATCGGCGCGCATCTGGTTGATGCGCTCGCCCTCGGTGAGGTCGCGCAGCAAGACGAGGATATTGCCGCCGCGCTCGCTGCCGCGCGCGAGCGGCGCCACGGTCGCCGCCATGCGCCGGCCGACCGGCACGCGCTCGGCATAGGTGACGGTGACGGCGCGTCCACGCTCCGGCGCGGCTGAGACGGCATCGAGGAATTCCGGCGTCCTGATCACCGACGAGATGTGGCTCCCTTCGCGCAAGGACGCGAACAGGCCGCGCGCCGGAGCATTGCAGAACAGCACATGCCCCGCCGGGTTGAGCACGATCACCGGGTCCGGCAGCGCATCGGCCATCAAATGCATGGCCGAGGTCGTGCGCGAAACGGCGGTGGGCCGATCGAGCGCGCCGGCAAGCGCCTGGTCGCCGTCATGGCGGGGCAGCAGCACCACGGAGGCGACGAAACTGACGAAGCCGATCAGGGCGAAGGCCTTGGAGAGACCGGCGATCAGCACCAGCGACGCCATGATGACGCCGACGGCGACGATCAGCCACAAGGCCGCCTTGAGGCGCGCCCCGATCTCGCGGAACGGCCGCATGACGGCGTTGCCGGTCCGGACCAGGAGGCCAGGCTCAAGCGTCCGCGCGCTCGGTTCGGCTTGATCGCTCAATGGCTTCTCCCCGCTCGTCCGCTCGAATCGCGAAGCGGCTCGCCACTATGATTGCCCTTGCATTAACACGCTTTTGCGACAGGCTTGAGGGCCTTGAGTGACAGTCTTATGACGAAAACACCCACCGTCGTCATGGTCTCATCCTGTTGATATAGTGCAAGCTCAGGCCTTCGCCATGGGGAATGCAAGCCCGCCGCACCGTTTTTTCCTTCCGTTAGCCAATAAAACCGCTGAAATCGGGGGCGCAGAATCGCTCCAGCACCGCCGACGCGGCGGGCGTATGCTTCAACGAGTTTGACAGCAAGGATCGGGGTGCGCCGGCGCGGCCGACCGCCTATCTCTGGGTCAATCAGAGCAAATCAACCCCGGGACAGAGCCGATGCGGCGCACAATTTCAGCCTCAGCCTCTACAGCGCAGCGACCCGAGGCACGCAGCCCCGACGATGCGCGATGGGCGGCCTTCGTCGCCCGCGATGCGACCTTCGATGGACAGTTCTTTATCGCGGTGGAAACGACCGGCATCTATTGCCGCCCGTCTTGTCCCGCAAAGCGGGCGAAGCGCGAGAATGTGCGCTTTTACGCTACGGCCGCCGCAGCGGAGCGGGCCGGCTTCAGGCCCTGCAAGCGCTGCAAGCCGAACGAGCCATCCTTTGTGCAGCAACACGCCGAGAAGGTGCGGCAAGCCTGCCGCCTGATCGAAACGGCCGAAGCGGAGCCCAAGCTCGACGATCTCGCCGCGGCCGTGGGTTTGAGCCCCTATCACTTCCATCGCGTGTTCAAGTCGGTGCTGGGCGTGACGCCCAAGGCCTACGCCGCCGCGCATAGAAGCAAACGCGTGCGCGAGGAGCTTGGCCGGAGCGCCACGGTGACCGCGGCGATCTACGGGGCGGGCTTCAATTCCAACGGCCGCTTCTATGCGACCTCGTCGGAGACGCTCGGCATGACGCCAAATCAATTCCGCGCCGGCGCCCCCAACGCCGAGATCAAATTCGCCATCGGCGAAAGCTCGCTCGGCCTGGTGCTGATCGCCGCGAGCGACAAGGGCGTCTGCGCCATTCTGTTCGGCGACGATCCTGACGGACTTGCGCGCGACCTCGAGCGGCAATTCCCGCGCGCGCGGCTCGTGAGCGACGATCCCGCCTTCGAACAGCTCACCGCCAGAGTGATCGGCTTCGTCGAAGATCCGCGCCGCGCTCTCGACCTTCCCTTGGACATCCGCGGGACCGCCTTCCAGCGTCGCGTGTGGGAAGCGCTCCGCCGCATTCCGCTAGGGACGACGGCGACCTATGCGGACATCGCCAAGGCGATCGGCGCGCCGAAAGCGGTGCGGGCGGTGGGACGCGCCTGCGGCTCGAACCCGATCGCGCTGGCGATCCCGTGTCACCGCGTGGTTGGTTCGAATGGATCGCTGACCGGCTATCGCGGCGGCATCGAGCGGAAGCGCGCGCTGCTGGCCAAGGAAGCCAAGTCCTGACGCCTTTCAGCGCGAGAGGCGCTTGGCGGCGAGGTCGTTGAGATAGCCCTGCCAGCGCGTCTCCTTGTTCTCGCCGAGCTCGCGCAGATACTCCCACACAAAGAGACCGGTATCGTGGCCATCGTCGAACACGATGCGCACGGCGTAATTGCCGACCGGCTCGATCCGGGTGATGCCCACAGTCTTCTTGCCGGCGACGGTAACACGCTGTGCCTCGCTGTGCCCCTGCACCTCGGCGCTCGGCGAGAGCACGCGCAACAACTCGGCAGGGAGCGCGAAGCTTTTCCCGTCTTCGAACGTCACGGTGAGGACGCGCTTGTCCTTATCGAGCCTGAGTTCGGTCGGCCAGGAGTCGGCCATTGTCACGCCTCACATCTCAGCCGAGGTCGATATCGCCCTCGACCACATGGTTGAGCCCGGTGCCGGCGGCCGTCAGCACCATCTTCATCTTCAATTTGCCCTTGCCGCCGAGGTTTTCCTCGCGCACCACGCGCTCGATCTCCTGCTGCGAGGTGACGCCCACCTCTTTAAGGTATTTCCGTAGCGACATGTTGAACCGATGCTCATCCATCCTTGGCCTCCTGAAGCGCTGCGTCCCATGCTATGGAAAAAGCGACGCACCTATATTAGAGACGAAAGCCCATGGCGGTAACCTCGCACAAGGGCCGCGCGACACCGAAAAAGAAACCCGGCCGCAAGATGAAAGTTAAGAAGGCAGTGAAACGCCGCAGCGCCGCGGCGGCCGCGCTGGCAACCCCTGTATTCCGCAAGCGCGTGGTCAAGAGCGCCAAGGCCTATAGCCGTAAGCGCAAGGCCCGAGCGCAAGGCGAGGGAAGCGAAGAGGCATGACCGGACAGCCCTTGATCGATCCTTTTGGCCGGCAGATCACCTATTTGCGCGTCTCGGTCACGGACCGCTGCGATTTTCGCTGCGTCTATTGCATGGCCGAGACGATGGACTTCCTGCCGCGCCAGGATTTGCTGAGCCTCGAGGAGATCGACCGGCTGGCGAGCGCCTTCATCGCGCGCGGCGTGCGCAAGCTCAGGCTGACCGGCGGCGAGCCGCTGGTGCGGCGGAACATCATGTGGCTGGTCGAGCGGCTGTCGCGGCATTTGGGCCAAGGCCTCGACGAGCTGACGCTGACCACCAATGCAAGCCAGCTTGCGCACCATGCCGAGGCGCTCGCCGCTTGCGGTGTGGCCCGCATCAATGTCTCGCTCAACTCGCTCGACCCCGCGAAATTCAGGGAGATCACCCGGAGAGGCGACCTCGCGCAGGTGCTGCGCGGCATCGACGCGGCGGCGAGCGCCGGCTTGGCGATCAAGATCAACACCGTCGCGCTTCGCGACATCAACGAGGATGAGATCGAGGACCTGATACGCTGGGCGCATGGCCGAGGCTTCGATTTGACGTTGATCGAGACCATGCCGATGGGCGAGATCGGCGCCGACCGCACCGAGCAATATCTCCCGCTCTCGCTGCTGCGCGCGCGGCTTTCGCAGCACTTCACCCTCGACGACATCGACCACCGCTCGGGCGGCCCGGCGCGCTATGCGCTCGTGCGCGAGACCGGTGGCAGGCTCGGCTTCATCACGCCGATGACGCATAATTTCTGCGAGTCCTGCAATCGCGTCCGCGTCACCTGCACCGGCACGCTTTATATGTGTCTCGGCCAGGAGGATGCCGCCGATCTGCGCGCGCCGCTCCGCGCCAGCCAGGACGATGGCCCGCTTCACGCCGCCATAGCCGACGCCATCGCCCGGAAACCCAAGGGCCACGACTTCGTCATCGGCCGGGGGGAACGGCCCGCCGTGGCGCGGCCGATGTCGGTGACGGGTGGTTAGGGATCGCCGAAATCCCGGATTTCCGCCGATTTATTCCGTGGGCCCCCATCGCCGCGCCCGGCGGGCAGGCTTTGTTAAGCAATCAATTTTCCCCGTTCTTAACGCATCGCGGCGCAGACTCCGGCCGTCATGACGGGTTTGGCGTCGCTCAAGAAACATTGGTACTGGGCGGGATTGGTGGTGCTCAGCGCCCTGATCGCGACCGCAGCCCTTGTCGCGCCCGGCAAGATCAGCCGTTACGAGCTCGAGCGCGAGGCGTTCACCGCGGCGCAGCGCCTCAGAGTGCAGATGTTGAACGAGCCCGACACTCTGTTCTACGCACTCTCCAGCCCGTCATTTGCGACGCAATTCGCCGACATTCTCGACAAGTGGGGCTACAGCCATCGCGTGCTCCGCTACGAGCTTTACGACCAGAAAGGCAACCTCGATTTCACCAGCGGGCTCGCGGGGCTGAAGCTCGATGATGAGTTCGCCACTCTGCTGGCGAAACCCTCCAGTGAAGCGCCTTCGATCGCGCTCTATAAGAGCCAGGACGGCGCTGAGCCGACCAATTTCGCATCCCTCACATTGCCGCTCGCGGTGAACGGCGAACCGCGCGGCACGCTCGTCGTCTATCTCGACCAAAGCGATCAGGCCGCCGTGCTCGCCAATTATTTCGATTGGGTGGTTGGCATCACGCTTGCCTTGCTTGGTGCCGGCATCGCCGTCCCCGCCGCGTTCGCCTGGATGCGCGGACGCGAGCGGCGAAAAGCCGAGGAGCAACTCCGTTACCTCGAGGAGCACGACGCCCTCACCGGCCTCGCCAATCGCAAGGCTTTCGTCGATAGCCTCTCCGCCGCGATCGGCCGCATGCAGCGCGACCGCACGCATATCGCCGTGCTCTGTCTCGACATCGACAAGTTCAAGGAGATCAACGAAGCGGCCGACCATAGCGGCGGCGATCAGGTGTTGCGCGACATCGGCGGCCGCATCCAGTCGACTTTGCGCGAGAACGACCTCATCGCGCGGCTGGCCGGCGACGAATTCGCCATTGCCCTCGTCGACATCACCAATCTCGGCGACGTCATGGCCTTTATGAATCGGCTGGTCGAGGCCTTGCGCCGCCCGCTTCAGGTCGCGGGCAAGGAGATGCCGGTCACCACCAGCGTCGGCATCGCGCTCGCGCCCGCCGACGGCGACACCGCGGCGACGGTGCTGCGTCACGCCGGTATCGCTCTGGCCCGCGCCAAGGGCGACGGCGGCCAACGCATGTGCTTCTTCGAGCACAGCATGGACAAGGCGCTACAGCGCCGCCGCATGGTCGAACATGAGCTGCGGCTCGCGCTCGGACGCGAGGAGTTCGAAGTGGTCTACCAGCCGCAATACGACCTCGCCACCGAGCGGCAATGCGGCTCCGAGGCGCTGGTCCGCTGGCACCACCCGGTGCACGGCAAGATCGCGCCGGGACATTTCATTTCCGTGGCCGAGGATACAGGCCTCATCGTTCCGCTCGGCGAATGGGTGTTGCGGCGCGCTTGCACCGACGCGGCCAAATGGCCGGACCCGTTGATCGTCGCCGTCAACCTGTCGCCCGCGCAATTCCGCGACGGCGACATCGCCGAGACTGTGGCCGAGGTGCTGGCGGAGACCGGGCTGCCGCCCGAGCGGCTCGAGCTTGAGATCACCGAGAATCTCCTGATCAACGATACCGAGGAGGTGCTCGGCAAGCTCAACCGCCTGCGCCAACTCGGCGTGGCCATCGCCATGGACGATTTCGGCACCGGCTATTCGAGCTTGAACTATCTCGCGCGCTTCCCCTTCTCCAAGATCAAGATCGATCGCCAGTTCATCCGCAACATGACCCGCGATCCGGCGACGCGGGCGATCGTCAGGACCATCATCGCGCTCGGCAAGTCGCTCGACGTGACCATCACCGCCGAGGGCGTCGAGACCGAAGAGCAGGCGGCAATGCTGCGCGAGTTCGGCTGCCCGCAGGTGCAGGGCTTCCTCTACGGCTATCCCGGGGCTGCCGAGACCGGCGTGAAGCCGGAAGGCAACGTGACCTCGATCACGGCGGCGCGCAGCAGCGCCGCCTAGCGTCCTCAGCTATCTCTGCTTGGATGGCGCGCCCGGCGTGAACAGCCCGCTCATGCCTCCGGCGAACGGGGCAATCTTGGTGTCCTTGTTGGCCGAGTGGCGAACGGTAGGCTTGGTGCTCCGTCGCACGACCGTCTTCTTCACCGCTTTGCCCGAGTTGGCGGCGGTGGGCTTGGCCTGGCTTTTGGGCTGAGGCGCCGCAAGGACGGGCTTCGCCGGCTGCGCCGTGGGACTGGCATTGGCCAGGGCCGCGGGAATATCGGGCTTGGCATCGGCTTTCGGCTCCGGCGCGACAGGCTCGGGCGCGGCTTGCAGCGGGGCCTTGTCTTCCACCGGCTTAGCCGGCGCCGGCAGAGCGGCGGTCTGATCCGGGTCGGCCTCCGCGTCGAGCTCGACGGCGACGGGAGCGCCCTTGGGCGCGATCATGCTTCCCGGGCCGGGCAGCGTAACGATCATCGGCAATAGAAGCGCAAGGCCGATGGCGTGGATGACGCCAGCATAAATGAGAAAGACCGGGATGGTGATGCGCTTCAGGTCGATCACGGCAGCGAGGAGCGAAGCTTGCGTCTACTCGGCTTACCCTGGAATCGGAATTAGCTGAGTCGTGAGGCTCCCTGCAAGCCTTTAGTTTTCCATCACAATTCTGGGTGCCGCACGGGCACTGCCCTGGTTCCGCCCAAGCTCGGCGAAGGCGCGCGCCGCGATCTCGCGATAGGCTTGCGCGGCCGGCGAGGTGGGATCGCTCGCCACCACGGGGCGCCCCGCGTCCGAGGTCTCGCGGATCTCCAGCGTAAGCGGCACCTCGCCGAGAAACGGCACGCCGAGCCGCGTTGCCTCGCTCTTCGCCCCGCCATGGCCGAAAATATTCGAGGCCTCGCCGCAATGCGGGCAGATGAAGGTGCTCATATTCTCCACGATGCCGAGCACCGGCACGTTCACCTTGCGGAACATGTTGAGCCCCTTGCGCGCGTCGATCAGCGCGAGGTCCTGCGGGGTCGAAACGATCACCGCGCCGGCCAGCGGCACCTGCTGCGCCATGGTGAGCTGCGCGTCGCCGGTGCCGGGCGGCATGTCGACCACGAGCACGTCGAGCTCGCCCCAGGCGACGTCCTTCAGCATCTGCGACAGCGCCGACATCACCATCGGCCCGCGCCAGATCATCGGCGTCTCCTCGTCGACGAGGAAGCCCATCGACATCACCTTCAGCCCGTAAGCCTCCATCGGCGCGAGCTTGTTGCCGTCGAGCTGCTGCGGCTGGCCCTTCAGCCCGAGCAGCCGCGGCATCGATGGCCCGTAAATGTCGGCATCGAGGATACCGACGCGAAGGCCCCTCTCCTTCAGCGCGAGCGCGAAATTGACCGCCGTCGTCGACTTGCCGACACCGCCCTTGCCCGAGGCGACGGCGATGATGTTGGCGACACCCGGCACCCCGCCTGGACGGTGGCGCGCATCGCGGGCGGCACCCGGCTGGGTGAAGGCCGGCCCTTGCGGGGCTGGCGCTTGGCCCTTTCCGTTGCCGCCGCGCGTGGCACCGGACGCACGGTCTGCCGTCAGCGTCACAACCACGCCGTCGACACCGGGAAGCGCCTTCACCACGCTCTCGGCTGCCTGGCGCAAAGCTTCGAGCTCGCCCGCGCGGCCCGGATCGACGGAGATCGCGAAATAGACCTTGCCCTTGTTGATGACGATCTCGGAGACGAGGCCTTGGCTGACGATGTCGGAGCTGAGGTCCGGGCCTTTGACCCGCTTCAGCGCTTCGAGCACGCGCTCTTTGCTGGGAGTTTCGGTCATGATGAGGCTATGTAGTCCTGCTTTGTGCCAAGACCAACCGTCTTGTTACCACCAGCTCTCGTTTTGCAGGACGCTCTGCGGCGGTGCCGGCCGATCGAGACCGTGGCGCGCCAGCCAAGCCGCCGAGCCGAGGCAAACCAGCGGCGCCGGCCAGGCAGACCACGCCAATCCCGAGCATCCATCTGCTCTTGCTGCCGAGCTCCGCCGCGCGCGCTTCCTCGGAGTTGACGCTGATGAGGAAGCGCTGTCCCTTGGCGCCTTGCGGAGGCGCACCGATGCAACGGTCCTCGCCAACCACGCCGAGCACATAGATGTCGACGTCGACCGGCAAGTGCGTTTCCCTGTAGCGGAAGCAAAGCGTGCGATTGGTGTTGTTGATGGCCCCGAGCGCGGTCTGCATCACGCTCTCGCCCTCCGCCGCATGCCGGCGAACGTCCTCGCGAGCGACCGCCTCGATGCCTTCGATGATCGCCAGCTCGGGCGAGACGCGGGCCCTGCCGCTCGCATCCTCGATCTCGAACGGTGCAAACAGCGTGGTGGTCTTGACGATCTCCGTCTTGCGCTTGCAGCAGGAGGTCTTGCGATGGGAGTCATATTCGAAGAACTCGTAATCGCGCTCCACCGTCGAAACGAAGTGCGCGCAAGCGGCGTTCGACAGCTCGCCGATCACGGGCGAAGCGCAGCGGAGCCTGCCTTTGAGCTCGACCAGGCTCCCGGGGGGCAGCTTGGCGACATGCGCCGCCGGGGTCGTCTCGGTCGCGCGCATCAGCGCCATGTCGTTGCGCGACGACCGCCAGCTCCACAACAGGAATGCGGCGCTCGGCACCAGGAGGACGCCGAGCAACACCAGCCATGCCACCATCTCGCAATCCCTCCGCCGTCCGGCAGCCGCGTTCGCACGATCATCTTGTTGCAGGTCTCGGTTGAGGAAGAATTAGCTTTTGGCCGAGGCGGTACCGTCGACACCGATCACGGGAACGCTTCTAACCGGCGAGCACCGTCTGGCCACAAAATCGGTTGAACCGGTGCGCCAAATTCGCTGATATGCGCCGAGAGGGAAATTCAATGCGCATCGCGGTCATTGGCGGCGGCGTTTTCGGCACGCTGATCGCCATCAGACTGGCGGAATTTGGCCACTCCGTCAGTCTGCTTGAGCGGCTGCCTGCTCTGATGCAAGGAACCTCGAGCTTAGCAAATCGCCTGCATTTCGGTTTCCACTACCCGCGCGACGAGGAAACCACACGTCAATGCCAGCGCGGCTTCGGTCGGTTTAAACAGGAGTTCGCGGACGCCGTCCTGCCCGGCGTCTCCAACGCCTATTTCATCGCGCGTGAAGGATCGCTGACGTCACCGAGCGCGTTCCTGGCGTTTTGCCAAAGGATGCATTTGCCTTATCGCCAAATCGAGCCCGACCGATTCGAACCGCCCGTGCAGCAGGTCGCGTTGGGGATCATGACCGACGAGTTGATGTACGATCCGTGGATCTTACGTCGCCTGCTGAGCGAACGCCTGCTGCGCTCGGCGGTGGCGGTGCGGACCGATATCGAAGTCACCGATATTCGACGTGTCGGGAAATCGTTTCGACTCTACGCCAACGACAAGTCTGCTGACGTTTTCGATGCCGTCGTGAATTGCTGCTATGCGGATGGAACCCGGCTGACCGCGAGGTTGGGCCACAGCATCGAAGAGTTCCGCTACGAGTATGCCGCCGCTTCGATTGTCGAGCTTGATCTGCCTCGACCGGTGAGCCTCTCGATTCTCGATGGCCCATTCATGTGCCTGCTCCCGTTCGGCAGCGGCGGCCAATATCTGCTCTACCACGTTGGCCACGGAGTCATCGCGCAACACGAAACGGAATTTCTGGACCGGCGCTGGCTCGACCCGGAAACTTCGCCTTTCGCGCAGGTGAACAAAGCAGGATTGGTTCGATGCGCAACTGGCCAGCTGCTGCGAATTCGTCCCGGCATTGCGAAACTGCCGCCTCAAGGGCTTCGCGCAGGGCCCCCGCCGGGTCCTCGCCAAAAGCGACGCTACCGATGCGCGGCCGTCGATCATCACCGAGCACGAGCCGGGCTATCTCAGCGTATTCTCCGGCAAGATCGATCACAGCGTATGGGTGGCGGACGAAGTAGCGAGCCGGCTCGGTCGCAACCGCGAACCAATTTCGCCCTCACATGCCAACCGGGAGCGGCTGGCAATGACAGGGGAAGGCTGAGGGCTCGGTCGACCGCCAGCGCTCCTCACTGTCAGGAAATCGGGGCCTCATAGGCCGGGTCTCCCTTGCCCCAAATAGAGCAGTGGAGAGTGCAGCAGACACGCCGCACACGTCACGAATTGGCCTTGTTTAGCTGGGAGCGTTGAGTCGAGTAAGGATCGGAACGCTGGGGGGCGTAGCCGCCGGTCGACGGGTTGGGAGTACGATCAGGCTATGTCTGTGTCCCCTGTGTCGCCAGGTCCTGATGGCGCGCGCTTCGATCGCGTTGTCGGCCTGGAAGTCCACTATCAGCGGCTTGCGCGGTTGCGCGCGCTCTTCCCGAGCTTCACGCAGAACTCCCTCATCAAGGTTTTGTCTCGGCGATCTTTCGATGATCGAGACGAGAGATTCGCGAACGGCCGCCTGGAGGCGGGCGGCGGTTCCGATTCGGACGACGATAAAGCTCGCCGTCCGTTTTTGCCGACCCCCGAAGCACAGACAGACAAAGGGCATTAACCGGCAGAGGCGTAACGCGTGGCGCATCAAAACAGCACTGCAGTCAAGCCTTCCTTAACCCTGTTCTTGCTATTCATGGGAAGAGGAAAGGGAAGCGCCATAGCGTCTGCCCGTCAGCCACATCCACAGATGCGAGGGGGAACATGCGCGTTGTGGTCGGTTCGGAAAGTACGAGGGATTTGAGACAAAGCGAGCTGCGCCGGCATCTGCAAATGATGTCGCGCTTTCTCGAGGTCGCCAAGGCCGGCTCCTCCCTCACCATGATTCTGCGCTCGGCCGGTTCAGACCCGGCCAAGGCTTTGGTCGGCACGAAGGGCGCGCTTCAGCGCTCCGGCGTGCGCGTCAAGGTGATCCTCGCGAACATCGATCCCGAGGACGAGCTGCGGCAACTCTTCGCCGCGATCTCGGAGCTGGCCCCGAACGCCGGCGCCGGCGAGCTGATCCGCTGGGCGCGCAATCCGCGCCTGCTCGACGCGCATGAGCAAGTGACCTATGGCGAAGCGATGTGCTGGTCGGGCGATGCCATGCGCCGCGATGCCGACAGACGCAATGCGCTCACCCTGTTCGACGAGCAGGCCCCCGACACCGTGCGGCTCGGCCACCTCGCCTTCAGGGCGCTGTGGGAGGCGTCTTCGTTCGTGCCGGAGCGGCGCCTGACCGGGCCTTTGAGCGCCCGTCCCTCCGCCGCCTACGAGCGCGACCAAGCGCCCGTCATGCCGCTCCGCCCGAGCCTGCAAGGCTGGCCGCTCGTCCGCCACTAGCAAACGGGCTATGATCGCGCCGTCGCTCAACTGACGGAGAGCCCCATGATCATAAGGCCGCTGCTCGTCATCGCGCTGCTTCTCTGCGGCGCGCCCGCTCGCGCAGCCGACGCCCCCTCCGGCCCCTCTCTGTTCGACCTTCTGAAACAGAAGCCTTATCTCGCCGCCTGGAACGCAATGCTTGCGGGCGCCGGCGTCCCCGCCTGGGTCAAGAATTACGCCAAGACCTTCGACGGCCCGTCGAGCCCGTCCAAGGACGTGCCGATCCAAGGCAAGGTCTATACGCTCGGCTGGGTGTGCAAGGCGCATGATTGCGGCGACAATCAACTTCACGTGCTGTTCGCGCCGGGTGCCGCGCAGGCCTGGGGATTGCTGACGACCTCGGGCCAGCAGAAATGGCTCGGCAACCCCGACGCGGCGATCCAAGCGGCGATCAACAGCAACCTCGAATAACCGTATTCATCACGCCTTCTGTCAGCCATGGACGACACGGATCAGCTCCTCCCGCTCTGCTTCGTGCTGATGCCGTTCGGCAAGAAGATGGACGCGGCCGGGCGCGTCACCAATTTCGACGCCGTCTACGCCCAGATCATCGCCCCTGCGGTCGAGCATTCGGGGCTCGAGCCGATCCGTGCCGACGAGGAGAAGATCGGCGGCACCATCCACAAGCCGATGTTCGAGCGGCTGATGCTCTGCCACTACGCCGTGGCCGACATCACCGGCGCCAACCCCAACGTATTCTACGAGCTCGGCATCCGGCACGCGATGCGCCCGCGCAGCACGGTGATCGTGTTCGCCGAGGGCACGGTGCTGCCCTTCGACATCGCGCTGGTGCGCGGCATCGCCTACAAGACCGACGGCGCCGGCGAGCCGCTAGACGTCGAGACGACGCTCGGACAGATCGCCGGTCAACTCCAATCGGCGCGCGGCAACCCGCTTGATGACAGCCCGATCTTTCAATTGGTCGAGGGGGTGCCGCGCTGGGAGATCGATCACTCCAAGACCGACATCTTCCGCAAGGCAGTCGACTATTCGAAGCGCTACAAGGACCGCTTGCGCGCGGCGGTGAAGGAAGGGGCGGACTCGGTCAAGAAGGTCGCCGACGACCCCGCGCTTTCCAACCTGCTCGAGGTCGAAAGCGGCGTCGTGGTCGATCTGTTTCTTTCCTTGCGCGACGTGAAGGCTCACGCCGCCATGATCGAGCTTTACAAGCGCATGCCGCCTCCGTTGCAACGCGCCAAGATGATGCGCGAGCAACTCGGCTTCGCGCTCAACCGCGAGGGCCACTTCGAGGAAGCCGAGAAGGTCCTGGGTGAGGTGATCGCCGAGTTCGGTCCGTCGAGCGAGACCAACGGGTTATTGGGTCGCATGTATAAGGACCGCTGGGACCTCGCCAAGAAAGAGGGTCTGCCCGAGGCGCGCGCGCTGCTCAAGAATGCCATCGACACCTACCTTGCCGGCTTCGAGGCGGATTGGCGCGACGCCTATCCCGGCATCAATGCGGTGACCTTGATGGAGATGATGCCCAAGGCCGACCCGCGCCAAGGGGAGATCCTGCCGGTGGTACGCTATGCGGCCGCGCGTAAGGCGGCCAAGGCGCCGGACTATTGGGACCACGCCACGCTGCTTGAGCTTGCCGTGCTCGCCCGCGACGAAGACGATGCCGATGACAGGCTCGGCGAGGCGCTTGCCGTGGCGCGCGCCTCATGGGAACTCGAAACGACGGCGCGCAATCTCGGCCTGATCCGCGGCATGCGCGAGGGGAGAGGCGAGGAAGTGCCCTGGATCAAGCGGCTTGAAGACACCCTGAAGCAGCGCGCGAGCCGTCTCGAAGGTGACAAAACCTTAAGCTGAAAACGCTTCCTGCGCTTTGAAGGGATGGAGTAATCTCGGCCGCTCGGCAGCGGTCGCTTGGTTAAGGTGGGACCAGGCTCGCGCTTCCAGCCAGAACAAACCATTCGGGAGGTTAGTCGTGAACCGGCGTGAATTCCTCATGTCCTCCGCGTGCACCTGCTTGGCCACCGCCACCGCCAAAATCGATCCGCTGTTCGCCCAGGACGCGCTTGCCGCACCGAAGCGGCTCTGCGCCACACCGCCGCCCACCCCGGCGGCGAAAATCCAGGCCAACCGCGTCGTCAATGCGCTGCGCGCGCATCGCATGAGTTTCCGCGGTACGACGCCGGTTCCGGTCCGCTGGCACATCGTGCATCAGGGAGAACGCGGCTATCTCCCGGATGGTCAGCTCAAGGCGCAGATCGCCACGCTCAACAAAATCTACGCGCCGACCGGCCTCCAATTCAAAACCATCGACGTGGAATTGAATGACAATCCCGCATGGTTTGGCATCGATATCGAGACCGATGCCGTGAACGAGATGAAGGCCTCGCTCGGCAAGGACTCCGAGCACTGCCTCAACATTTTTACCTGCGAGCCCGCCAATGGGATTCTCGGCTTCGCCGCCTTTCCCTGGGACCTCGCGCAAGCCCCGGAGATCGACGGCGTCGTTCTGCACCATGCGAGCTTGCCGGATGCCGCCAGGCCCCTGCCGAATTGGCCGTTCGACCTTGGCATGACCGCCGTGCATGAGATCGGGCATTGGTGCGGCCTCTATCACACCTTCCAGGGCGGCTGCGAGGCGCCTGGCGACGACGTCGAGGACACGCCCTTCGAGGCAAGATCCGCATTCGGCTGCCCCGTGCACCAGCCCTCCGCCTGCCCGGGCGAGACGCGCTACGACCCGGTCGACAACTACATGGATTATACCGACGACGCCTGCATGAAGCGTTTCACCCCGCAGCAGTTTCAGCGCGTGCGGGATATGATCGGCTATTATCGCTACAAGCTGAACCCGCAAACGGCCCGATCCTCGCAGCTTGAGCAACTCCGCGCGACGCTCGAGTGAGACACGCTCTCCGGCTGCTCGCAAGCGTCGCCGCCATCGTGGCGACGCTCGGCGCGAGCCCCGCGCTCGCCTTCAAGAATATCGAAGGTTGCGACATCGTCGCGTTCGCCGCGTCGTCGTCGCCGGTTCCGATCCCACCCGAGCGCTGGGAGGCCTATCGCCAGCAGGTGGCGGCCTTGCTCGCCGACCCGTCATCGTCGAAAGACCTGCGCGAGCTTGCCTTGGCGCTCGTCGACATTGAGAAGCGCTTGCTCGCCTCCGAGGCGGGATCGCAGACCTATCAGGACTATTTGGCGAGCGACAGTTGCCGCCTGCTCGACAAGCTGAATGCCCGCGCGGTCGACGCGTTGCTCGACGAAGCCGCCCAATCGACGCCGGCCTCGGTCATGGTAGCGCTGCGCCAGGTGACGCAAGCTGCGCTGGCGCAGATCGACAGGATCGAGCGCTCGGCGCGCTTCCGTTCGAACGAGGACCGGACGTTGATGCTGGCGGGATATTATTGCTTCGTCGCCGGCGCGATCCTGTCGCAGCTGCCACCGGAACGGCAGCAAACCATCACGCTCGCGGATTTCGGTGAGACCGTCCCGTGCAAGGACGCCGGCCGAACGGGGTGAGCGCCAGCCGCGCAAGCCCGGACGAGAGGAGTGCAGGCTCGCATGACCATCACGCGGGAGATGCAGGCGATGCTGCTCGAGCGGGCCGGCACGCCGCTGCGCGCCGCCTCGCTGAAGGTGCCCGAGCCTGGGCCCGGCGAGATCCTCGTCAAGGTCGCCGCCTGCGGCGTGTGCCGCACCGATCTGCATATCTTCGACGGCGAGCTCTCGCAGCCCAAGCTGCCGCTCGTGCTCGGCCATGAGATCGTCGGCCATGTGGCGGCGCTCGGGCCGGGTGTCGTCGACTTCGCCATCGGCGATCGCGTCGGCGTGCCGTGGCTGGGCTTCACCGACGGCACGTGCTTCTACTGCCGCTCGGATCAGGAAAATCTCTGCGACAACCCGCGCTTCACCGGCTACCAGATCGACGGCGGCTATGCCGGCTATACGGTCGCCGATGCGCGTTACGCCTTCAAGCTGCCTGAGGTCTATAGCGATGCCGAAGCCGCGCCGCTGCTTTGCGCCGGGCTGATCGGCTACCGCTCGCTGAAGCTTGCCGGCGATCCACATCGCCTCGGCATCTATGGCTTCGGCGCGGCGGCGCATATCGTCGCGCAAGTGGCCCGCGCGCAAGGCCGCGAGGTCTACGCCTTCACAGGCGGGAGGAACAGCCTGGAAGTCCACAATCAGCGGCTCGCGCGGCTGCGCGCGCTCTTCCCAAGCTTCAAGCAGAACTCCCTCATCAAGGTTTTGTCTCGACGATCCTTCGATGATCGAGATGAGAGATTCGCGAACGGCCGCCTGGAGGCGGGCGGCGGTTCCGATTCGGACGACGATAAAGCTCGCCGTCCGTTTTTACCGACCCCCGAAGCACAGACAGACAAAGGGCATTAACCGGCAGAGGCGTAACGCGTGGCGCATCAAAACAGCACTCCAGTCAAGCCTTCCTTAACCCTGTTCTTGCTATTCATGGGAAGAGGAAAGGGAAGCGCCATAGCGTCTGCCCGTCAGCCACATCCACAGATGCGAGGGGGAACATGCGCGTTGTGGTCAGTTCGGAAAGTACGAGGGATTTGAGACAAAGCGAGCTGCGCCGGCATCTGCAAATGATGTCGCGCTTTATCGAGGTCGCCAAAGCCGGCTCCTCCCTCACCATGATTCTGCGCTCGGCCGGTTCAGACCCGGCCAAGGCTCTGGTCGGCACGAAGGGCGCGCTCCAGCGCTCCGGCGTGGGCGTCAAGGTGATTCTCGCGAACATCGATCCCGAGGACGAGCTGCGGCAACTCTTCGCCGCGATCTCGGAGCTGACCCCGAACGCGGGCGCCGGCGAGCTGATCCGCTGGGCGCGCAATCCGCGCCTGCTCGACGCGCATGAGCAAGTGACCTATGGCGAAGCGATGTGCTGGTCGGGCGATGCCATGCGCCGCGACGCCGACAGACGCAATGCGCTCACCCTGTTCGACGAGCAGGCCCCCGACACCGTGCGGCTCGGCCACCTCGCCTTCAGGGCGCTGTGGCAGGCGTCCTCGTTCGTGCCGGAGCGGCGTCTGACCGGGCCTTTGAGCGCCCGTCCCTCAGCCGCCTACGAGCGCGACCAAGCGCCCGTCATGCCGCTCCGCCCGAGCCTGCAAGGCTGGCCGCTCGTCCGCCACTAGCAAACGGGCTATGATCGCGCCGTCGCTCAACCGACGGAGAGCCCCATGATCATAAGGCCGCTGCTCGTCATCGCGCTGCTTCTCTGCGGCGCGCCCGCTCGCGCAGCCGACGCGCCGTCTGGCCCCTATCTGTTCGACCTTCTGAAGCAGAAGCCTTATCTCGCCGCATGGAACGCAATGCTCGCCGGCGCCGGCGTTCCCGCCTGGGTCAAGAATTACGCCAAGACCTTCGACGGCCCGTCGAGCCCGTCCAAGGACGTGCCGATCCAAGGCAAGGTCTATACGCTCGGCTGGGTGTGCAAGGCGCATGATTGCGGCGACAATCAACTTCACGTGCTGTTCGCGCCGGGCGCCGCGCAGGCCTGGGGATTGCTGACGACCTCGGGCCAGCAGAAATGGCTCGGCAACCCCGACGCGGCGATCCAAGCGGCGATCAACAGCAACCTCGAATAACCGTATTCATCACGCCTTCTGTCAGCCATGGACGACACGGATCAGCTCCTCCCGCTCTGCTTCGTGCTGATGCCGTTCGGCAAGAAGATGGACGCGGCCGGGCGCGTCACCAATTTCGACGCCGTCTACGCCAAGATCATCGCCCCCGCGGTCGAGCATTCGGGGCTCGAGCCGATCCGCGCCGACGAGGAGAAGATCGGCGGCACCATCCACAAGCCGATGTTCGAGCGGCTGATGCTCTGCCATTACGCCGTGGCCGACATCACCGGCGCCAACCCCAACGTATTCTACGAGCTCGGCATCCGGCACGCGATGCGCCCGCGCAGCACGGTGATCGTGTTCGCCGAGGGCACCGTGTTGCCCTTCGACATCGCTCTGGTGCGCGGCATCGCCTACAAGACCGACGGCGCCGGCGAGCCGCTGGACGTCGAGACGACGCTCGGACAGATCGCCGGTCAACTCCAATCGGCGCGCGGCAATCCGCTTGATGACAGCCCGATCTTTCAATTGGTCGAGGGGGTGCCGCGCTGGGAGATCGATCACACCAAGACCGACATCTTCCGCAAGGCGGTCGACTATTCGAAGCGCTACAAGGACCGCTTGCGCGCGGCGGTGAAGGAAGGAGCGGACTCGGTCAAGAAGGTCGCCGACGACCCCGCGCTTTCCAACCTGCTCGAGGTCGAAAGCGGCGTCGTGGTCGACCTGTTTCTTTCCTTGCGCGACGTGAAGGCCCACGCCGCCATGATCGAGCTTTACAAGCGCATGCCGCCGCCGTTGCAACGCGCCAAGATGATGCGCGAACAGCTCGGCTTCGCGCTCAATCGCGAAGGCCGCTTCGAGGAAGCCGAGAAGGTTCTGGGTGAGGTGATCGCCGAGTTCGGTCCGTCGAGCGAGACCAACGGGCTGTTGGGCCGCATGTACAAGGACCGCTGGGACCTCGCCAAGAAGGAGGGCCTGCCCGAGGCGCGCGCGCTGCTCAAGAACGCCATCGACACCTACCTTGCCGGCTTCGAGGCGGATTGGCGCGACGCCTATCCCGGCATCAATGCGGTGACCTTGATGGAGATGATGCCCAAGGCCGACCCGCGCCAAGCGGAGATCCTGCCGGTGGTCCGCTATGCCGCCGCGCGCAAGGCGGCCAAGGCGCCGGACTATTGGGACCACGCCACGCTGCTCGAGCTGGCCGTGCTCGCCCGCGACGAAGACGATGCCAATGACAGGCTCGGCGACGCGCTTGCCGTGGCGCGCGCCTCATGGGAACTCGAAACCACGGCGCGCAATCTCGGCCTGATCCGCGGCATGCGCGAGGGGAGAGGCGAGGAAGTGCCCTGGATCAAGCGGCTCGAAGACACCCTCAAGCAGCGCGCGAGCCGTCTCGAAGGTGACAAAACCTTAAGCTGAAAACGCTTCCTGCGCTTTGAAGGGATGGAGTAATCTCGCCCGCCCGGCAGCGGTCGCTTGGTTAAGGTGGGACCAGGCACGCGCTTCCAGCCAGAACAAACCATTCGGGAGGTTAGTCGTGAACCGGCGTGAATTCCTCATGTCCTCCGCGTGCGCCTGCTTGGCCACCGCCACCGCCAAAATCGATCCGCTGTTCGCCCAGGATGCGCTCGCCGCACCGAAGCGGCTCTGCGCCACACCGCCGCCCACCCCGGCGGCGAAAATCCAGGCCAACCGCGTCGTCAACGCGCTGCGCGCGCATCGCATGAGTTTCCGCGGCACGACGCCGGTTCCGGTCCGCTGGCACATCGTGCATCAGGGCGAACGCGGCCATCTTCCGGATAGTCAGCTCAAGGCGCAGATCGCCACGCTCAACAAGATCTACGCGCCGACCGGCCTCCAATTCAAAACCATCGACGTGGAATTGAACGACAATCCCGCATGGTTTGGCATCGATATCGAGACCGATGCCGTGAACGAGATGAAGGCCTCGCTCGGCAAGGACTCCGAGCACTGCCTCAATATTTTTACCTGCGAACCCGCCAATGGGATTCTCGGCTTCGCCGCCTTTCCCTGGGACCTCGCGCAAGCGCCGGAGATCGACGGCGTCGTTCTGCACCATGCGAGCTTGCCGGATGCCGCCAGGCCCCTGCCGAATTGGCCGTTCGACCTTGGCATGACCGCCGTGCATGAGATCGGGCATTGGTGCGGCCTCTATCACACCTTCCAGGACGGCTGCGAGGCGCCCGGCGACTACATCGAGGACACCCCCTTCGAGGCAAGATCCGCATTCGGCTGCCCCGTGCACCAGCCCTCCGCCTGCCCGGGCGAGACGCGCTACGACCCGGTCGACAATTACATGGATTATACCGACGACGCCTGCATGAAGCGTTTCACCCCGCAGCAGTTTCAGCGCGTGCGGGATATGGTCGGCTATTATCGCTACAAGCTGAACCCGCAAACGGCCCGGTCCTCGCAGCTCGAGCAACTCCGCGCGACGCTCGAGTGAGACACGCTCTCCGTCTGCTGGCGAGCGTCGCCGCCATCGCGGCGGTGCTCGGCGCGAGCCCCGCGCTCGCCTTCAAGAATATCGAAGGCTGCGACATCGTCGCGTTCGCCGCGTCGTCGTCGCCAATTCCGATCCCGCCCGAGCGCTGGGAGGCTTATCGCCAGCAGGTGGCGGCCTTGCTCGCCGACCCGGCATCGTCGAAAGACCTGCGCGGGCTTGCCTTGGCGCTCGTCGACATCGAGAAGCGCTTGCTCGCCTCCGAGGCGGGATCGCAGGCCTATCAGGACTATTTGGCGAGCGACAGTTGCCGCCTGCTCGACAAGCTGAATGCCCGCGCGGTCGATGCGTTGCTCGACGAAGCCGCCCAATCGACGCCGGCCTCGGTCATGGCAGCGCTGCGCCAGGTGACGCAAGCCGCGCTGGCGCAGATCGACAGGATCGAGCGCTCGGCGCGCTTCCGTTCGAACGAGGACCGGACGTTGATGCTGGCGGGATATTATTGCTTCGTCGCCGGCGCGATCCTGTCGCAGCTGCCGCCGGAGCGGCAGCAAACCATCACGCTCGCGGATTTCGGCGAGACCGTCCCGTGCAAGGACGCCGGCCGCACGGGGTGAGCGCCAACCGCGCAAGCCCGGACGAGAGGAGTGCAGGCTCGCATGACCATCCCGCGGGAGATGCAGGCGATGCTGCTCGAGCGGGCCGGCACGCCGCTGCGCGCCGCCTCGCTGAAAGTGCCCGAGCCGGGGCCCGGCGAGATCCTCATCAAGGTCGCCGCCTGCGGCGTGTGCCGCACCGATCTGCATATCTTCGACGGCGAGCTGGCGCAGCCCAAGCTTCCGCTCGTGCTCGGCCATGAGATCGTCGGCCATGTGGCGGCGCTCGGGCCGGGTGTCGTGGACTTCGCCATCGGCGATCGCGTCGGCGTGCCGTGGCTGGGCTTCACCGACGGCACGTGCTTCTACTGCCGCTCGGATCAGGAAAATCTCTGCGACAACCCGCGCTTCACCGGCTACCAGATCGACGGCGGCTATGCCGGCTATACGGTCGCCGATGCGCGTTACGCCTTCAAGCTGCCTGAGGTCTATAGCGATGCCGAAGCCGCGCCGCTGCTTTGCGCCGGGCTGATCGGCTATCGCTCGCTGAAGCTTGCCGGCGATCCACATCGCCTCGGCATCTATGGCTTCGGCGCGGCGGCGCATATCGTCGCGCAAGTGGCCCGCGCGCAAGGCCGCGAGGTCTACGCCTTCACCAGGCCCGGCGACCGGCAAGCGCGAGACTTCGCCTTGAGCCTCGGCGCCGTATGGGCCGGAGGCTCTGACGCCGCGCCCCCGCAAGCGCTCGACGCGGCGATCATCTTCGCCCCGGTCGGCGCGCTGGTACCGGCGGCGCTGCGCGCCGTGCGCAAGGGCGGCGTCGTGGTGTGCGGCGGCATCCACATGAGCGACATCCCGAGCTTCCCTTACGACATTCTGTGGGAGGAGCGCGTGCTGCGCTCGGTCGCCAATCTGACCCGGGCCGATGCGCGTGAATTCCTGGCGCTGGCGCCGAAACTCTCGGTCAAAACCAGCGTGAGCCCCATGCCGCTATCCGCCGCCAACGAGGCGCTCGAGCGCTTGCGCCGCGGCGAGCTCACCGGCGCCGCCGTGCTGATTGCGTAGTCCGGGAGCGACGCCCAGGCCCTAGGGCTGCGGGAGGGCTTGGCGAATCTTGCTGCGCTGCTGCTCGGTCAGCTCGGGCACGGGCATCTTCCGATACTGGCTGCGCGCCACAGTGAACAGCCTGGCGATCTCGATCTGCTTGCCGATGCTCCCGCCATTGAAGACGAGAATCGACCACTCATCCGGCGTGCCCGCCAAGCCGTTTAACGCGCCATCGGCATTGAGATCGAGGCGGCGCCGAACCGCATCGATTCTCCCATTTTGATCCCAATCGATCGCAGCGCCGGCCGCCACGGCCTTCGCCGTATCCGAGTTCAACCAATAGACCGTGTTGTAGCCGCGAAGATCGGCGCCCCCGCCGAGGCCCTCGCGCTCCTTCAACGCGGCTTCCGGCAAGCGGGGTATGGCAAACCGCTGGTAGTCGAATACCCCTTTGCCGTCACGGATCACCCCGTCGGTCTGAAAGAAGTAATTCATGATGCTGAGGTGATTGGGCTTGTAGTTGATGTCCTCGGAGCCACCATGCCTAAGCCCGAGATTGTGCCCAAGCTCATGGGCGAACGTGCCGACCTTTTCCGAGTCGGTGCCGCCATCCCCGTCGTGCCACTTGCCGAGCGTCACGATGAAGTCTGAGCTCGGGATGGCAAAGGAGTAGCCGCTCGACAAATCGCCGTCATAGCCGTTGGCCCAGATCATGTAATGGTAGACGGGTGCGCGCTTGGGATCGAAATTCGCCTCCTTGAGCTTGCTGAATTCTTCTTCGGACGGGTTGAGGTCCTCGTCGTAAGGCACCTCATTGCCGAGCTCGAGATGGATGTTAATGCCGTCGCGCCCGTCGGGATTGCTCACCGGGCTGTTGGCATAGATCAGAGCGATGCGCTTCAGCACCGCGTTATTCGGCGCAAGACCATGGGCGGCGGTCTGCCGCCGCATATAGTCCATCTCCACGAAGATGTCCTTATGCAGAGGCGAGGCGTGCTTGGCGCGGAGGTCGATGCCGTTCACGCCATAGACTTCCCATCCATCGAGCAGGCCATCGCCATCGGTATCGGGATTGGCCGGATCGGTGCCGAGCTGCCGTTCGACGTTGTCAGTCAGTCCGTCGCCATCTCCGTCGGCAGCGACCGCAGCGGGTCGTCTTTCGGAGGTGAGGTTCTCGGCTTGGAGATCTGCGGGCACCGTGAAGGACTGCAGTGCATCGTGCAGTCGCTTGTTTTCTTGTTCCGTGATGCCCTCTTCGGCAAACGAGGGTGAGATTGTCGCGGACAGGAGGACGGTGAGCAGACCCACAACAACACGGGTCATGGGGGACACCCTTGGCTTCGGCGGGCCCCCAAATTAGCAAAACCCCAACGCGAGTCCAACGTGGGTTACCCGCCGTGCCCAATGCCCGGCCGTCTTGCCAACCAGCGAAAGTGGCGACGCGCTAGCGGTCCTTGCCGACCTCGATATCGATTCCTTTGTCCTTGGTGATCTCGCCGGAGAACCCCGGCACGTTGATCCTCAGCACCTCTCGGTGCTGCCGCTCGTAAAGCACATAGGCCAGCACGCCCAGACCGACCACCACCACTCCGAGCAGAAAGGCGAACATCGGACTTATGCTTCTGCCTGCCATCTCTATCCCTCCTAGGTTGTTGAGTTTCCTGACGAACGCCTTGGTAGCCGCACTGTTCCCGCTCCGTCCCAATTCGACATCCGCAACCTTAGGTTCCGCTTGACGCAGGTCAAGGCGGGGGAAAGGATTGACCTAGAAGAAAACTAAAAGCGGCCCCTCGTGTCCATGGGAGGACAGTATGCTTCACCAAGTCATCGAGACTTTGAATGCGCGGGTGGCGTTGCGCCCGCGCTACGAGAATTTCATCGGCGGCAAATGGGTGGCGCCGGTCGACGGCGACTATTTCGACAATATCAGCCCCATCACCGGCAAGCCGGTCTGCCAGATCGCCCGCTCGCAAGCCGCCGATATCGAGCTCGCGCTCGACGCCGCGCATAAGGCCAAGGACGCCTGGGGCAACACCGCGCCCGCCAAGCGCGCCGAGATCCTCAACAAGATCGCCGACCGCATGGAGGAGAACCTCAAGGTGCTCGCCACGGTCGAAACCATCGACAACGGCAAGCCGATCCGCGAGACCACCTTCGCCGACATCCCGCTGGCGATCGATCATTTCCGCTATTTCGCCGCCTGCCTCCGCGCGCAGGAAGGCTCGCTGTCGGAAATCGATCACGACACCATCGCCTATCACTTTCACGAGCCGCTCGGCGTGGTCGGGCAGATCATCCCGTGGAACTTCCCGATCCTTATGGCGGTGTGGAAGCTCGCGCCCGCTCTCGCCGCCGGCAATTGCGTGGTGCTGAAGCCCGCCGAGCAGACGCCGATGTCGATCATGGTGCTGATGGACATCGTCGGCGACCTCTTGCCGCCCGGCGTGCTCAACGTCGTCAACGGCTTCGGCGTCGAGGCCGGCAAGCCGCTCGCCCAGAACAAGCGCATCGCCAAGATCGCCTTCACCGGCGAGACCACCACCGGCCGGCTGATCATGCAATATGCCTCCGAGAACCTGATCCCGGTCACGCTCGAGCTCGGCGGCAAGTCGCCCAACATCTTCTTCGCCGACGTGATGGCCGCGGACGACGCCTTCTTCGACAAGGCGCTCGAGGGCTTCGCCATGTTCGCGCTGAACCAGGGCGAGGTCTGCACCTGCCCCTCGCGCGCGCTGGTGCAGCGCTCGATCTACGACAAGTTCATGGAGAAGGCGATCGCGCGGGTGAACAAGATCAAGCAGGGCAATCCGCTCGAGCTCTCGACCATGATCGGCGCGCAAGCCTCCAACGATCAGCTCGAAAAGATCCTGTCCTATGTTGATATCGGCAGGAAGGAAGGCGCCAAGCTCTTGACCGGCGGTGAGCGTCTCGCGCTCAACGGCGAGCTCTCGGAAGGCTATTACATGAAGCCCACCGTGTTCGAGGGCAACAACAAGATGCGCATCTTCCAGGAGGAGATCTTCGGCCCCGTGCTTTCCGTCACCACCTTCGAGGACGAGGACGAGGCGCTCCAGATCGCCAACGACACGCTCTACGGCCTCGGCTCCGGCGTGTGGACCCGCGACATCAACCGCGCCTATCGCATGGGCCGTGGCATCCAGGCGGGACGGGTGTGGACCAATTGCTACCACCTCTACCCGGCGCATGCGGCGTTCGGCGGCTATAAGAAGTCAGGCATCGGGCGCGAGAACCACAAGATGATGCTCGACCATTACCAGCAGACCAAGAATATCCTGGTCAGCTACTCCCCCAAGGCCATGGGGTTCTTCTAATCGATTGAGGGGGCTTGCTTTTTAGCTAGCCCCCTCTTTCTGTTCATGTTGCATCGCAGCCAGAAACTGCAACATGATCCTATTGGTTTCCAACGCGTCCCATAGAACAGCGGCAGCTCCACGCAACATGAACGCGACATAGTGTGCGTGGTCGCCAGCCACCGGCAGCGCGTCACATCTGACAAGAACATTTGCGACTCAAAGCGTTCTAAGGGACCCTTCGCTCTATCTGAGCCGTGAACTCGCCGATCGGCCTATGGTCCTCTGAAGGGGCGCTGCTCGCGCTCGGCTGGCCGCTTCCATAAAAAATGCGCTTCTTGCCATGCCGCAAGGCATCTGTACGTTTGTCTCAGGGACCCGCCTTTGTCCTCGTCATCATCATCGGCGCATCGACGTTCTGCGGGAACAGAGAGACTCTTCCCACGTTGTTTCAGCGGGAGTGGGCTTCGGAAATTTGCCATGAACACGCTGGGCAATCTTCCAATAAGGACGCGCGTTCCAGTGAAAGCCTGGGTTTTCGCAGGGCTTATGACTTTGTTCTCGCTGGTATCGTCACTGGTGCATTTGGCTCCCGCTCCAAGCCGAGCCCTCTCGGCTTCGTGGGAGCAGCCGCCTGGGTCCGCAATGGACGCTTACCACGCCGGTGTGAACTGGTAGATCGAACTAGCCCATGGCAGCGCCCGATCGTTTCATCGCCTGGTGCAAGCAAGAGCAAGCGAGTATTGAGCAGCAGCTTGAGCTGCTGCGCGCAGGCAAAGTTCGGACGGGCGAGGATATAGGTGCGGGCTGGATCGATACTACTGAGGATTCGATAGAACGAGCTAAAGCGCGTCTTGCAGAGCTGAATGATCTTTTGACGGAGGCTGGAAAGACGACCGTTGTAAAGCCGGAGTCCCTATGATTCAGGACAAGAGGCAAATCGCCTACCTTGGAGGAAGACATGATCTCTGACCGCCTGGCACGCTTCCGCCGTGGACTCATTCTCGGCTCCGCTCTCACGCTTGGCGTTGGACTCGCGAGTTGGCAAAACTCCGCCTTGGCCGGCGTGAGTGAGCAAGGCTACGCGAAGGCTGTCCCCCCTTTGACAAGTGACGTCCGGGCAAGCGCCGCGATCGTGGTCGCGGAGAACGACGGCGATGACAACGGGGACGACAAGAAACACCGGAGCGGCAAGAACGCCAACCGGGACAAGGACGATGACAATAGGCAAGGCGATGGCGGCGGCGACAACGGTCATCGGAACGGAGGAAACAACGGCAACTGGAACAACAACGGCAAGGGAGGCAAGTACGGCGACAAAGGTGACCACGACGGCAACGGCGACAACGGTCATTGGAAGAGTGGAAACAACGACAGCTGGAGGAAGTACGGAAACAAGGGTGACCACGACGGCAATGACGACAACGGTCACTGGAAGGGTGGCAACAACGACAACTGGAAGAAGTACGGCAACAAGGGTGACCACGACGACGACGGAAACTGGAGCAAGAACGGCTACCAACATTGGAGCCAGAACCACAAAAATTATGGCAATGGCTGGAGCGGCTACAACAACAATTGGAACAAGAACTGGGATCGGCGCGCCTATGTGCGAAACTGGAATCCCCAGCCTTATTATGGTGAGTTCATCGGCGGCGTCTTCCTTGGATCGATTCTGGCGGCCAACGGCGTAGGCGTCGTGCCCTACGCACCCGAACCCTATCTTTGCTGGTACTGGGCTGATCCGTACATGATCCGCGGCTATTGGGATTATTGCTACTAAACGCGCCCGTCTTAATCTTGACGGCGTAGTGAATGCGTCACCTCGATATCACTAAGCGGATGTCCGCTTCTCGCACTTAGCGGACATCGATGCCCACGCTGAGAAATGTCTGCTTTAAGGGGTAAAGCGGACGCTGCCGGTTTTTCGGTCTAATGACCCACAACGGACATTCAGCGCTGTGCCATTAAGCAAGCAATGCGTCGCCGTATCCTCGCGTGGGGCAATGCCCGAGCCAGTCGAGGGTGGCACCGGACTCGCGCAGTGGCGTTTGCCACACCACAATTGAGTTGGCCGTGGCCAGGTCAGGTGTGCGTGGACTAAAGTTCAACCGCGGTTCAGGGTCTGACCCATCAAGGCAAGGAGCCGTCGAGCCCCAGCAGGTTCACGGCTAGGCGGTCCCGCCGCCTGTTTTGCCCATTGGTTAGGGCCAATATAGGCCATCGACCAATCCGGGAACTGCCGCGCAGCCAGCGGTTCACTCAAGAGAAGGAGCAGGTCCTTGTGGCGCGGGTCGTGGTTAAGGGTCTCGTAGAGGCGCTCGACCTCGGCCCGGGGACCTTCGAGCACCTGGGAAAAATTGGTATCGCTGAAGAGAAGCGCTCCGGTGATCTCGGCGGCCTCGTTGTTACGGCGTGATACGAGTAGGATCTGCTCGATCTGCTCGCGTGCCAAATCAGGCTCATCGCTCAACAGTGACGTGCTCGCATAGACGAGACGGAAAAGTGACATGTCGTGACCTCGCAAAGCACCATGGCGCCGACTTGTCAGTGTATCCGCTAATGACCCAAAGCCGAAGCTCGTGCGGATTTAGCGTCGTCTCCTATTTATCAAACAAGAATCGAGCAAGCGCACAAAGCGGACATGAGAGGGAACTGGATTGAACTTGGTGGGCGGTAGACCGAGTACGGTCCATAGGTCGCCGCGATATAGTTTATGTAGTCGGGCATACGGCGCAGGATCGTGTCGACAACCGCTCTTGTGTAGCCGCGTACCATCTTGTCGCGATGGAGCTTCTGAACCCATTCGAGGTTGATGACTGGAACGACACCGATCAGGAGATCGGCGTGCTGGGCGACATTGACCGTCTCGGTGACGATTGCTCCATGCAGCCCCTCATAGAAGAGCATGTCCGTGTCTGACGGGATGTCCTCCCACGGCGTAAACGTGCCTGCCTTCTGTTGATAGGGTGCGGCCTCTTCCTCCTGGTGAAGGTACTTGCGTGCCTTTCCCGTCCCGCTTTCTCCGTAGACGCGAAATAACGTCTCAAGCTCCTCGAAGAGGTTGGCCTCGGGACCGAAATGGCTGAAATGCATCTCGCCCTTGCTCTGCGCCTCGGCCATTTTTGTCCGCATGCTATCGCGATCATAGCGATGAAAGGCATCGCCGTAGACAATCACCGCCTTGACACCCTCACGGCGAAAGATCTGTTGAAAGGTCGTTGTCACGGTTGTCGTGCCCGCCCCTGACGAACCTGTTATGGCAATCACCGGATGTCTGGGTGACATGTCTCGCCTCTGCGCGGACAGCTTCCATACTATGTGAGCGGGGGATTGCCCGTAAGTCAGCTTGTGGCACAAAGTGGACATTAGCATTCGTTGACATCACGTCAGCTTTTGACCCAAAGCGGACATTACATTCGCTACGCTGCCCAAACGTCAGCTGTAGAGTCCACTCGGAGGATCGTAGTCGACCTTCTTATGGGCAGTCTTTGGACGTATCGTATCAGGATGATTGGCGAAAAGAGCCAGGCGCCAGATTACCCAGAGACTTTTGAGCAGGCCTTGGCATGGGCAAAAATGCGGACGGCGGAAACAGGTGAAACGCCGCGGATCGTGTCAAACCCAAGCAAGGGGCTAACTTTTGATCTTGAGAATTCCACTGTCACGCGAGGGGTGTGGGACGAGGATAACAATTTGGTGGAAATGACATACTGTGCCGTCACCGGGGACGTGCTTAAGAAAAACGTGATTAAGCCTGCACGATAATGCGCTCCGACTCCTTCGAGTGTTCAGCTCTGCGGCCGCGCATTGGGAAAGAAGAGTTGCTGCCCATCGATATTGTAGCTTGCAATAGCGGCCTGCCCTTCAGAACCGGTCAGCCAGTCGATGAAGGCCTGTCCCTCTTTTGCTTTGACACTGGGATGCTTGGCCGGATTGACCAGTATCACACCATATTGGTTGAACAGCTTGGGATCGCCATCGACTAAGACTTTGAAGTCATCCTTGTTAGCAAAACTGAGCCAGGTGCCGCGATCGGTCAGCGCGTAGGCCTGTTTGCCGACCGCCGTGTTGAGGGTCGCGCCCATGCCGGAGCCGGTCTCGAGGTACCATTTGCCGCTCGCGGGCTTAGGGTCGATACCGGCATCCTGCCACAGTCTGATCTCTGCTTTGTTGGTGCCGGAGTCGTCGCCGCGTGAGGCAAACACCGCTCCAGTTTCGGCAATCTTCTTGAAGCCTGCGACCGCGTCCTTGAGCCCGGCGATCTTGGCCGGATCGGCAGCGGGCCCGACAATGACGAAGTCGTTATACATCACGTCCTGACGCTTCACGCCCCAGCCGTCGGCAACGAATTTCTCCTCGTCTGGCTTGGAATGGACCAGCACTACGTCGCCGTCGCCGTTCTCGGCGTTCTTCAGCGCCTGGCCGGTGCCGACTGCCACCACGCGCACATCGATTCCGGTCTTTTTGGTGAAGATCGGCAGGATATAGTCGAACAAGCCAGAGTTCTGGGTCGAGGTCGTCGACTGGACGATAATGAACTTGTCTGCGGCCTGAGGGGCACGTGGCGCTGCAATGCCTAGGAGGAGCGTCGCAAGGGCAATACGCACCACGGTCCTTCGATCGAAGTTTAATTTCACGGGCCTTCTCCTTTACTCAAAGCACCAGGCCGCCAGCGAGAAAGGCCTGGGCCGCGTCGCTGTTGGGCTGTTCGAAAAAGCGCTTGGCTGCCTGATGTTCAACAATGCGGCCGTGGTGCAAAAAGGCAATGTCGCGCGCGAGCCGGCGCGCTTGGCCGACATCGTGGGTGACCACGATGATCTTGATACCGCCGCGCTGAGCATCTACCAGCAGTTCCTCGATGGCGAGCGTCGAAGCCGGATCAAGACTGGCTGTCGGCTCGTCGAGTAGCAAGATGTCAGGCTCCAAACTCAGCGCTCGCGCGAGACACAGCCGCTGTTGCTCACCGCCGGACAGCACCCGTGCCGGCGTACCCGCGCGAGTTTCCAGACCCGCGAGCTTGAGGGCATCGCCGACGCGGATGGCTCGGTCGCCGCGGGCGATGCCGCGTAAACGCAGCGCGTGCCCGATATTGGCGGCGGCTGAGCGACGCAGCAATACCGGCCTCTGAAACACCATCGCCTGCCGGCGCGCGAGCTTGCGGTCCAGGCGTCTGCCGCCCCACAGCACCTCGCCAGCGGTCGGCGCGATCAGCCCGTGCATCAGCCGCAGCAGCACGCTCTTGCCCGCGCCGTTCGGTCCCATAATGACGGTGATGCCTGACTCCTCGATGGTGAGATCGACCCGATCGATCACGCGCTTGCCATTGGCTTCGTAGGCCAGCCCGCGCAATTCTAGGGGCAGCAAAGGGCTATGCCCATTGATGGAGGCCTTGGAACCGTTGGGCGGGGTTTGATCAAGCATAGGCGAGACGTGAAGCGAAGCGCAGCACACCCATGAGAGCCGCATTAACGGCGAAGGCCGTGAGCAGAAGGACGATGCCGAGCGCAAGCGCCAGCGCAATTTCGCCTTTCGAGGTTTCGAGCGCTATTGCCGTGGTCATGGTACGGGTCACATGGTCGATATTACCGCCCACGATCATCACGGCGCCAACCTCGGCGATGGCCCGTCCGAAGCCCGCGAGCACGGCGGTAATTAGCCGGTAACGGCCGTCCCACAACAGAGTAATGACGATGGCGCTCGATGATGCGCCGAGCGAGCGGAGCTGCTCGTCATATTCCTCAAGCAGGTTCTCGCAGGCCTGGCGGGTAAGCGCGGCGATAATCGGGACAACCAGCACTACCTGGGCGATGATCATCGCGGTCGGCGTATAAAGCAGTTGGAGTACGCCCAGCGGACCGGCATTCGATAGCAACAGATAGACGAGTAGGCCGGCGACAACCGGCGGCAGGCCCATGAGCGCATTCACCAGCGCGGCCACCGCGCCCCGGCCCGGAAAGCGGTAGACGGCCAGCGCGCCGCCAAGCGCGAACCCGATCGTGCTGGCGATCACCACGGCCAGCAGGCTGACCTTGAGCGACAGCAGCACGATCTCAACTAAGCGCGGATCGAGCGTGACGATAAGCCTCACTGCCGTATGAAACGCTTCGAAAAAATCGGCCATGAGAAGGGTTGGGTCGAATGCCTATCTGTCGAGGGGGCGAGCCCCCTTGGAGTTGATCGAACGTTATCTAAACCGGTTGACCGAGAAAAGCCTTAGGAGGCAGCTCCGGGCTGCCCTACCTTGACTTGCCGACTTAGGTCAGCCGCTATATCACCAAGCAACCCTTTGTGACGCTCTTTTCCCGCATGGCTGGGGAAATCGATGCTGGGCGGGGTCTCAACGAAAGGGAGTAAGCGTGGAAGAAACCCCAGATGGCAGCGGCGGGCCGGACCGGCCGGCACGACATGTTTACTCGCGCAAGCGAGCCCGGGCCTTTCCCAAGGGTCGCCAGCTCGAGACCGACGCGCTTCAGGAGATAAAGGAACTGCTCGGTGACAAGCCGCGACGCCCCGATCTCTTGATCGAATATCTTCACCTGATTTCAGGATCGATATCATTATATCTCTGCGCACCATCTCCGGGCGCTATGCGAAGAGATGCGTTTGCCCCAAGCAGCCGCCTACGAGGTCGCGACCTTCTATGCCCATTTCGACGTGGTGAAAGAGGGCGAGACTCCTCCCCCGTCAACCACCATCAGGGTGTGTGATTCGATCACATGCGCCATCAAAGGCGCCGAGGCCTTGTACCAGGCGCTCAAGTCAGGTGCCGATCCCGCCGAGGTGCGCGTGCTGCGCGCGCCATGCATGGGGCGCTGCGACACCGCGCCAGTCGCCGAGGTAGGCCATTATTTCGTCGACCAGGCTACGCTGAAGGCCGTCGAGACGGTGGTCGGCAGCGGCAAGCGCCAGACGGACATTCCGCGCTATGAGACACTGGCCGAGTACCGGACCAAAGGCGGCTATTCGGCGCTTGAGCAATGCCGAGCTGGCAAGCTGCCGTTCGACAGCATCATCAAGGAGATGAGCGACGCCGGCTTGCGCGGGCTGGGCGGCGCAGGCTTCCCCGCCGGCCGCAAATGGCAGATCGTCCGCTCCTATCCCGGACCCCGGCTGATGACCATCAACGGCGACGAGGGCGAGCCCGGCACCTTTAAGGATCGCTATTATCTCGAGCGCAATCCGCAACAGATGTTCGAAGGTGCACTGATCGCCGCCTGGGCGGTCGAGGCCGAGCGCATCTATCTCTATATGCGCGATGAATATCCGGCGGTGCTGCACATTCTCGCGCATGAGATAGCGGCGCTTGAGAAGGCCCGCATCATCGACAAAGGCTTCATCGAGCTTCGCCGCGGCGCCGGCGCCTATATCTGCGGCGAAGAATTGGCGATGATCGAATCAATCGAGGGCAAACGCGGCTATCCGCGCAATCGTCCGCCCTATATCGCAGAGGTCGGCTTGTTCGGGCGACCGACCCTCAATCACAACGTCGAGACGCTCTATTGGGTGCCGGAGATCCTCAAGAAGGGCGCCAAATGGTTCGCCGATCACGGCGTGAACGGCGCCAAGGGCCTGCGGTCATGGTCCGTGTCGGGACGGGTGAAGAAGCCCGGCGTGATCGTTGCGCCGGCCGGCATCACCGCGCGCGACCTGATCGACATGGCCGGGGGCATGGAAGACGGCGAGATCTTCAAGGCCTATCTGCCGGGCGGCGCGTCGGGTGGCGTGCTGCCGGCGAGCCTGGCCGACCTGCCTCTCGATTTCGGCAGTCTCGACAAATACGGCTCGTTCGTCGGCAGCCATGCCATCGTGGTGTTCTCAGAACGCGATGACGTAGCCGACATAGTGATCAATCTCTTGCGCTTCTTCAAAAATGAGTTGTGCGGCCAATGCACGCCATGCCGCGTCGGTTGCGACAAGGCGGTGGCGCTGCTCGAACAACGGCAATGGGACAAGGAGTTGCTCACCGAGCTCGCCCAGGCCATGCGCGACGCGTCGATCTGCGGACTTGGACAGGCCGCGCCAAATGCCTTCATCTCGGCCATGCAGTTCTTTTTAGACGAGCGGCTGGGAACCGAGATGGCCGGACGCGCTTAGGGAAAAGAAACGATGACAGACCAGCTGCTATTCACACTCGACGGAAATGTGGTGTCGGCCCGGCCGGGTGAGACCATTTGGCAGGTCGCTCAGCGCGAAGGCATCGACATCCCGCATCTCTGCTGGCTGCCGCAACCCGGCTATCGCGCCGACGGCAATTGTCGCGCCTGCATGGTCGAGATCGAAGGCGAGCGCGTGCTGGCCGCCTCCTGCATCCGGAAGCCCGCGCCCGACATGGTGGTGAAGACCGCGACCGACCGTGCCGTCAAGGCGCGCCATATGGTGATGGAGCTGCTGCTCGCCGACCAGCCGCCGCACCAGGATTCGCCCGACCGCGTCTCGCCATTTTGGCACTGGGCTCAGGTCCAGCACATTGAGACCTCGCGCTTTCCGGCCCATGACATCATCAAGCCCGACCTGTCCCACCCAGCGATGGCGGTCAATCTCGATGCCTGTATCGATTGCGGGTTATGCGTGCGCGCCTGCCGGGAAGTCCAGGTCAACGACGTGATCGGCATGGCGTTCCGGGGCATCGGCGCGAGGCCGGTGTTCGATTTCGACGATCCAATGGGCCGCTCTACTTGCGTCGCCTGCGGCGAATGCGTGCAAGCGTGTCCCACCGGCGCGCTGATGCCGAAATCGATCGTCGACCCGATCACCCAACACGGCACCCGCGAGGTCGACCGCGAGGTTCACTCGGTCTGCCCATATTGCGGCGTCGGCTGCCAGCTAAGCTACCAGATCAAGGACGACAAGATCGCCTTCGTGCAGGGCCGCGACGGCTACTCCAACGAGAACCGGCTGTGCGTCAAAGGCCGTTTCGGCTTTGACTACGTCACCAATCCGCAGCGGTTGATGAAGCCGCTGATCAGGAAGCCAGGGCTGCCCAAAGGCGTGGATGTCGACCCGGCCAATCCTTACAGGCATTTCCGCGAGGCGAGCTGGGACGAGGCTCTCGATGTTGCGGCCAAGGGACTCGCCAAGGTCGCCGAGCAGCACGGCAACGGAGCCATCGCCGGATTCGGCTCGGCGAAATGCACCAATGAAGAAGCCTATCTGTTCCAGAAGCTGATCCGCACCCGCTTCCGCAATAATAATGTCGATCACTGCACGCGGCTGTGTCACGCCTCGTCGGTGGCGGCGTTGATCGAGGGCATCGGCTCCGGTGCGGTGACCGCAACCTTCAACGAGGTCGAGCATGCCGACGTGGTGATGATCATCGGCGCCAATCCGACCGAGAACCATCCCGTCGCCGCGACCTTCTTCAAGCAGGCGGCGAAACGCGGCGCCAAGCTCATCGTCATTGATCCGCGTGGCCAGGCGATGCGCGAATACGCTAGCTACATGCTGCAATTCAAGCCGGCGAGCGACGTGGCGCTGCTCAACGCCATCATGCATGTGATCGTCGAGGAAGGGCTTTTCGACGTTCAGTACCTGCAGGCCTTCACCGAGAATTTCGAGAGCCTGAAGAAACACGTCGCCAGCTACAGCCCGGAGTTGGTGGCCTCGACCACCGGCATCGACGCCAAGACCATCCGCGAGGTGGCCCGCACCTTCGGCCGCGCCGAGCGCGCCATGATCTTCTGGGGCATGGGCATATCGCAGCATGTGCATGGCACCGACAATGCCCGCTGCCTGATCGCGCTATCCTTGATGTGCGGCCAGGTCGGCCGGGAGGGGACCGGTCTCCATCCGCTGCGTGGCCAGAACAACGTGCAGGGCGCCTCAGATGCCGGCCTGATCCCGATGTTCTATCCGGACTATGCCGACGTGAAGAGCAACTCGGTGCACCAGAAATTTGAGCAGCTGTGGAAGACGCCGCTTTCAGAGAAGCCCGGCCTGACCGTGGTCGAGATCATTAATGCGGCGAACGCTGGCGAAATCAGGGGCATGTTCATCCAGGGCGAGAACCCGGCGATGTCGGACCCAGATCTCGATCACGCCCGCGCCGGCCTCGCCAAGCTCGAACACATGGTGGTGCAGGACATCTTCCTGACCGAAACGGCGATGATGGCCGACGTGATCCTCCCGTCCTCGGCGTGGCCGGAGAAGTCCGGCACGGTGACCAACACCAACCGGCAGGTGCAGATGGGCCGCAAGGCACTGCCGCTGCCAGGCGATACGCGCCAGGATCTGTGGATCCTGGTCGAGCTCGCCAAGCGTCTCGGCCTGACTTGGACCTATAGCCATCCTTCCGAGGTGTTCGCCGAGATGAAGCTTGCCATGCCCTCACTTGACAACATCACCTGGGAGCGGCTCGAGCGGGAATCCTCGGTGATCTATCCCTGCCCCGAGCCGGATCATCCCGGCGAAGCGGTGGTATTCGGCGACGGCTTCCCCACCCATACGGGGCGTGCTCTTTTGGTACCGGCCGATGTCTTGCCGCCGGCCGAGGTGCCCGACGACGAATATCCGCTGGTATTGATGACTGGGCGGCAACTGGAGCATTGGCATACTGGTGCCATGACGCGCCGCGCCGATGTGCTCGATGCGCTCGAGCCTGGACCGACGGCGAGCCTCAACCCGAGGGAACTTGCCCGTAACGGCATCAAGCCGGGCGAGCGGGTCCGGGTGACCACGCGCCGCGGCTCGATCGAGCTTATCGCTCGTGCTGACCGGGCCGTGCAGGAAGGTACGATCTTCATTCCGTTCGCCTATGTGGAGGCCGCGGCCAATATCCTCACCAACCCGCAGCTCGACCCAATAGGCAAGATCCCTGAGTACAAATATTGCGCGGTGAAGATCGGCCGGGCCCACGGCGACGAGCCCCACGTGCCGATGCCTGATATCAACGTGACAGCGTCGGGCCTATAGGCTCAATGAGCATGGACCTACCTGAAGATGTCGTCGGCGTTCTTCTCGCCGGCGGCAGATCGAGCCGCATGGGCGGTGGCGACAAATGCCTGCTGCCGCTCGGCGGCCAGCCAATGCTGGCCCACATCATCGATCGTCTCAGGCCGCAGGTTTCGGACCTCGTCATCAATGCCAATGGAGATGTGGCGCGGTTTGCGGCGTTTGGCCTGCCGGTGATCGAAGATCGCCTCGAAGGTCAGGCGGGACCGCTCGCCGGAGTCCATGCCGGGATCGAATGGGCCCGGTCTAATCGGCCCCAGAGCCAATTCATCGTGACCGCAGCCACCGACACGCCCTTCTTCCCCGCCGACATCATCGCGCGGTTCCGCGCTGCCATTGGCGACGCCGAGCCCAGGCTGCTCGTCGCCCGGTCGGAGGAGGGAGTTCATCCAGTCTTCGGGCTCTGGCCTGTGTCGCTCGCGCCGGCGCTCGAAGCGTCCGTAAAGACTGGGGTGCGCAAGGTCCAGGCCTGGGTCGCGGACCATGACGCGGAGCAGATCTTCTTTCCGGCCATGGACATCGGCGGCCGCAAGGTCGATCCCTTCTTCAACATCAACCGGCCGCAGGATCTCGCTCAGGCGGAAGCGCTGCTTGAGGCGGCCGCGGCATGAGCCCGCCTGCATTCGGCATCACCGGATGGAAGAACTCCGGCAAGACGACGCTCACGGCGCGGCTCATCGCCGAGCTCACGGGTCGCGGCTATCGCGTCTGCGCTATAAAGCATGCCCATGAGAGTTTTGACATCGACCAGCCGGGCCGGGATTCCTACCGGCTGCGAGAGGCCGGAGCCCGGCGGGTGTTGTTGTCTTCGCCAAAGCGCTGGGCCTTGATGCACGAGCTTGGCGGCGATCCGGAGATGCCGCTCGAGCGGCTCCTGGGCGAGACCGCCGGTTTTGACCTGGTTCTGATCGAGGGATACAAGCGTGAGCCGTTCCCGAAAATTGAGATCCGGCGGGATGGCGGCGCATCTCGGCAACCGCTGGCTGGAAGCGCGCCGCAGATCGTTGCGATCGCCTCCGACCGGCCCGGCGAGGAGGCGGACGCTCTCCCCGTGTTTCATTTGGACGATATCAGCGGCATGGCCGACTTCATCGCCGCCCATTTGAGGCTCGGAGCGGCATGACGATGAAGCTCGCCGACGATTGCTTCTTCCACGACAAGGACCGGATGCCGCACTACGAGGCGCTTGCCGTCTTGAAATCGCGCGTGCGGCCGGTCGTCGACGTCGAAAGCATCGATCTGCATAGGGCCCAGGGCCGCTACCTTGCCGAGTCCGTCCTGGCGCCAAGAGACATCCCGGCGCACGACAACACCGCGGTCGACGGTTATGCCTTCAGTTACTCAGGATATGACCGGCAGGCCGGCTCGGGGTTGCAGATCGTCGGCGAGGCTGTCGCGGGTCATCCCTATTCGGGCACGCCATCCTCGGATGACGCCGTCCGCATCTTTACCGGCGCAGTCATGCCGGCCGGCTTCGACACCGTGGTGATGCAAGAGGATGTGCGCGTTGAGGAGCAAAGCGGGCAGTCCTGGGTCATGATCCCGCCCGGTTTGAAGCGGGGCGCGAATCGCAGGCTTGCCGGTGAGGACGCCAAGCTCGGCTCCGTGCTGGTCCAGGCCGGTGCGCGCTTGCGGCCGCAAGACGTGGCGAGCGCCGCCGCGTGCGGGCTGGACCGGCTTCGTTGCTACGCCCCGCTGAAGGTCGCCATCTTCTCTACCGGCGACGAGATCATGCGCGCAGGTGATCCATTCGTGCCGGGGAAGGTCTATGACGCCAATGCGCCGATGTTGGAGGGGCTGATCGAGGTCGCGGGAGCAGTGCCGGTTGATCTCGGCGTCCTCCCGGATCGAGCGGATCGCGTGCGCGAGGCGCTGGCCGAGGCGGCGCGTGGTTACGACGTGATTGTAGTTTCCGGCGGAGCGAGTCAGGGCGCCGAGGACCATGTGGCTCGAACCCTCGACGCCATCGGCAAGCGTCATCTTTGGCAGATTGCTATAAAGCCCGGACGCCCGATGAGCTTCGGGCAGGTCGGCGATTGCGTTGTGCTTGGACTCCCGGGAAATCCAGTCGCCGTATTTGTTTGTTTCCTGATCTATGTGAGGCCGGTGCTGGCGCGTCTCGCCGGCGGCACTTGGGCGGAGCCCGTGCGCTATCCGATCGCTGCTGCGTTCGCGCAGACCAAGAAACGGGGGCGGCGCGAGTTCTGGCGCGCCAAGCTAACCCTCAAGGACGGGCGGCTTGCCGTCGAGAAATTCACCCGTGACGGATCAGGGTTAATCTCCTCGTTGCGGGAAGCCGACGGTCTAATTGAGGTTGCCGAGGAGGTGACGGAAGTGAGGGACGGCGAATTGGTCGATTTCATTCCCTTCACCGAGTTCGGCTTGGAGCCGCGCAGATAGGTCAGGCGACATGGCTCGTGAGCGCGCCCTCCACGCGATGGGGATGGGTGAAAACCTCAAAGCCGTCCTTTCGTGCGATCGCGACCAGCGTCATGCCGGCGGCGGCTGCCATGCGCACCGCGAGCGCCGTGGGGGCCGAGACCGCGACGATCATCGGCGCACCAATCGCGGCGGATTTCTGCACCATCTCGACCGAGACGCGGCTGGTCAGCACGATAATGCCCTGGCGCGGGGTCCCACCTTCGTGTGCCAGCGCGCCGGCAAGTTTGTCCAGCGCATTGTGACGACCAACATCCTCGCGCACGGCAACCAGGCCACTTGCTGGGTCCCAAAAACCTGCGGCGTGTACCGCACGGGTCTCCTGATTAAGTAGCTGCAAAGGGAAGAGCAAGTCGCTCGCCTCCATGATCTGAACCGGTGCGTAAATGCCACCCTCGTGCACTTTAGGTGGTGGCCGCATTGCTTCGACCAAGCTCTCAATGCCGCACAGTCCGCATCCTGTCGGACCCGCCATCTTCCGCCGGCGCCCCAAAAACTCGGCCGCGTGAGGTGCCTTTAGCCAAATCCGAAGCTCGATGCCGACGTCGTCCTCGACGACTTCTACGCTTTCGATCGCATCGACCGAAGAGATCACGCCCTCGGTAAGGGTAAAACCGACGGCAAAGTCTTCAAGGTCCTGAGGCGTCGCCATCATGACCGCGTATGATGCGGTGTTGAAAGTGAAGGCGATCGCCGTCTCTTCGGGAATGGCACGTTCGCTGCGAACCTCACCATCGGCGCGCCATATGGAGCGGCGAACGCGAACAACCGGACGAGCCAACTATTTGCTCCTTGTTACGATAACCGCCGTGGCACCTAATCAACCACCGATCGACGGTGTTCTGCCGCAATCCGGAGGTTGACGACCAGCAGCTTCGTCAGACTGTACAAGGGTTGCCAGTTCGTTGTCGAAACGGGCGTGCAGGATTGCTATTGCATGTTGCTCGTCTGACCACCGACGAAGATCACTCGGCTTCGATTGTTCAAACCGAATGAACTCATAAAGCGCTTGAGCGATGATGTAGGCCTCGCGTTGAGTCACGTTTCTTGGATCAGCCATGTTGCTGCCCATGCGTTCTCTGAGGTCCTCTCGGGGCTGCCGATCCCGGCCACCCACGCCATGAGGATGCTAACTCTGATTCACGCAGACAAGAAGCCTCGTGATCGTAGAACCCCGCTTCAGGGGCCAGCCTTCAGGGCCTCCATCATTACGATGACTACGTCTGCTTTTGGCACTTAGCAGACCTCGATGCCGACCCTGAGCATGTCCGCTCTTGGGGTGAAGCGGACATGGCCCATCCGTACTTTAGCGTCCGCTAATGACCCAAAGCGGACATTCCTGCAGTCGAGCCTCCATAAGAACATCGAGACCCAAATCAGTTTTGTGGGGCGTGTTGGGGAAACAGCTACTGACTATCAATTACCGTCGGGCGTGATGTCCGTCTGTCCAAAAGTGCGGTTCAATATATTCGACTCGCAGGGGTCATCCGAGGATTTTGCACGGTGCGAGTCCTAGTTATGACGGCGACGCCAGGTCGAGGGTGGCACCCCCACCATCTTCTTGAAAGCACGGCTAAAAGCGGCCTCGGATGCGTAGCCTGTTTCGGCGGCGACGGTGGCTACAGTGGCACCCCCAAGTAGAAGTTCCGACGCGATCTGCATGCGCCATTTGGCGAGGTACTGCATTGGCGGAATGCCGACGAGGTCGGTGAAGCGCTCGGCAAGGAGCGAGCGCGACACCCCGACCTGCTTCGCCAATGTCTTTATGGTCCAGTTTTGTGCTGGCCCGCCGTGCAACAAAGACAGTGCCTTGCCAATAAAGGGATCGCGCAGACCAGCCAGCCACCCAGTTTGTCCCGGCGGCAGACCCTCCAGATACCGTCGGACGACCTCTATAAACATTAACTCGCTCAGTCGGGCGAGGATGCTTTCACCACCGACACGCTTTTGCGCCGATTCCATCTTCGCAAAATGGATGAACTGGCCGAACCAGCCCGTATCTCTTTTCTGTGGGTCTCCGGCCTTGATCACTGGAGGGAGGTTATCGAGAAGCGGATTGAAAGGCTGGGAATCGCAGGCGAGGAAGCCGCAGACGAGCTTGGTCGTAGGACCGGTACTGCCAAAGTTGATTTGGAGCGGCAATTGCCCGGTGTCGACAGCATCGATCACGCTCGGGCTGAATGGATTACCGCGCATGCCTGGCCCGCTCGACATGACATGCGGGTCCCCCTTGGTGAAGACAACGACTTCGCCTGCTTCGACCGCGATCGGCTCTCCGCCGATGGCATAAGCGAAACACCGGCCGTCAGTGACGACATGATAAGCGATCAGATGCTCGGCACCGGGCAGGATCTTCGGCAGAATCATCTCTGGCCCCGGCTGCTCAGCGACCCACGGCGCCCTGGCCACGACGTCAAAGAAAGTGGCGCCAGTCAGCCGCACCGTTCTCAATACATTAGATAGCGCATCAGCTGGCATTGGGGGGCCCGCCAGACGGCTCATTGGGGTCCGCCAGACGCTCGAGCATGTGATCCGGACGCCCTATCAAGTGGGTGTAGAGAGTTCCGACGCCATGTCAAGAATTGCGGACGCCCGATCATTCGCAACGGCGCCCGATTGGCCTACGAACACGCCACTTCACAACAACACGCGGCCCACCACGAACAAGCATTGGGGGCTTTGCGGCTCATTTGTAAATGAGATGATCAAGAGTCCGGACAAGCCCCCCTACGCTGGAACGCTCTCGACGTCGCCTCATGGCGATCACAGCCCATGGCCCGTTAGCTCTGGTGAACTGGCTAGCTTGGTCGATCTAGGCTTATCGGACGACCAGATCGCCAAGTATTTTGGTGTTGAACAAGTGAAAGTGTCGGCGCTTCGGGCCTACCACGGACTGGTTGACAGCAGCCCAGGACCCGACGGCGTGACGGGCCTGATACGAGATGACGGTCGAGTGCCATCAGATGGACAATGCTGATGCAAATCCCTGGCGCCCGAGGGCAACAGGGATGGCGGCTGCCGATCTCGCGCGACGTCTGCTTGTGGCACCAAGCGGACATTACCCACTGGCTAGCGATTACATCGGAAGCGGGGCATGGTCCTTCCCCTTCCGTGCGGGAGAGGAGGCCAACGCCAATGAATTCGAACAAGGCACTCTGGGAAAAAGGCGACTTCACTCGCATTGCGGCGACCATGCGAGAGAGCGGTGAGGCGCTCGTCAACTCCTTCGAGATTACAAAGGGACTCAGGGTCTTGGACCTCGGATGCGGCGACGGAACGACCGCATTGCCGGCGGCAGCACTTGGCGCGGATGTCCTGGGCGTCGATATTGCGCGAAATCTTGTCGAGGCCGGCACGAGGCGCGCAAGTGAACGGGGGCTCGCCAACTGCAAGTTCCAAGAAGGCGATGCCACAAATTTGCACGAACTAAAAGATCGTAGCTTCGACCTCGTCGTCACCATCTTCGGTGCGATGTTCGCACCGAAGCCATTTGACGTGGCCAAGGAGATGGTGCGGGTGACACGCCGCGGCGGTCGGATCATCATGGGAAATTGGATCCCGAACGATCCGACCCTGGTCGCACAAATTCTGAAAGTCAGTTCGTCCTACGCACCGCCGCCGCCGGAAGGCTTCATCAGCCCCATGACGTGGGGCATCGAGGACAAAGTGATAGAGCGGTTTGCAGCCGCGGGGGTTCCAAAAGACAAGATAGCGTTCGAGAGAGACAAGTTCATCTTTAACTATCCCGGCGCGCCATCAGCCCTCGTCGACGAATTCCGAAACTACTACGGGCCGACCATGAATGCCTTCGAAGCGGCAGCGAAGAGCGGCCGCGCAACCGAACTGCAGGCTGAACTGGAAACGCTCTTCGATAGCCAGAACACGAGCCCGAGCAAAGAGATCACTTGCATCCCGACGACTTTCTTGCGCGTGACCGTCGCGCGGGATTGAGATGTCCTCTATTGGCACTTAGCCGACATCGATCCCGACGCTGAGCATGTCCGCTCTTGAGGGTGAAGCAGACATCCCTGATGGGCGCTCTAGCGTCCGCTTGTGACCCCGAAGCGGACATCTAGGTTCCCGGCTTGATCGAGACGGGTGCTCCGAAGCCTAGGGGCCCATGCCCCGGCAGGGTTTCCAGCCAGGTCCATCTGCGGCAGGTAGGAAAGAACTCGGCGTCGGTTACTTGCCCAATCGGGCAAGTTCGAGCCAAAGGCGATGCCGAACCAATATGTGGAGGCTCTACGGAAGTATCTAACGGCGAAGGTGGAGAACCGAGCGCCAGAGGTGACCATCGCACCTGAGGGTAAGCCCGCAGCGCCTGTCATCAATATCATGGCGGCGCTAAAGGAGAGCATGCAGGCCAAGGGGCGCGTGAAGGTTCGGGACGCGGTTAGAAAACGGAGTGGTAAGGCGGCATCAAAGGTGGAAGTGCCACGCGCTACTGCACAGAAATCTCGACCAGGTCGAACCGCGCATTGACCTCACTGTAGTCGGGGTCAAGTGCGACACGTCATCTCTGCGGCATCGTCGCGAGTGACCGGACGCCGCAACATCGGCGTCACATCACACTGCTATTCTCACTGTTGATGGTTCCCCCATCAATGGTCCCCAAACGGACCCGGAAGAAGCCCCGCAACAAGGTGTGCCCCCCGTCACCATCGGGGCTTCTTCCATTTCCGCGCCACGGAAACGATTGAGGCGTCATCTCGACGTGAAATCGTACGCTCGCGCATAAAATTATGTGAAGCGCGCGCGCCATCTTGCTAAGAAAAAGCCCCGCTTCGAAGGGCGGGGCTAGATGGGTGTGTTGGAGATGACGTGGCCGTGGCGGGCCGCGCCGTTGCCACCCTAGGCCGATGCGGCTCTGTAGTCCTGCGACAAGTTCACTGGGGGATACACGTTGCCCTGAGTTTCGGCAGGCGCAAACACAGGCAAAGGGGCGGTCGGATTGCAAACTAACAGGCACGTTGCCATATCGTGTCGGACGGGGATTGTTTGTCGGAGGCGACATGCCAGGCGATCCTCGTCAATGCCGTTTGAATGCAGCCCGTTGCCTGGCGCTGGCCAACCGCGTGCGGAAGCCGGAGGCGCGACAAATCTTCATCGAGATGGCTGAAACCTGGAACCGATTGGCCTCCTTAGCGGAATGCGATCAGACGCTATTTGAGGCGATTTCTGAAATCGGCTTTGACGAACCCTATGATGCTCTGCCTAACGCTCTGAGGCTTCGTTTGGGAGAATATGCCTAGGCGACCGAGCGACAGGGCAAACCCCCCATACCATGACGGGCTTGGCCAACCGGTGCCGCCGAATGGTGGCCAGTGGGTGGACGACCCGTCGAAGGGGAGACGCTAAAATGGGAATGTTGGAATGCTCGATTACAAGAACCCTCACGAGCAAGGGTCTGAGCCAGAAGGAGGCGGAGGATCCGGCAGCGTTGCTGAGAAGTCACGTCGATGCGTATTTTGGCCCCCCCAAGAGATCAGCCGGAACTGCTTGCCGGTTTGGTCGTTTGAGCGCTTAGGTTGAACGTCGGGGGAATCATCAAATGCGTGACATCCGGGGGGATCTGCAAGACCGCGCCAATCTGATTGCGGAGCAAATCCGCGCCACTCAGGGGCAATACGATGCGCATATCGAGAAGCTTAAGAGTGAGCATCAAACCATCCTTGAAGACCTGAAGTCGGCGCTCCTCAATGTGCACAGGGTCATCGGCTTCGAGGGTCGGCGCGTGGGTAGTTCAGTTCCAGCAACTGAAGCGGAGCCCCAGGCCAGCAGTCGTAGTCCTCGGCACCCACAGCAGGCGCAATCGCATCAGCCGCCTCCCGATGCGTTGGCCCGCAAGGTGGCCTCAGTCGGCTTTAGGTAGGCGCGAGCTCGCAGAAGGGAGCATCTGCCGATAGGGCGGAGCGCCAGTCGGAAATGGGCGAGGGACCGCTTCGATAGGCGGACGTTCGTTGGACTTGAAGGGGAGCGTCTATGCGGGATATTCGCGGCGACTTACAAGACCGAGCTGATCTGTTCGCGCAGCAAATCAGCATCGAGCGTGCTCGATTTGAACGGGTCATCTGGCACCTTAAGACGGAACACGACAACCAGCTTGAGCATCTGAGGGCTCAGCTTCGACTTGCGAACAAGCTCCTCGAGTTCACGGATTGGCACCACAACGTGTGTGCCGCATTAACAGCTCGAATTGCCGTGGCAGAGGTGGCTGAAACCTCGATAAGGGAATTGCAAGGCAGAGGCGGGGACCTTGTGGCTCTTCCTGATCGGCCGTAGCACCGAACAGCCGATGTGCCCCCGCCAGCCGATTGTCGGTAATGCCTACTGGGTTTTCCTTCGCGTTATCTCTCTTTCTTTTTAAGAATTTGGTAACCCTAGCAGGGCAGCCTTTGTCCAAGGGCGCGGCATCGCATCTGAGATTGCCACCTAGGGGCGGAAGTCATGGCCAACAAAACGCGATACGTCATCTGGGCTCACCGCGAAGCGGAAAGCCTATTTGGGCCGGCGTCCAATCCCGTGATCCGCAACGGCGCGCTGCTCTTTTTTACCGACCGGCTTCTGGCGCGTTGTGAATGCGATAGCCTGAACTCGCGTTCCGGTAACGCCCACATCCGCTACTCAATCAAGCAGGCCAGAGATGGCGGCCGCAACAGGTCGAACGTCGGCGCAGCCGGATGAGTGCCTAGAAGATAACGCCGTTGTTGCTTCTGGCGAACGTTGTGAGGTGATTAGTCTCCACGCCCCAACGGCTTGCCCAGCATGTCCTCCATTCGCCACGGCTTGACAGAGTGAAGCGGACCGCCGCACTCGGCACAGCGGAGCCGCGCTGATAGTTGCGCGATGGTGAGGCCCAGCGAACTGAGAGGAAGCCAACCGATCGGCCTCAGTCTCGTAATGCGGCATCGAGGACAATGGCATTCGACGTGGCCCGTCGCTCTACTTCCGCTGCAAAACCGGCCGAAAGAGCGGTAAGCGACCCTAGCGACACATCCCCACGATGGAGGAGATCAGCCTCCTCGCGCATGCCCCCGAGCGTTGGAGATCCTTCCTCTTGACCGCAGTCTTCACTGGCCTCCGCGCATCGGAGCTCCGCGGTCTGCGCTGGGCCGATGTCAACCTAAAGGCCCACGAGATCCACATCACGCAGCGAGCCGACAGGTTCAACGCGATCGGCAAGCCGAAGTCTGCCGCTGGTGAGCGCACGGTTCCCTTCGGCGCGATTGTCTCTAACACGCTCAAGGAGTGGAAGCTGGCCTGCAAGAAGAGCGATCTTGATCTCGTATTCTGCACGTCATCCGGCCAGCCGCTCGAGCACTCGAATGCCCTCAAGGCGAGCCTGCTTGCGGCACAGGTCAAGGCTGGGATCCTAGTTGCCGGCAAGCCGAAATACACGGGCCTCCACGTCCTACGGCATTTCTATACCAGCTGGTGTATCGATCGCGGCGTTCAGCCAAAGGTGGTACAAGAGCGCCTCGGGCATTCGAGCATCACCATGACCTGTGACCGCTATGGACACCTCTTCCCGCGAGGCGATGACAGCGCCGAGCTCGATGCTGCCGAGCGGACCCTCATCGACGCGACAAGAACGCAACATGGAGCCTGAAACATGAGTGAAAACAATATGGAACAGCAGACCAAGAACGTGCTGGTGAGCTACAGCCCGAAGGCGCTCGGCTTCTTCTAGCCGGGAGTGGCGGTTCAATCGCGCTCGGGCCTCGTTGCGCTGGTGAGGAGCCTGCCGATTTGGGCGTGGCGCAGGCGGCCTGAGATTTGGTTGCTGGGCGGGATTTTTCTCGCCGCCCTGCTCCTGCTGGCCTTTGGCCACATCGCCGAGGAGGTCATCGAAGGCGACGCCGCGAAGTTCGACCAGACCGTCATGCTCGCCTTGCGGAGCCCTTCGGATTCTTCCGATCCGCTCGGCCCGGCATGGCTGGAAGAGGCGGCGCGCGACATCACCGGCTTGGGCAGCTACGCCGTGCTTGGTTTCGTGTTCTGCGCCGTAGTGACGTATCTCCTGATGACCAAACGACGGAGCGCCGCGCTCTGGGTCTCTGCTTCGATTCTCGGCGGTGTTCTGTTGAGCAACGCATTGAAATTTGCCTTCGCGCGGCCGAGACCAGAGCTCGTGGCACCGGTTGCGCGCGTCTTCACCTCGAGCTTTCCAAGCGGGCACGCTACCCTGGCGGCGGTCACCTATTTGACGCTCGGCGCGCTACTGGCGAGCCTGCACAGTTCGCGCCGGCTGAAGTTCTATTTTATCGGCCTGGCCATCATCCTCACCGTCGCCATCGGGCTGAGCAGGGTCTATCTTGGGGTGCATTACCCGACCGACGTGCTTGCCGGATGGTGTATCGGCGCCGCCTGGGCGGCACTCTGCTGGACGCTTGCCCGTTGGCTGCAGCAACTCGGTAAGATCGAACCGGCGAACGACGATGCGGTCGGCGAAGGAGATCGCGCCAATGGTTGAACGAGTCCTTGCCACTGACGCCGCGCTCGATTTGATCGGGCGCCTCAGCAAACGGCACGGGCCGCTGATGTTCCATCAGTCGGGCGGCTGCTGCGACGGCTCGGCGCCGATGTGCTATCCCAAAGGCGAGTTTCGCATTGGCGGCAACGACGTGCATCTCGGCGCGATCGGCGGCTGCGAGGTCTACATGGACGCCGACCAGTTCGACTATTGGAAGCACACCCAGCTGATCATCGATGTCGTGCCGGGGCGCGGCTCGGGCTTCTCGCTCGAAGCGCCCGAGGGCGTGCGCTTCCTGACCAGGAGCCGCGTGTTCACCGACGATGAGGTGGACGCGCTGGCCGCGGTTTGAATCGCCTCAAGCCATCAGCGAGACGACGGCATAGGCCCCGACCGCCAACGCCATCAGCGCCGTGGCGAGCCAGCCGAGCCAGTACAGCCAGCGCGGCAGCGCAAGCTTGTCGCGCATCTTGCCCGACACGGTCAGCATCATCGCCGCCATGATCGGCACGGAGACGACGCCGTTCAGCACTGCGGCCCAGAACAGCATGGCGATCGGATCGATCTTGGTGGCTGCAAGCCCCGCGCCGCCGAGCGTCGCCGCGCCGACGATCGCGTAGAAGCCGATGGCGCGGCTCGCCGGCAATTCGAGGCTGCCGCTGAAGCCGAAGGATTCTGCCACCGCATAGGCGGCCGAGGCGGCCAGCACCGGCACGGCCAGCAAGCCGGTGCCGATGATGCCGGCTGCAAACAGAGCGAAGGCGAGCTCGCCCGCGATCGGCCGCAAGGCTTCTGCGGCTTGCGCGGCCGTGTCGATCTTGGTGACGCCATGCGCGCCAAGCGTCGCCGCCGTGGTGACGATGATGAAGAAGGCGATGAGGTTCGAGGCGAGCATGCCTATCCAGGTATCCACCGCGATATGCCTGAAGGCATCCTCGCCCGCATGCGCCTGCACGCGATATCTGGCGCGGTGACTGAGCCGGGACTCCTCCGCCTCCTGCGAGGCCTGCCAGAAGAAGAGATAAGGGCTGATCGTCGTGCCGAAGATGGCAACGACCATCAGCAAGAGATCGCGGTTGAGCGAGAGCGAGGGGAGCAGCGTCGAGCGCAGCACTTCCCCCCAAGGCACATGGACGAGGAAGGCCGTGGCGACATAGGCGAACAGCGTCCAGGTCAGGAACTTGAGATAACCGGCATAAGAGTGGTACGGCACGGCGATCTCGGCGAGCAGACAGGCCACGCCGAATGCCAGAGCGTAGAGCATCGACCAGCCGCCGACGACGAGGCGCAAGACCTCTCCCATCGCGGCGAGATCGGCGGCGATGTTCACCGTGTTGGCGATCACCAGCAGCGCCACGAGCAGCAAGAGCACAGGCCGCGGCAGCCGCGTGGCGATATTGGCCGCGAGCCCCTTCTTCGTGTGCCAGCCGATCAGCGCGCTGATCAGCTGGATCGCCGCCATGAAGGGCAGCGTCAGCGCCATGGTCCAGGTCAGCGCATAGCCGAACTGGGCGCCCGCCTGCGAATAGGTGGCGATGCCGCTCGGATCGTCGTCGGCCGCGCCCGTGGTCAGGCCGGGCCCGAGCGCGCCCCAGGCCCGCCGCAGGATGGTGTTGATGGGTCGCATGCGGCGCTCCAGCTGTCCTGGCGTTGCCTCACAACGCTGGTGATGCACTAACGGGTCCAATACCGGCGGTCGCAGCGCCATTATAAAATGCTGATTCTCTCAAAAGGCGGAGGCCCCAACGATACCCTCAGGACTCTTTCCGCTCTCGCGCCGCGTGCTGCTCAAGCTTGGCGGGGTGCTGCCGCTTTACCTTGCCCTGCCTGGCCTGGCGCTCGGCGACGACGCCGATCAGGAGCAGCACCGCTTCCTGAACGTCAGGGACAAGGTCGGCGACCCGGAGAACGTGTTCTTCGAGGTGGCCTATCCCGGCAAGGCGCCGATCAAGCTCGCCGGGCATTTCTGGTTCAATAGCGATGCGCGCAATGCCGGCAGAAAATGCCCGGCCATCGTCGAGTTCCTGCCCTACCGGCGGCGCGACGGCACCATGCTCGCCGACGCCAAGATGTACCCGTGGTTCGCCTTCAACGACTATCTCTGCTTCCGCGTCGATCTGCAGGGCTCCGGCGATTCCGAAGGCGTGCTCACCGACGAATATACCGACGAGGAGCTGGTCTATTGCGGGCAGGTGATCGAGCAGATCGCCGCGCGCGCCGATTGCTCGGGCTCGGTCGGCATGATGGGGAAGTCGTGGAGCGCGATCAATTCGCTGATGATGGCGGCGAGGCCCGACCGGCCCGCGGCGTTGAAGGCGGTCATCGTCTGCGCCGGCAGCGACGACCGCTGGAACGACGACGTCCACTACATGGGCGGCGGCATGATGTTCGACAATGTGAGCTGGCCGTCGTCGATGTTCGGCTGGCTCGCCGCGGCGCCCGATCCCGCCGTGGTCGGCGATGCCTGGAAGGAGATGTGGCGGACCCGCATCGACAACGCGGATTTCTGGTTCAAGCCATGGGCCTCGAACCAGCCGCGCGACGAGTATTGGAGCGCGACAGCCGTCCGCGATCATTACGCCGACGTGGGCGTGCCGGTGTTCATCCTGTCGGGCTGGCAGGACGGCTACAAGAACCCGGTGCCGCTGGTGGTCGAGGGGCTCGCCGCCGAAGGCAAGGAAGTTGCTGGCATCATCGGCGCCTGGGGCCACAAATATCCGTTCAACGGCTATCCCGGCCCGCGCGTCGACTGGCTCGATTACATCGTCACGCATTGGTGGGACCGCTGGCTGAAGGGCAAGACCCCTCCCCGCGAGGACGCTTGGCCGCAATTGCCGGTATGGCTCGGCGAATCGAAAGAGCCGAGCAAATCGGCTTGCGCCGACGAGATCGGCAAATGGGTGGCTGAGGACGCCGCCTGGCGTTCGCGCGTCAAGCAGAAGATCCTTTATCTGCGGAGCGGCAATCGCCTCGGCGACGCGCCCGAGCGCGCGACCTACACGAGCTCGGGCAAGCCGGTGCTCGATACCGAGATGCTGGAGACGAGCTCCTGGGGCGAATGCGGCAATGACGATCTTCCCGGCGATCAGGCGCCGTTCGACAAGGAGTCGCTCTACTTTCGACAGCGATCCGCTGCCCGAGGATTTCGACAGCTTCGGCTTTCCCGAGGTCGCGCTCACCCTCAGCGTCGACCGGCCGATCGCCTCGCTCGCGATCAGGCTCAACGAGGTGAGCCCCAACACCGGCGCCTCCCACCTCGTCACCTATCGTTTCTTCAATCTCGCCTATCGCGGCGGCGACATGGCCAAGCCGCAAACCGTCGAGCCGGGCGTGCCTTTCAGCATCCGCGTGCCGCTCAACGTCATGGGTCACACTTTCAAGCCGGGGTGGCGCATCAGGCTCGCGGTCTCGCCGTCGTTCTATCCGACGCTGTGGGAACCGCCGGAAGCCGTAACCCTCACCATCGAGACCGGCGAGACCGGCGGCTTCCCGGCCAGCGCGCTGATCCTGCCTGGCCGCGAGCCGCGCAGCGACGACATCCGCGCGCAGCGGCTGCTGCCGGCCAAGTCGGCGGGCGCATACGTCAATCCCGACGACTATCTGCCGACGCTGGCCGAGGCGCGCCCGGCCGTGACCACGCGCAAGGCCTATCCCGTAACCATCAACGGCACGCCCGGCATGCTGACCCGCAAGGTGTTCGACAGTGGCCGCTACCAATATGGCGGCCCCTTGCAGAACCTATGGGTCGATCTGATCGCCGAGGAGAATTTCCAGATGGTGATCGGCGATCCGCTGTCGCTGGTCGGCTTCACCCAGTCGACCACCATCCTGGAGCGCCCCGAGGCCGGCTTCCGCGCGCGTTCGGAGACCAGCACCAATATCTGGAGCGAGACCGACGGCGCCGGCGGCTACGTGTTTCGCTACCGCGCGACGGTCAAAACCTTTACCGGCGGCCCTGAAGGAACAGATCGACCCTTCGCAGAAAAGACGGTGACCGGCGAAATCCCGCGCTCTTGGATTTGACCGGCTTTTCCGCTTGGATCTCGCTGGAAGCCTTGGCGTCCTGATCGGGCGCGGCCTTCGGCTCCGCCTTGGTCTCTTGCTGGCAGTTGGGGCCTTGGCCCTCCGACACGCCCGCCGTTACGGCCGACGTGCCGGAACCACAAAAGGGTTGGTTTCGACCCCCTTGCTGTTCTTCTCCACGCATTGCTCCAACCGCTCGAACGCGGCGGTGCTCTGGTCGAGCGGCACGCGGATGGTGGCGCCGGCGGCGACCACGTTCAGCGCATTGGCGGAGCGAAGCCCGGTCTCGAATTTCTTGTCCTTCACGTCCATCGACACGGAGTTCGGCTCGGCGGCGACGTCGGTATCGAAGCTCAGCGATCCGAGCGTCATCTTCACCGGGTAATCCTTGCCGCGATCGAGCTTCCAGTTCGGCGATCCGAGCTCGAAGCTGAGCCCGTCGCTCGTGCGGATGAAGGTCGCGACGATGTCGTCCTGCAAAGTGCGGTTGATCGAGCAGCGATCGAATTTGTCGCCTTTGAAGGTCGCCTCGATCTCCCAAGGTCCGATCTTGTCGGACTGGGTCTCCTCGGCGGCAAACGCCAGCGCCGGCATGGCGAAAGCGGCGACGGCGAGCGAAGCGAACCGGGCACCCTGTTGGATGCGGCGGCGACGCGCGCGCGAGCTTTTGGTCATGGCTGTGACCCCGTCAATGTTGCGGAAAACGCACGAAACGCGTGGTGATGCAGATAAAACGCGTCAACCTCGACGGGAGTTCCGCGAGCCCCCGGCCCGCGCCCTCTGGCCGTGCAGATGCTGCTCCAGCAGCCGCGCGTTCTTGCGGTTCGCCTTCCACACGACGTCGAACATATCGCCGAGCAGCGGGATGGCGCCGACCACGAAATCGACGCCGACATTGCCGAGCATGCGCGCGAGCGTCAGCTTCGAGGCTCCCGTTTGCCAGGCATGATGCACGATCAGCAGCGACAGCGCGCTGGTCAGCACATCGCCAAGCCCGGGAAACAGGCCGAGCACCGAATCCCAGCCGAAGCGGAGCGGCGTGCCTGGAATCCGGAAAGCGTCGTCCAGCAGATTGGCGAGCCATTTCACCTGGGCGAGCCGCTGCTCGTGGCTCATCCCCGCGGTGTAGTCGCGGAGATAGTCGGCAGGCCCGCGCGCGCGCGACCAGGGGTCAGGCTCGCTGGGACTCAGGATTTCGACTCGACTGCTCATTTGCTCCGTACCCTCGCATCGTGTCCGCGCCGCATATGGGGGCTGCACGCCCGCCATCAAGTGCTAAGCGAAACGGCCCGGCTGCGGCGCCGTTCCCTGCCCGCCGCCTTTCTCATCACGCCGCCTCACGCTCGCGTCTCCCAGATGTGTTCGGTATAGGTCGCAATGTGTTTAGCCACGCATGTCGGCGCGCCCGAGAATGGGTGGCTGGCTGGAGGGTTGCTGATGCAACGGGAGAGCTGCGACGTCTTTATTATCGGCGGCGGCAATGCCGGTTTCGGCGTCACCGTGCCGACGCGCAAGGCCGGAATGAAGGTGATCATGGCCGAGGCGCGCGATCTCGGCGGCACCTGCCCTAACCGGGGCTGCACGCCGAAGAAGGTGCTGGTCGCCGCGGGTCATGCGCTGCACGAGATCGCGCAGGCCCATGTCCACTGCATCAGCGTCGGCAAGCCGACGCTCGACTGGGCGGCGCTGATCGACCGCGAGAAGGACCTGATCGCGGGCATCCCGGATTCGCTTGCCGAGACGTTGCAGGGCCGTGGCGTCGAGCTGATCCGCGAGCCCGCCAAATTCGTTGCACCTAACGCGGTCGAGGCGGCTGGGCGCCGCATCGAGGCGAAGCATATCGTCATCGCCACCGGCTCCAAGCCGCGGCCGCTGCCGATCCCAGGCGCGGAGCTGATGATCACCTCTGACGAGGTCTTGAGCGAGCGCGAGCGGCCGCAGAGCGTGGTGTTTGTGGGCGGCGGCGTCATCGCGCTCGAATTCGGCCATGTCTACGCCCGCGCCGGCAGCAAGGTCACCATCCTCGAAGTGCTGCCGCGGCTCCTGCCTGCGCTCGATGCCGACGCGGTCGAGGAGGTGCGCAAGGAGAGCGAGCGCATCGGCATCGCCGTGCATACCGGCGTCAAGGTGAAGCGCGTGGAGAAAGCGGGCAACCGGCTCCGCACCGTGTTCGAGCAGGACGGCAAGGAGCGGACGGTGGAAAGCGACCGCGTGGTCAACGGCGCCGGCCGCATCGCCAATGTCGAGGATCTGGATCTCGACGCGGGCAACGTCGCGCATGAGGGTTTCAAGCTCGCCGTCGACGACTATCTCCGCTCAAAAACCAATCCCGCGGTCTATGTCTGCGGCGACGTGACCGCTTCGCCCCAGCTCTCTCCCGTCGCCACCTATGAGGGACGGCTGGTCGGCCGCAACATCGTCGAGGGCGCCAAGCACAAGCCCGATTACGCGTCGATGCCATCGTCGGTCTACACCGTGCCGGCGCTCGCCACCGTCGGCCTCTCCGAGGCCAAAGCCAAGGAGCAGGGGCTGAAGACGCGCGTGCAGACCAACGACATGGAATATTGGTTCTCGACGCGGACTTTCGCCGAGACCGTGGCCTGGTCGAAAATCGTCGTCGAGGAGGATACCGATCGCGTGCTCGGCGCGCATTTCGTCGGCCATGCCGGCGAGGAGCTGATCAATTTGTTCGGCCTCGCCATGCAGCACGGCATCACCGCGAGCCAGATCCGCGACTTCGTGTTCGCCTACCCGACCTTCTCGTCGGACATCAAATCGATGCTGTGACGGGCCGGCTTATCCCACCGCCTTCCGCCCGGCCCGGCGCGCGAAAGCGTCCCAGGCGCGATCGAGCGTATAAGGACCGGTGCGGGCGATCACCGCGTCGACCTCGCCCTTGCTCAGAAACTTGATCCGGCCCATGGCCATGGCCTGCATCTGCAATATGGCGTTCCGCTCCAGATAGACCGACACGAACACCGCTTGCCGGATCGAGCCGGACGCGACCACGGCGCCGTGCCCGCGCATCAGCAAGGCGGCGCCTTTGCCGAGCCGCTTGGCCAGATCGCGGCCCATCTCCATGCTGTTCACCAGCAGCGCCGTGTCGCCGAAGCCGTCTTGCGAGTCCCACAGCGGCACCTCATGGCCGATCGAGGCGCACATATGCTGCACCGGTTTCAGCGGGTTGCCGGTGACGCCGAACGGGATCGTGCTCGGCGAGTGATTATGCACCACGGACTGAACGTCGGGCCGCGCCTCGTAGATCGCGCCATGGATAAAGCGTTCGATATACGGCGCGAGACCCTTGGCCTTTTTCGCGTCGACCGGGTCGCCGTCGAGCGTGTAGGCGAGGATGTCCTTGGCCTCGACCAGCTCGGGCGCGCGCGCCCGCGACAGCAGATAAACATTGTTGTCCTTGGGATGGCGCACGCTGACATGGCCGAACGAATCGACGATGCCTTGATTGGCCAGGATGCGGTTGGCGGTGACCAGCTCGTCGATGAGCGCTTTCAGCTTGGCCATGAGAACTCTTCACCTCCGTGGCTGGCCGGTAGCGGGGACAGCTTTAGCTGGTCGGGGCCGCTTTTTCCACCGGCATGGACTCGGGCTGCACGGCCGCGGCTTCGCGGCTCGACTGCGCCACCAGCAAGGCGATCTGCGCGACGTTATCCAGCATGGCCTTGGCGATCTCATGCTCGCCCATGACCACCAGCGTCGCGCCATGGCGCTTGAGATAGTCGATCTCCTCCTCCGAATGCGCGCGCGCGATGATCGGCAGGCTTGGATTGATGGCGTGGGCCTGCTGCACCACCTGGCCGCCTTCGAAGGCGTCGGGGATGGCAACCAACAGGCAGCGCGCCTCGGGCAGATTGGCCGCCGCGATCACCGCCGGATCGGCGGCATTGCCCTCGAGCGCCGCGATGCCTTCCTGCCGCAATGCCGCCACCCCATCCTCGTCGTCCTCGATGACGAAGAGCGGCACGCTCTGCTCGCTCAGCACCGAGCTGATGAAGCTGCCGACCCGGCCATGGCCGACCAGCACCACGTGGTTTCTGAGGGTCGTCGGCCGGATCGGCTCGCGCATCGGCATCTCCTCTTCCTGCACATCCGCGGCCGCGGCCTCGGCGAGCGCCTTCTCGCGGCGTGCCGCATAAAGATCGAGCGCGGCGAACAGCAGCGGATTGAGGAGAATGGAGATGATGGCGCCGGCAAGGATCAGGTTGCGGCCATCTTCCGGCAGAAGGCCGAGCGCGCGGCTGCGATCGGCGAGGATGAAGGAGAATTCGCCGATCTGCGCCAGCGAGGCCGAGATCATCAGCGCGGTCGAGCGGGCGTGTCCGAACAGGCGCACGACGAAAAAGGCGACGACCGATTTCCCGATCAGGATGATGACGACGGTGGCCAGCAGAGCCAACGGCGCCGCCAAAAGCACCGCCGGATCGAACAGCATGCCGACCGAGACGAAGAACAGCACGGCGAAGGCGTCGCGCAACGGCAGCGACTCGGTCGCGGCCTGCTGGCTCAATTGCGACTCGCTCAGCATCATGCCGGCGAAGAAGGCGCCAAGCGCGAGCGAAATGCCGAACAGCTCCGCCGCGGCGTAGGCCACGCCCAAGGCAAGCGACAGCACGGCCAGGCGGAACAGCTCCCGGCTGCCGGTATGGGCGACATAGTGCAGGATGGCCGGGATCAGCTTCTTGCCGAACAGCAGCATGACGGCGATGAAAATGGCGAACTTGCCGAGCAGGATGGTGATCGAGCGCACGATTTCGACCGCGCCGGGCGCCGTCTCCATGCCGTGGAATAGCGCCGTGAGTCCCGGCAGCAGCACGAGCACCAGCACCATGGCGATGTCTTGCACGATCAGCCAGCCGACGGTGATGCGGCCGCGTTCGGTCTCGATCAGCCGCCGCTCCTGGAGCACCCTCAGCAGAACCACGGTGCTCGCCACCGACAGCGCCACGCCGAAGATGATCCCCGCCCCCACCGACCAGCCGAGCGACCAGCCTACAGCCATGCCGAGCGGCGTGGCGACCAGCCCTTGCGCCAGCGCGCCCGGCACGGCGATGGCGCGCACCGACAGCAAATCCTTGAGCGAGAAATGCAGGCCGACACCGAACATCAGCAAGATCACGCCGACCTCGGCCAGCTGGATGGCGATATTCTGGTCGGCGACAAAGCCGGGCGTGAACGGGCCGATGACAATGCCTGCCACCAGATATCCGACCAGCGGCGGCAGCTTGAAGCGGTGCGCGAGCACGCCAAAGGCGAAGGCGAGCACGAGGCCGATCGCGATGGTCGATACGAGTGGCGGCACATGCAGCATTCGAGCGAGCTCCTGGCCTCCACCCTGACAATGAATGGCGCCGCCGACAATCCCTTAGCGTAAGCGCACTCGATCGGATGCCGATCGATGTTGATGCAGCTTCAGGCAAGCGGTTGGCGAAGAGTCGCGATTTGGACCCCGAGGCTGGCCTTGCCCTCCCCGCCATGCTTTAATGTCGTCGTGAGTGCGTTCGACTACAGCGCTCCCGCCGAGCTTTATGCCAGCGCGAGCAAGACCGGTAAGCGGCCCATGCGCTACACGCGCTTCAAGAGTGCCGCCGAAGCGATCAAATACGCCGTCGAGGTCCTTCCGCCCGAGCTGCTCATCGGCAGCACGCTCGAGGTCAACGAGGAGCGATTCGACGGCTTCGGCATCCGGGCGCTGTACGACAGCGCGAAATATCCGTTGCGACGAAGAAAAGTCAGCTAGCTCGAAGCTTTGCGCGTGGTTTCTTAACCGCAAATGTCCTGTTTAACTTGACATTCAGCGGCTTGGCATCCATGTTCCCCTCACATTGATTGCTCGCGATCGCGCGTAGCTGCCGCATATCCGCGGCGCCTCATCCCGAGACAATTCCTTCTTTCATCGTCTGTCCCCAGATAGCGCGTGGGGCGAGGCAAACGCCGATCACGGCCTCGCAACGCGCATGTCTTGCGCCTTGAGCCCGTTACCGGCGCATAAGGACTTTTCTGAGTGACCAACACCACTTTCGACGGCCTCGGCCTGATCGAGCCCTTGCGGCTCGCGCTGACGGCTGAAAACTACCTGAAACCGACACCGATCCAGGTGCAGACCATTCCGCTGCTCGCCGAGGGCAAGGACCTGTTCGGCATCGCCGAGACGGGAACCGGCAAGACGGCAGCCTTCGCGCTGCCAATTCTCCAGCGGCTTTCGCTACAGCGACTGCCGCGCACGCCCGGCGCCCCGCATGCGCTGATCCTGGCGCCGACCCGCGAACTCGCCAGCCAGATCGCCGAGCGGTTCGCGGCTTACGGACGCCGGCTGCCCTTGCGCACCGCCGTCATCTTCGGCGGCGTCAACCAGCATCACCAGGTGAAGACGCTGAAAGCCGGCGTCGATATCCTGATCGCCACGCCGGGACGCCTGCTCGACCTTTGCAATCAGCGCCACATCCGGCTCGACAAGGTTTCCATCCTCGTGCTCGACGAGGCCGACCGCATGCTCGACATGGGCTTCATCCATGACGTGCGGAAGATCGTTTCGCAGTGCCGGCGCGATCGCCAGACGCTGCTGTTCTCCGCCACCATGCCGCCGCCGATCGCCAAGCTGGCCGCGGATATTCTCGACCATCCGGTGCGCATCGATATCGCTCCGCCCAAGGTCGCGGTGGACCGCATCGAGCAGCGCGTGTTCTTCGTCGGCGCCAAGGAAAAGCGGGCACTGCTCGAGAGCCTGCTCAGCGATCGCCGCATGGACCGCGTGCTCGTGTTCACCCGCACCAAGCGCGGCGCCGACCGCGTCTGCCGCAATCTGACCCAGGCCGGCATCGCCACGGCGGCGTTACACGGCAACAAGGCGCAGAACGCGCGGGTGCGCGCACTCGATGCCTTCCGCAACGGCAAAGTGCGCATCCTCGTCGCCACCGACATCGCCGCCCGCGGCATCGACGTCCCCAACATCTCGCATGTCATCAATTACGAGCTGCCGAACGAGCCGGAGAGCTATGTGCACCGGATCGGCCGCACCGCCCGGGCCGGCGCCGAAGGCGCGGCTCTGTCATTCTGCGATCAGACCGAGCGTCCCTATCTTCAGGCGATCGAGCGGTTGATGCGCTCGACGGTCAGCGTTGGCGAGCATCGTCTTGCCGTCACGCCGGCCACGCCGCTGGCGCCGCATAAGCCGCGGCCGCAAGGCAAGGCACCCGCTCCAGGCAAGCGGCGCAGGCGGCCAAATGGCCGGGGCTTTGCCGGACTTCCACGCGCAGCGCAGCCGTCCTCCAGGGGCGAGCGCGCTCATCCCCTTAGAGGAGATTTGAGATGAGCCAGCCTCCTTCACGCCACTCCGCAGCCCGGCGCAATGCCGAGGCGCTACTGAGCAAGGCGCAAAAGCGGGAACAGAGCTTCAAGCTCGAGCAGGAGCGCGAGAATGAAGCGGTCGCGCTCAAGACGGCGCGGCTCCGCGAGCTGCGCCTCGCCAAGGAGGCCGAAGACGAGAAGCTGAAAGCCGCGGTGCGGCCCGCCGCCCCGCGCGCTCCCAAACCGCGGCGATCGAAGCAGACTTAGGGTTCCTGTCGAAAGCGAGTCACGAACATGGCATTCAAGCCCAATTACAACCAGCAGCGCGCGGACCGTAACCGGGCGAAGGAACAAAAGAAGCAGGAAAAGCGCAAGCGTCTCGAAGAGGAGACGGCGAAGCGCAAGGCGGCGCGCGGCGACGCGCCCAGCCCCGATAATTCTACAGAGGACGCCTAGCAGCGAGTTCGACCATGGCCAAGAAGCAACAAGCCCGTCCCAACGGCTTCGTCCTGTTCGATGTCCTCTACGAGGATGGCACCCAGACCTCGAACCGCAAGGTTCCCGCCGAGGTGCTCGGCGGGCTTGATGGCGACACGCCGGCGCGCGCCATCGTCGAGTCGCAGGACCGCGAGATCGGCGAACGCTCCGGGCGCCCGCGCGGCCGCATCAAGACGATCAAGCGCGCGCGCAAGGCTTAGAGCCGCAAGCCGGTCTAACGCGCGACACGCGTCCTTAGGAACTCCTGGTAACGCCCGGCGTTGTCGCGTCGGGCGTCACTTTGCGTTAGAGGAGTTCACCCCATGGCACGCAAATATTCCAAATCCGCCTCGAAGGATGTCGAGCGCGCGATGCACAAAGAGAAGCGCGGAACGCTGAAGAGCGGCAGAAGCGGCAAGACCGTCACGAGCCGCAAACAGGCGATCGCCATCGGCCTGTCCGAAGCCCGCAAGAAGGGCAAGAAGGTGCCGAAGAAGAAGGCGAGCTAGCCGGCGGAGATCGCCGGGCTTGGCCGGCACCGATCACATCAACTCGGCGCCGATGACCTCGTGGTCGGTAATGATGCACTCCCAAGACCCGACGGCGGGGAACTCGGCGAGATCCTGCCGCTGCTCGAGAAACTGCATGGCGGCGAGATAGCCCCCGTGGCCCATGCACGCCGAAGGCGACATGGCGTCGGCGAGGAAGTCCATCGGCACCGGCACGTCGATACAGCCCAAGGCCACCAGAGCCGCCTTGCGCTCATCGAGCGTCATCGGCTTTTCGTCGTTGTAGACCTTGCCTTGGTTGGTCGGCTCGAGCGGCGTCTCGGCGCGATGGCAGGCCTTGACGATGAGCTGTACGTAAACGGTCTTGTCCTTTGGTTCGCCCATCCTGCCCGGCTGCGACGGATCGCTCTGGGCGTCCCCGGCGGCGGCTGAGCCAGAGGCCGCGAGGCTTAGCGCGAACGCGGCGATCAAATGACGAATCATGACGACTCTCACCTTGTTGGAGCTGACCGGCCGCGCTGCTGATCACCAGCGGCCCGACCGGAACCGCTTAAGTCACGTCAGCCAATATTACACGGCTTTCACCCCCGGCGCGACCGGCGGCGGGCTGCTCACGATGGTGTGACCTCGTAGCCGAACTCGGCTGCCGAGGCGGTAAGCCAGCGCCAGAAGCTCTGCGACACGCTGCGGAAGATGGCGACGTCGTAGCTCTGCGTATCGCCGGTTTGCCAGAGCTGCACGCCCATCAGCGAGATGGTGCTGGTGGCCGCGCTGCCCAGCGGGAAGGCGCGCGGGTCGAGATCGATCGGCAGCCCCTTGGCGAGCACGTCGCGGGCGCGTGGACCGCTGATGCGGAGCACCGTCCGTCCGCCGCTCTGGTCCGAGATCGACGCGAGCCCTTTCAGCCGCTGCGCCAGATCGCGGGCAAGCGTATCGTTGCCAAGGGTCTCGGAGACGGCAAGCCATTGGCCGGGCCCATAGCCGATAAAGCTCACCGTCGATCCATGCGCGACGCGGGAGCTGTCGGGAAGCTCGACCCCGTAGCCGCCGGCGACGGCTTGCTTGAGCGCCGCCGCCTGTCCCTTGCGGGCGGCGACCGTGGCGAGCCCAAGCCCGCTGCGCTCCTGAATGACCACGCCAGGCTCGCCGCTCGCCTTGCCGAAGCGGCCCGGGCTGGCGACGCCGACCAGCGCCGATGACGGACGGAGATGCCGGTCAGACACGGAGGCGCTCCCCTTCCGGATCGATGAAGCAGGGCGGGCGCACCTCGACCAGCACATCGCCGCCGCGCACGGGATCGTAGGCGCGCACGATCTCGCCATGCCGCTCGGGCCCGCGCACGAGCAGGCCGAGCCCGAGCCAGTGGTTGAGCGAGGGCGAGAAGGCGATCGAGGTGACGTAGCCCAGATCGTTGCCGGCCACGGCCTCGGCATCTTTCGGGATCAGATGCGCGCCGGCGCGGATCCGCTCGCCCCGGTCGAGCGGCCGGAGACCCACCAGCGATGGTCGCTCGGGATCGGTCAGCGCCGGCCGCGCCGCCATGAAGCGGCCGATGAAATCCTTCTTGGCCGACAGCATCTTGCCAAAACCGAGATCGTGCGCCGTGGTCTGCCCGTTCAGCTCGCCGCCGGCAGGGTGGCCCTTCTCGATGCGCAACACGCCGAGCGCCTCGGTGCCGTAAGGCGCGATGCCGTACGCCGCCCCCGCCTGCATGATGGCGCGCACCAGACTATCGCCGTAACGCGCCGGCACGGCGACCTCGTAGGCCAGCTCGCCGGAGAACGAGAGGCGATAAAGCCGGCCCGGCGTGCCGCCGCAAACCGTGACATCGCCGCAGGCGAGATAAGGAAACGCCGCGTTGGAAAGATCGTAGGCCGGATCGACCACCGCTTGCAGCACGTCGCGCGCGCGCGGCCCCGCCACCGCATATTGCGCCCATTGCTCGGTGACCGAGACCAGCTCGACATCGAGCTCGGGCCAGAGACATTGCTGGGCGAATTCGAGATGCTGCATCACCTTGACCGCGTTGGCGGTGGTGGTGGTCATGAAATAATGATCCTCGGCGAGCCGCGCCGTGGTGCCGTCGTCGAGCACGAAGCCGTCCTCGCGCAGCATCAGCCCATAGCGCGCCTTGCCGACCGGCAGCGCCGAGAAGGTGTTGGCATAGACGCGGTCGAGGAAGATGCCGGCGTCCCTCCCCTGCACGTCGATCTTGCCGAGCGTCGACACGTCGCACACGCCGACGGCCTTGCGGACATTCGCCACCTCGCGGTTCACCGCGTCTTGCGGCTCCTCGCCGCGCTTGGGGTAATAAAGCGCGCGCAGCCACGGGCCGGTCTCGACGAAGACGGCGCCCTGCTCCTCCGCCCATGCATGCGAGGGGGCGAGCCGCGCGGGGCGGAAATCCTGGCCGCGATGATGCCCGGCAAAGGCGCTGATGGCGATCGGGGTATAGGGCGGACGGAAGGTCGTGGTGCCGACCGCGCCGACATACCGCCCGGTGACGTTGGCCAGCACCGCCGCGCCGTTGGCATTGGACGTCTTGCCCTGGTCGGTCGCCATGCCGAGCGTGGTGTAGCGCTTGAGGTGCTCGGGGATGCGGAAGCCTTCGCGCGCGGCGAGCTTCACGTCCGACACCGTCACGTCGTTCTGGAAATCGACGAACGCCTTGCCGCGACTATTGGCGACTTGCCACAGCGGGCTCGGCGTCGCGCCGGCTTCGTCCGCAACGGCGGGAGCGCCACGGGCCTTCGCGGTAAATCCGCATTCGGCCGCCGCCGCCAGGCCGGCGTCATGGCCTTCGGCCAGGCATGCGCCAAGGCCGAACGAGCCTGACGCGGCGCCGGCGACGCGCATGCCCGGGGGGAGAGTGCCAGGCACCAGCGCCGAGAGCGCGTCGCTCCATTGCGGCTTGCCATTGAGATGGGTGGTGAGGTTGACGGTCGGATTCCAACCGCCGGACACGGCAAGCAGATCGCAGGCGAAGCGCTCGGTCTTGCCGCTCGCATCGCCGACCACGATGCCGCGCACGCCATGACCGCCGCGCACCTGCTGGATCGTGGCGCCGGAGAGGTAGCGGGCCTGCGCCGCCTCCGCCGCCGCTTGCGCGCGCGGCGAGGCGCTCTTTCTTGCATCGATCAGCGCGGCCACCGTAACGCCGGCCTCGGCGAGATCCTCGGCCGTGCGGAAGGCGTCGTCGTTGTCGGCGAAGATCACCGCGCGCCGGCCCGGCGTGACACCGTAGCGATTCACGTAGGCGCGCACGGCGCCGGCCAACATGACGCCAGGTCGGTCGTTATTGCCGAACACGATGGGCCGCTCGATCGCGCCCGCCGCGAGCACCGCGCGCTTGGCCACGATGCGCCACAGCCTCTGGCGCGGCTCGTGCGCCGGCGGCTTCGCCACATGATCGTTGACGCGCTCGATCGCGGCATAGGTGCCGCCGTCGTAGACGCCCTGCACGGTGGTGCGGCGCAGGATGCGGCAATCGGCCAGGCTTTCGAGCTCGGCCTCTGCCGCCTCCACCCAATCGAGCGCGGGACGCCCGTCGATCTCGTAACGCTCCGCGAGCAGCCGCCCACCAAGGCGGAAATCCTCCTCGCACAGGATCACCCGCGCGCCGGATCGCGCGGCGGCGAGTGCTGCCGACAGACCCGCGGGCCCTCCGCCGATCACCAGCACGTCGCAAAAGGCGTTGGTCTTTTCATAGTGATCCGGGTCCGGCGCCTCTGCTGCACGGCCGAGCCCCGCGGCGCGGCGAATGGCCGGCTCGTAGAGCTTCTCCCAGAAGGCGGCCGGCCACATGAAGGTCTTGTAGTAGAAGCCGGCGCCGAAGATCGGCGAGAAGATCTGGTTCGCCGCCAGCAGGTCGAGCCGCAGCGACGGCCAGCAATTCTGGCTCGCCGCGGCAAGCCCGTCATAAAGCTCGATGGTCGTGGCGCGGGTGTTGGGCTCGCGCCGCGCACCCGAACGCAACTCGACCAGCGCGTTCGGCTCCTCGGACCCCGCAGTCAGGATTCCGCGCGGACGATGATATTTGAACGAACGGCCGACCAGACGCATGCCGTTGGCGAGGAGAGCCGAGGCGAGCGTATCGCCCTGGAAGCCGGTGAACTGCTCGCCGTCGAAGCTGAAGCGGACGGTCTTCGACCGATCGATCATCCCACCCTTGGCGAGCCGGTTGGGCTGGGAACTCATGTTTTTGCCCCCTCGCCCGCGAACTCGACGGCGACGATCTCATGCGTGGTGATGTTGCGCGTCACCACGAGCCAAGCGTGGCAGCCCGCGCTGTGATGCCAATGCTCCTTGTGCAGCCCGGCGGGGTTCTCGCGGAAATAGACATAATCCACCCACGCGTCGGTCGCGCCCGGCTCGAGGCTGTTCGGCCGCGTCACCGTGGCGTCGCCGCGATAGGTGAACTCTTCCAGCGCCCGCTCACCGCAATAAGGACATTTGATCCGCATGACTGTAAGGCCTCAGTGCAAATTGGGCTGCGCGCCCATGCCCTTTTCGTCGATCACGGCCCCGCGGGCGAAGCGATCGAGACGATAGGCGGCGGCAAAGGGATGCGGCTCGTCCTTGGCGATGAGATGGGCGAAGCACCAGCCCGAGGCCGGCGTCGCCTTGAAGCCGCCATAGCACCAGCCGGCATTGAGATAGAGATTGGCAAGCGGCGTCTTGTCGATGATCGGCGAGCCGTCCATCGTCATGTCGAGCAGCCCGCCCCATGTGCGCAGGATGCGCAGGCGCCCGATCACCGGCATCAGCGCCATGCCGCCTTCGCACACGTCCTCGATCACCGGCAGATTGCCGCGCTGGGCGTAGGAATTGTAGCCCTCGATATCGCCGCCGAACACCAGCCCGCCTTTGTCGGACTGGCTGACATAGAAATGCCCGGCGCCGAAGGTCATCACCACGTCGATCACGGGCTTGACGCCCTCGGTGACGAAGGCCTGCACCGCATGGCTCTCGATGGGGAGCCGCAGGCCCGCCATCGACGCGACGCGCGTCGAGTTGCCGGCGCAGGTCAGCGCCACCTTGTTGGCGCCGATGAAGCCCTTCTCGGTCTCGACCCCGAGCACGCGCCCATTCTCGATGCGAAAGCCGGTCGCCGCGCAATTCTGGATGATGTCGACGCCGCGCGAGTCCGCCGCGCGGGCATAGCCCCAGGCCACCGCGTCATGCCGCACCGTGCCGCCGCGCGGCTGCAACAGCCCGCCGCGAATGGGAAAGCGCGCATTGTCGAAATCGACGAACGGCACCAGCGCGCGCACCTGCTCGCGGTCGAGCAGCTCGGCATCGACGCCGTGCAGCCGCATGGCGTTGCCGCGCCGCGCATAGGCGTCGCGCTGCGGGTCGGAATGGAACACGTTCAGCACGCCGCGCTGGCTGACCATGGCGTTGTAGTTGAGGTCCTGCTCGAGCCCCTCCCACAGCTTCATCGACCATTCGTAGAAGGGAAGATTGCCGGGCAAGAGATAGTTGGAGCGGACGATGGTGGTGTTGCGCCCGACATTGCCCGAGCCGATGTAGGATTTCTCGACCACGGCGACATTGGCGATGCCGTGCTCCTTGGCGAGATAATGCGCGGTGGCGAGCCCATGCCCTCCGCCGCCGACGATCACCACATCGTAATGAGGCTTTGGCTCGGGCTCGCGCCAGATCGGCTTCCAGTTGCGGTTGCCGGTGACCGCATTGACGAGGAGACTTCCGAGCGAATAGCGCATGGGCGCGATCTTTGCGCCGCGGCGCGAGCGCCGATTGACATTTCACGCCGCTTGTTTGACATTTTGCGACATGGCGACAAAACGGACCGCGCCTCGCGACAACGATTCCGGCCCTGCACCGCAAGCAACGCCGCAGACGGTGGGCTTCCTGCTCGTGCCCGGCTTCGCGCTGATGTCTTACGCCGCGGCGGTCGAGCCCTTGCGCGCGGCGAACCTGATCTCGGGCCAGGAGCTTTACCGCTGGTGGAACGCCGCCCCCGGCGGCAAGCCGGTGATGGCGTCCAACGGCCTCGCCATCATTCCCGATTGCGGCACCGCGACCGAGCGCGAGGCCGACATGGTGTTCGTCTGCGCCGGCGGCAATCCCGCTTTGTTCGACGATAAATCCGTGTTCGCCTGGCTCAGGCGTCTGGCGCGGAAAGGCGTCGCCATCGGCGGCATCTCCGGCGGACCTTATATTCTGGCCAAGGCCGGGCTTGCTCGATGAGCGCCGCGCCACGCTGCATTGGGAGCACCTGCCCGCCTTCCGCGAGGCCTTCCCCGATGTCGCGGTCGTGCCGTCGCTGTTCGAGATCGACGGCAATCGCATCACCTGCTCCGGCGGCATCTCCGCGCTCGACATGATGGTGGCGCTGATCGAGCGCGATCACGGGCGCCAGCTCGCGGCCGCAGTCGGCGACTGGTTCCTGCACACGCATATCCGCGAAGGCTTCGGCCCGCAGCGCATGGATCTGCGGCTATCGGCTCGGCGTCGCCGACGAGAAGCTGCTCGCGGTGCTGCGCGCCATGGAGACCAGCATCGAGACGCCGCAGCCCCGCGCGGCGCTGGCGCGCCATCGCCGGCATCTCGCTCAGGCAGCTCGAGCGGCTGTTCCACCGCCATATCGGCCACGGCATCCATCGTCATTACCGCTGGCTCGGTTGGAACGGGCGCGCCAGCTCCTGCGCGAGACGACGCTTGCCCGTGCTCGATGTGGCGCTCGCCACCGGCTTCGCCTCGCCAGCCAGTTCGCCCGCGCCTATGCCCGCGCCTTCGGCGAGCCGCCGAGCCGCACGCGGCTCAGCAGCTGACCCCGTTACCGCACACACACACGCTGCGGCGCGATCGAGCAATAATTTGCGCTCGTGCTCGTCTTGCGCCAAAAAAAGTCCTGATTGCTGCAATGCAGTAATTGGGTTCGTTTTGCAAAAGACCCCGCAATCGTATCCCTGCTTATCCCTGCTTATAATCGTATCCTGCTTATCCCTGCTTATATATGGGATGCCTAAATAAGCTCATGGTGATTGAACTATGGCATCGGATAAGCAGCTGCGGGCGAACAGATCCAACGCAAAACGGAGCACCGGTCCGAGGAGCCGGAGTGGGAAGGCTCGATCGCGCCTTAACTCACGCAAGCACGGACTGACGGCGAAGACGCTTGTAATTGGCGATGAAGACCCCGCTCAATTTGACAAGTTCCGCGTAGAATTGATGGAGGAATACGATCCGCAATCCGCCTTGGAATGTGAACTTGTGGAGCGCCTATCAAGTCTGCTTTGGCGTCTGCGACGCATCCCAGCGTTTGAAGCGGCGATCATAGATGCTCGTCGAGCTGAGGTGGATGATGCGCTCAAGTGGCTAGAGCTTGAGCGGAAGGGGCTAACCGAAGAGACTATAAAGGTTCGAGCCTTGGGCGATGCCCTTATTCAGGATGGGACATATCACGACATACTCGGCAAGCTGGCACGCCACGAGACAACTCTCATGCATGCCTTCACGAAGACCCTGCAGATGCTCCTTCTTATTCAAAATAACCGGAGCAGCAACCGGGGTGACGCGCTTATGATCGAGCCGGTCACCCTTCCGCCTAAGGCCTAACGGATGCGCGGCCCCATCGGTTCATTTCAGGTTGAGACTTAAGGCGTTTCACTTGCAGTGAGGCCTTGGGCCTTCATCGGCTCGGTTGAGCCGAACACCTGGGCCCTTCCCTGCCTCAGCCGGAATGAATTCTATGCCTGCGGCCTCAAGAGCTCTTTGAATTTTCCAGACAGATTCCACAGAGCCCCGAATTGCACCCGCCTCAGCGGGTGAAGGTCGGCGTGGCCGCGCTTCGCCGGAACGTGCTAGCTTGAGGCACGATGGCGAACCCCGAGACTTTCATCCAAGACTTTGCGAGCGAGGACCAGCGCGCGCCGGCGCGGCAGCTTCCGCGCGTCCTCGGCCACAAGCGGCGCACCAAGCCCGACAGCTACGTCACGGGCTCCAACGCGCCGACCACCGGCGAGCTCCAGCTCGAAGTTTCGATCGGCCGCCGGGTGAGGCTGCTTCGCCAGCGGCTGCAACTCACCGCGACCGAGCTTGCCGCCGAGGCCGGCCTCTCCCCCGGCATGCTGTCGAAGATCGAAAATGGCGGCACTTCGCCCTCGCTCTCGACCTTGCAGGCGCTGTCGCGCGCGCTCAACGTGCCGATGACGAGCTTCTTCGCCGATTTCGAGGAGCGCCGCGACTGCTCCTATGTGCGGGCCGGCCAGGGCGTGCTGATCGAGCGGCGCGGCACCAAGTCCGGCCATCGCTACGAGCTGCTCGGCCATTCGCTTTCCGGCGATATTATCGTCGAGCCTTATCTCATCACGCTCAGCGAGGACGCCGAGCCTTACGTGCTGTTCCAGCATGACGGCGTCGAGTTCATCTACATGCTGATGGGGAAAGTGATTTACCGCCACGCCGACAAGCTCTATCCGATGTCGGCGGGCGATGCCCTGTTCTTCGACGCGGGCGCGCCGCACGGCCCCGAAGAGCTGCTCGAGCGGCCGATGACATATCTTTCGATCATCATCTACCCGCGCGGTTGAATTTCCCTCTAGGAAACTTTATTTCACCAGGGTTGACGCGCGGCCTTGCCCCGTACATGGTGAAGGCCGCATTCACCGGAGCTTTTCACGCATGTGCGGCATCGTCGGACTCTTCATCAAGGACCCAACTCTCGAGCCCGAGCTCGGCCGGCTGACCGCCGGCATGCTCGCCACTTTGTCGGACCGCGGCCCTGACAGCGCGGGCTTCGCCGTCTATGGCCAGGGAAAGAGCGGCGAGACCAAGCTCACGCTCCGCGCGCCCTCTGCCGCGGCGATGCAAGAGATTGCCGACAAGATCGGCCGCGACTTCAGCGATGCCAATATCACGCTGCACGACACCCATGCCGTGGTCGGCGTCGAGGACCGGTCGCTCCCCCGGCTGTCCGAGTGGTTGGCGCAGGAGGCGCCCGAGATCGAGATCGTCGGGCGCGGCCGCCGCATGGAGATCTACAAGGAGGTCGGCCGCCCCGAGAAAGTCTCCGAGCGCTTCGCGCTTGCCTCCATGCACGGCACGCACGCCATCGGCCATACCCGCATGGCGACGGAATCGGCCGTGACCACCGACGGCGCGCATCCCTACTCCACCGGCAAGGACCAGTGCCTCGTGCATAACGGCTCGCTGTCCAACCACAACAATGTCCGCAGGGTGCTGAAGCGCGAGGGTTTCGCCTTCGAGACCGAGAACGACACCGAGGTCGCGGCCGGCTATCTCAGCTGGAAGATGCGCGAAGGCATGTCGCTCGGCGATGCGCTCAAAGTGAGCCTCGACGACCTCGACGGCTTCTACACTTTCGTGGTCGGCACCGAGAACGGCTTCGGCGTGCTGCGCGACGGTATTGCCTGCAAGCCGGCGGTGATGGCCGAGACGGATCGCTATGTCGCCTTCGGCTCTGAATATCGCGCGCTCGCCGGTCTGCCCGGCATCGAGACGGCGCGTATCTGGGAGCCCGAGCCCGCCACGGTTTATTTCTGGGAGCGCTGATCGTGCCGGAAGTCGATCTCGGCGCCACGCCGCTCAGGGAATTGAATGCGTCCCTTCACCGGCTGAGCCCCGACACCAATGAGCGGCACTGGATCGTCGACCATCCGGCGGGGCGCCATGCCATTGCCGCGGGGCTCAACGCGCCGATCACCGTCGAGATCAACGGGCCTGTCGGCTATTACTGCGCCGGGATGAACAAGCTCGCCACCGTGCTGATCCACGGCAATGCGGGGGTCGGCGTCGCCGAGAACATGATGTCGGGCTTCGTGCATGTGGCGGGCGACGCCAGCCAATCGGCGGGCGCCACCGGCCGCGGCGGCGTGTTGCGCATCGACGGCAACGCCTCCTCGCGCTGCGGCATCTCGATGAAGGGCATCGACATCGTCGTGCAGGGCTCGGTCGGGCATATGAGCGCGTTCATGGCGCAAGCCGGCAATCTCGTCGTGTTCGGCGATGCCGGCGATTCGCTGGGCAACTCGATCTATGAGGCCCGCCTGTTCGTGCGCGGCCGCGTCAAGAGCCTCGGCGCCGACTGTATCGAGAAGCCGATGCGGGAGGAGCACAAGCGCGCCTTGCACGAGACGCTCGGCCGCGCCGGCTTCAACGGCGAGATCGACCCCTCGGAGTTCAAACGCTACGGCTCGGCGCGCAAGCTTTACAATTTCCATGTCGATAACGCCGGAGCCTATTGATGGATTGGACGCCCCGAACCACCCCGCGCCCTTCGGCCACGTTCGACGAATATTCGCTTTCGGAGATCCGCCGCGCCGCGGCGACCGGCATCTATGACATCCGCGGCTTCGGCGCCAAGCGGCGCGTGCCGCATTTCGACGATCTGTTGTTTCTCGGCGCCTCGGTGAGCCGCTATCCGCTCGAAGGCTATCGCGAGAAATGCGGCACCGATATCTGGCTCGGCACTCGCTTCGCGCAGAAGCCGATCCACATCAAGATCCCCATCACCATCGCCGGCATGAGCTTCGGCTCGCTCTCGGCGCAAGCCAAGGAAGCGTTGGGCCGCGGCGCGACCCAGGTCGGCACCTCGACCACCACCGGCGACGGCGGCATGACCGAGGAGGAGCGGGGACACTCGAACATTCTCGTCTATCAGGTGCTGCCGTCGCGCTACGGCATGAACCCCGACGATCTGCGGCGCGCCGACGCCATCGAGATCGTGGTCGGCCAAGGCGCCAAGCCGGGCGGCGGCGGCATGCTGCTCGGCCAGAAGATCTCCGACCGCGTGGCCGAGATGCGCACGCTGCCCAAGGGCATCGACCAGCGCTCGGCCTGCCGCCATCCCGACTGGACCGGCCCCGACGATCTGGAAATCAAGATCGAGGAGTTACGCGAGATCACCGACTGGCAGAAGCCGATTTACATCAAGGTCGGCGCCTCGCGGCCTTATTACGACACGGCGCTGGCGATCAAGGCCGGCGCCGACGTGATCGTACTCGACGGCATGCAGGGCGGCACGGCGGCGACGCAAGACGTGTTCATCGAACATGTCGGGCTGCCGATTCTCGGCGCCATCAGGCCCGCGGTGCAGGCGCTGCAAGATCTGGGTTTGCATCGCCAAGTGCAGCTCATCGTCTCGGGCGGCATCCGCAACGGCGCCGACGTGGCCAAGGCGCTGGCGCTTGGCGCTGACGCGGTGTCGATCGGCACCGCCGCTCTGATCGCGCTTGGCGACAACGATCCGGCGCTGGAAGAAGAATACCGCAAGCTCGGCACCCATGCCGGCTGCTACGACGACTGGCATGAGGGGCGCGATCCGGCGGGCATCACCACGCAGGACCCGGCGCTTGCCGCTCGGCTCGATCCCGCGCTCGCCGGCCGGCGTCTTGCCAATTATCTTTCCGTGCTGACGCTGGAGACGCAGACCATCGCGCGCGCCTGCGGCAAGAGCCATGTACGCAACCTTGAGCCTGAGGATCTCGTGGCGCTGACCGTCGAGGCGGCGGCCATGGCAAGGGTGCCGCTCGCCGGCACGAATTGGATTCCAGGGACGACGTAGATTGGAACGAGGCTTGAGCGGGCCTTCGGAGTAGAAAGGGCAGTCACATGGCGGTCGATCTTGCAGTCGAGGCCCGCGAGCGCGGGATCAAATATTTCCTGATTTCCTATGTCGATCTGTTCGGCACGCTGCGCGCCAAGCTGGCGCCGGCCGCCGCGATCGGCGACATGGCCAAGGACGGCGCCGGCTTCGCCGGTTTCGCCAGCTGGCTCGACATGACGCCCGCCGATCCCGACGTGCTCGCCATTCCCGATCCATCGAGCCTGATCCAGCTTCCCTGGAAGCGCGAGGTCGGCTGGCTCGCCGCCGACCCCTACATGAACGGCAAGCTGGTCGAGCAGGCGCCCCGCAACATTCTCAAGAAGATGGTGGCGAAGGCGGCAGACGCCGGCTTTGCAATGAAGACCGGCGTCGAATGCGAGTTCTTCCTGGTGAGCCCCGACGGCGCGGCGATCAGCGATGCGTCGGACACCCAATCGAAGCCTTGCTACGACCAGTCGGCGCTGATGCGCCGCTACGACGTGATCAGCGAGATCTGCGATTCCATGCTCGAGCTCGGCTGGGCGCCGTACCAGAACGATCACGAGGACGCCAACGGCCAGTTCGAGATGAACTGGCAGTTCGCCGACGCGCTGACCACCGCCGACCGGATGGCGTTCTTCAAATATATGGTCAAGGCGATCGCCGAGAAGCACGGCTTGCGCGCGACCTTCATGCCGAAGCCGTTCGTCAACCTCACCGGCAGCGGCTGCCACGTGCATGTGTCGCTGTGGAAGGGCAACAAGAACCTGTTCGACGACGGCAAGGACGGGCTCGGGCTGTCGCGCACGGCCTACAATTTCATCGGCGGGGTGATGAATGCCGCGAGCGAGCTCTGCTCGATCACCAATCCCACGGTCAATTCCTACAAGCGCATCAACGCGCCGGTCACGACCTCCGGCGCCACTTGGTCGCCCAACACCGTGACCTATGCCGGCAACAACCGCACGCACATGATCAGGATCCCGGGCGGCGGACGTTTCGAGTTCCGCCTCGCCGACGGCGCCACCAATCCCTACCTCCTGCCCGCGGCGCTGCTGGCCGCGGGTCTCGACGGCATCGCCCGCGGTATCGATCCCGGCAAGCCGCTCGACATCGACATGTATGCCGAAGGCCACAAGGCGCCGGCCGGAACCAAGAAGCTGC
>CAVZLT010000020.1:0-132219 GCA_963776235.1 uncultured Alphaproteobacteria bacterium
CATGAATTTGGACAAAGGCTCTGCGTCCGCTGGTTCTTCATGCGACAAATAGAGAGTGAGCGGACTGCTGTCGAGAATTTCAGCCCGTTCGCTGCAACCACCCCTGGACCGTGAGCTCCAGCTCCCTTGAGGTCAGACTGGACTTGCAATCAAGCCGAGACCTTGACTAAATCGACAATCTCTTGGTCTAACAATTTACCCACATCGGTGGCCGCCTGGGGTTTACCGAAGTAATATCCCTGTAGCTGCTGGCAGCCGGCAAGCCGCATGAGTTGAGCTTCCTCAGCGGTCTCAACGCCCTCGGCAATTATGTAGGCAGAGAGACCCTTTGCGATAAGGATTGTTCCATGCACGATCTGTTGGGTTCCAACGTTCTTCGAGATTGACCGGGTCAGTGACCGGTCAATCTTGATCTTGTCGAAGCCATACTCACGCAAGTAACCGACGCTGGCATAGCCGCTACCGAAGTCATCTAGTACTACGGTCACGCCGCTTTCCTGCAGTTCCTGCACCACCTCTTTGGCTCGCTTCGGGATTCCCGATAAGAACTGACTCGGTAAATTCGACATCTAACCGGGTTAGAGGAATGCAGTGTTCACCCACGATCCGCTGTATGTCGGCAACAAAATTTGGGTTGTTGATTTGCGAAGGGGATATGTTGACGGCGAGCCGGAGGTCTGGCCATCGTGCCATATGTTGGGCCATGCCATGGCAGGCAATCTGCAGGATCAAGGAGCCGAGTCTTTCGATCAATCCGTGCTCTTCGGCGACGTGTATGAAGTGATCCGGAGCGAGATCACCTCGTGAAGACTTCGGCCAGCGGGCAAGTGCCTCGACGCCGATAATCATGTGGGTGCGCGAGTCGACCATCGGCTGATAGGCCACTTCAAAAACACCGCTCTCAATGAAGGCCCTGATCTCGTTGGCGATAATTCGATCTTCACTGCGCTTGACGTCAAGTGCGCCGTCAAAACGACGCCAACGATTGCGTCCACCGTCCTTAGCATCGTACATGGCGATGTCGGCCCGGCGCATCAGTTCAGCTGGCTCGAGTGGCTGATCTTCCAATTCCGCGATGCCAATGCTTGCCCCTATGCCTGCAAGGCGGCCGTCTAAGTCGAAGGGGTCTTTTACGAAAGTGAGAACGTTCCTGGCGATCGTCTCAGCGCGTGTAACGGCATCATTTCCACTGAGTAGGATCGCAAACTCGTCGCCCCCCAAGCGGGCTAGAGTGCCTTGACCCGCCACGACGCTCGAAAGCCCGGCGGAAACGGCGCGGATCAGCATGTCGCCGGTTTCATGATCATAAGCATCATTGACCGCTTTGAACCCATCGAGATCGATAAAAATGAGTGCGAGCTCGGATTTCTTGGCGGTGCCCAGTTCTTTGGTCAGCTCTTCTAGAAGGAGAACCCGGTTTGGCAACCCTGATAGGGAATCGTGCCGCGCAGCAAGACGTGCCAATTTTTCGCTGCGATCCATTTTTTTCAAGGCGAGGCTGTGAACCACAGAGATCGGAACAATGGCGCAGAGCAGCGCCAGAATGGTGGCGAGTGTGCTAAGGCGGTAGGAGTCGCGCGCGGCATCGCCGGGATGACGCGCCTGCCAGGAGGCTGCGGCAGCCGGGTTGCCCCAACGATCAAGGAGAAGGTGGCCGGTCGTCTGCGAGTTGCCGACTGGCAGAATGTCGAGTCCATCGACAATATATTGCGCGCTCATTTTTGCCAAAATATCTTTGGTGAGAGAGCGTGCGAAGATTAGGACATTCGGAAGCTCGGTAGGAATCTTGATGGCTGCACTGGTTGGCAGAATCGGCGCTGCCGCCACAATTGCAAGACCGTCCGGCGTGTTCACCAACGTGCTGACAGCGTCGAACGTTGTACCGTTCTTCGGCAAGGTGTTCAGCATACGTTGTAGCGCGTCGCCTAAGTAGCTCTGTGGGGAGAACTTTGATTGAACTGCCTTGTGGCTGGAGTAAAGGACCTTTCCCTTAGCGTCCACAACGTACACCGTGTCAAAATTTATGTCCGTGGTGACAACACCCCAAGTGGTGAACATCCATTCAGCATCAATCGGGCCATAGGTTTGCGTGACGGCGTCATCCCAGTGAGCATTGTCCCTCACTGTACCAGCCAAGCGCTCCTCTGCGGCACCAACAGCCGACTGAACCGCCTGCCAAGTCCGGCTTTCCTCCTGCCTGTCGACGCTGACAGAAATTCCGTCGAGCATTGTTGATGTGTCCCACATCATGCCCATTGCAGCGATGACAAGCGGGAGGGAGATCAAGAGAAAGAAATTGATGTCCCGTTGGTTAAGTCGCTTCACGAGAATCTCCGAGGCGATCTGGTCCCGTACCACAAGGCGATCGATGGCCTAAGAGTGGGTTAAGCAGGGGCTACAAGCACGTTGTTTGGTAGAAAAATGGTAACCAATGCTTCCGAGTTGCGGTATCCGGGCGAGTGGAACCAGCCAATCGACTAAGAGTTTTTCCGTTGGGCGCAGCAACCCTCCCGTGGTCAGCTGGCAGTTCGTTAGCCCCGGCTAGTAACGGCGTTTTCGCCCTCGCGGGTAGTTGACTCTGGACCCGTTTTCTCGGGATCTTTTTCTGGCAGCGCAATGGAGCCGTTTTCGCTGGTTGGCCAAGTCCAGAGATTACATTCGTGACCGCCGTCTTGCCCGACGGCACCTCCCCCTGTCTTGCCGAACCGCAGTCCGTCACTTTGGCCCCGCGCATGAGCTTGCGGTGGGGCTCGCTTTGTAAGGCGCTCGCTTCGGCGAGCACTTAACGCCTACGCAACGGATGAGGTGGTAGGCTTCCTGCAACGTCTCAATCCTGAGACGTGTGAGCCAAATTTCAGGGCGCTCGCTTCGGCGGGCGCCATTTTTCGATGAAACCACTTAGAGCAAGCATCCCGATCGATTTGTGGCACGACGGAGGGGTCGGCACCATGGGCGACCTCAAGTGCCCGAAGTGCGGAAACAATAGCTTTCAGGTGCGGTCCCGGACCGATGCCCAGCGCGCGACTTTCATCTGCATTAGTTGCTGGGGTGAGTTGCGGCTCGAAGATATAACTCGCCAGTTCCTCAAGCGGAATAAAGAGCCGCTCGAAAGTTAGGAAATCCGGCTAAGACCTCGACGAGGCGCTTCACTTGAACTCCACGCCTGACTTGCCATTCCCTCGCTAGCTCGGTGAGACTAACTTCACCTTCCCGGCGAGCTTCCGCCACCGGAGCCATTCTGATCGTTCGGTGGCTCACTGCGGGAAAACTAAGGGGCGTTAAGTTTACCTTCCTCCCATTTGGCAACGAGCGCGCCACTCCCTTGCGAGCGCACGTCGGTATTAGCGAGCGCTTTGCCTGGACCCGCAATCGCACAGTCAAGGCTGCGCATGAAGCCGACCCTTGCCCTGTAATTCATCCGGGCCCAATAGGCGTCGTTGACGAGTACGCCGAAGCCTTGCTCCTCGGGAAGCTTCTGGAGGACGCCGCTCCCGAAGGCGAACGCCATTGTCACACGATCCTTGTCGTATTGGGCGGCAGTGCAATAACCGGTCTCGGTTCGAGAGGCGCTAACGGATGGTTTCGACTGATGTTCGAAGGCCGACCAGGCATAGACGCCTAGGGAGCCAAGCAGCAGCCAGAAAAGGATAGTGCCGAGACTGCCGGACCACTTCGGCAGCGGCAGATCCGAGCGGCAATGCGGACAAAGTACCGCGGCAATGCGCACTGGCTCGGCGCAAAATGGGCAGTCCCTCATGCCGCTGGCCGGCATAACCATTCCCACGGTTTGCCCCGGCCGAAATATATCAAAACCGGCCACCGAAGCGAAGGGTCAGACGATCCAGCGACGATCCAGAAACCGCTGCCTGAAAAGCTTGAGGGGACGTTTTGGTCGCTATTGTTTGGGCGAACTCGAAGGCCGGTTCATCGCCTGACGGACGAGATAGTGGGCCAGCCAGGCGCCGAGATAACGGCGAACCACCCACACACCATTCGTCTTGCCTTTGCGGTAGCCGACATGGAGGCCTTTACCGATCGCGCGCCAGTAGGGCTTGCCGCTCGCTTTGAGCTTGCGGCGAGCCTCTCGGGTTTCAATCGCCCGGTCCCTCACGCGTCTAGCCATCGGTGCCCGTGTCCAACTTTGTCCAATATACGTGTGCGAATAGCCACGTCTATGCAGGAACGTAAGCGTACGGAATCCTTGGCGCTTCTACACATTGGCGCACGCTGGCGCACAGCTTAACCTTTTGCTCACCCTGATAGGGCACCATGGGTTTCGTTGGTAGTGGGCGCGGGGGTTTCGTTGAGTACCGCGTCGAGTTGGGGACGAGTTGGTTATGCGTACGTTCCGTTGGAACGCTCCTATCATCATTGGGGCGGGTGCTCTCGTACTATCAGTATTCGCACTCGCCCCTCTTCCCCTCAAGGCCGGGGAGAGCGGAGCGGAAGTGACTGGCGCCCTCGAGGGGCGGCAGCTTGGCCTGAATGAGCTCAAGGCGCGTCTCGACCAAAGCGACCGGGCCGCAGCCATGCAGGCGCTCGACCTTGCCCTTTCCGAGCTCGGCGACGGGGTAACGCTGGTCTGGCGGCGGCCAGAACGGGAGTTGGTCGGCCGAATCAAGCCGGTCTCGGCCTTCCGCGACGACCAGGGCCGCGTTTGCCGCCATGTCGTCTACTCGCTCGCGCTCGGCACCTATCAGCGGCAGATCGAAGGCGTTGCTTGCCGGGAGTCTGACGGCTCCTGGTCTCTTTCGGGGTAAACGGGGGTCTTAGATGTCTCAAGTCAGTCAGGCCGAGGCTGCCGCTTCGGGCGGTTCGGCGCGAGGAAACAAGGACGGAGCCGGCTCGCAGGCGACAGAAGAGCGGTTCACGACGCTCCGGTCGCGCGAGGAGCATACCTTCTCGCAAATGCGGATCGACCGGGGCGGACCGCGCAGTTTCTCCGCCCTTTGCTTCCGCGGGTGGCGACGGGACTAAAAGGTTAAGCTCGCGCCGTCGGCCTCAATCGGCGCTGCGGCATTAAGCCTTTCGGACCGGCGGCTGCGGCCCTATAAAGCGCCTTCTTTTCCAGAGGCAAGAGGCGCGATGGCCGACGGCGGCAAATTGATGGCGGGCAAGCGCGGCGTCGTGTTCGGCGTCGCCAATAACCGGTCGATCGCCTGGGGCATCACCAAGGCCGTGACCGACCAGGGCGCCGAGGTCGCGCTCACCTATCAAGGCGACGCCATCAAGAAGCGCGTCGAGCCGCTCGCGCACGAGATCGGCTCGAAGCTCGTGCTGCCCTGCGACGTGACCGACGAGGCGAGCGTCGAAGCCGTGTTCGCGGCGGTCGCCAAGCAATGGGGCGCGCTCGATTTCCTGGTCCACGCCGTCGCCTTTTCCGACAAGGAGCAGCTCGACGGGCGCTATGTCGACACGACCAAGGACAATTTCACCCAGACGCTGCTGATCTCCTGTTACTCCTTCACCGCGCTGGCCAAGCGCGCCGAGACGCTGATGCGGAACGGCGGCTCGCTGCTGACGCTGACCTATTACGGCGCCGAGAAGGTGATGCCGCATTACAACGTGATGGGCGTGGCCAAGGCCGCGCTCGAAGCGAGCGTGCGCTATCTCGCCGCCGATCTCGGCAAGGGCGCGATCAGGGTCAACGCCATCTCGGCGGGACCGATCAAGACGCTGGCGGCAAGCGGCATCGCCGACTTCCGCTATATCCTGAAGTGGAACGAGTACAATTCACCGCTTCGGCGGACCGTCTCCATCGAGGACGTGGGCGCCGGCGCGCTCTATCTCCTCTCCGACCTCGGCCGTGGCGTCACCGGCGAGATCCTGCATATCGACGCGGGCTACCACGTGGTCGGCATGAAGAACGAGGACGCCCCGGATATCTCCGTGACGAAGGAGTAGCGGTCCGGCTGGAGCGGGGATTTTGCATTCTCCGGCCAAGCAACGAACTCCGTCATACCGGCGAAAGCCGGTATCCAGAGCCGCTCGCTCGTGCCGGTTGCCCCTGGATCCCGGCTTTCGCCGGGATGACGGAGCGAGCTTCGACGGGCAGCTCAATTTGACGCTTCACCACCCCTAAACTAGAAGCGGGTTATACAAGCCCATGTCGCACAACAGTTTCGGCCATCTGTTCCGCATCACCACCTGGGGCGAAAGCCACGGGCCGGCGATCGGCTGCGTGGTCGATGGCTGCCCGCCCGGCATTCCCATCACCGAGGCCGAGATCCAGGCTTTTCTCGACAAGCGCAAACCCGGCCAGTCGAAATACACCACCCAGCGCAAAGAGCCCGACCAGGTGCGCATCCTCTCCGGCGTGTTCACCGATGAAGGCGGCGCGCAGCTCACCACCGGGACGCCGATCTCGCTGGAGATCGCCAATGTCGATGCGCGGTCCAAGGACTACGGCGAGATCAAGGACAAGTTCCGCCCCGGCCACGCCGACTACACCTATCAGATGAAATACGGCCTGCGCGATTGGCGGGGATCGGGGCGCGCGTCGGCGCGCGAGACGGCTTGCCGCGTCGCCGCGGGCGCCATCGCGCGGAAGGTGGTGCCGGGCCTGCGCGTGCGCGGCGCGCTCACCCAGATCGGCCCTTACGAGATCGACCGCCGCAACTGGAATTGGGACGAGATCGGCAACAACCCGTTCTTCTGTCCCGATGCCAAGACGGCGCGGGTCTGGGCCGATTTTCTCGACCAGGTGCGCAAGAAGGGCTCATCGGCCGGCGCCATCATCGAGGTCATCGCGGAGGGCGTACCCCCGGGGCTCGGCGCGCCGCTCTATGCCAAGCTCGACCAGGACATCGCCTCAGCTCTGATGAGCATCAACGCGGTGAAGGGGGTGGAGATCGGCGCGGGCTTTGCCTCGGCGGCGCTCTCGGGCGAGGAAAATGCCGACGAGATGCGCATGAAAAAGGACGGCACGCCCGAGTTCCTGTCGAACAATGCCGGCGGCATTCTCGGCGGCATCTCGACGGGGCAGCCGATCGTCGCGCGCTTCGTGGTCAAGCCCACCTCATCGATCCTGACGCCGCGGCAGACGGTCGATACATCCGGCCGCGACACCGAGATCTCGACCAAAGGCCGCCACGATCCTTGCGTCGGCATTCGCGCGGTGCCGATCGGCGAGGCGATGGTGGCCATCGTGCTGGCCGACCACTACCTCCGCCATCGCGGCCAGACCGGCAAGGGGTAATGATTTTTCGCAGCATCGTCGTCCTGACGGGCGCGGGGCTTTCGGCCGAGAGCGGGCTCGGCACGTTCCGCGACAAAGGTGGGCTGTGGGAGGAGTTCAATCTCGAAGAGGTGGCAACGCCTGAGGGCTTCGCCCGCAATCCGGCCCGCGTGCACGAATTCTACAATCTCCGCCGGCGGCGGCTTGGCGATGCCAGGCCGAACGCCGCCCATCATGCGCTGGCGCGGCTGGAGAAGGAGCACGCTGGGCGCGTCCTCACGGTCACTCAGAACATCGATGGCCTGCACGAGGCGGCCGGCACGCATGCGTTGATCCATATGCATGGTGAGCTTGCCCGCGCGCTGTGCGCCGCATGTCTCGCGAGCTATCCCTGGACCGAGGACCTGTCCACCGAGACGGTCTGCGCGGCTTGCGGCCAAGCGGGCGCCCTGCGGCCCGACGTGGTGTGGTTCGGCGAGATGCCGCGCGAGATGGACCGCATCTACCAGGCGCTGGTTGCCTGCGACCTGTTCATCTCGATCGGCACGAGCGGCAGCGTCTATCCGGCGGCAGGCTTCGTGGCGGAGGCGCGCGCCGCCGGCGCGCATACGGTCGAGCTCAATCTGGAGCCGTCCGAGGGGGCCAGCCTGTTCGCCGAGGCACTCTATGGACCGGCGACGGAGATCGTCCCCGGCTTCGTCGACAGACTGCTCCGCGGCTAGCGCTCGAGATGCGCGACCACCTCGACATGCGGCGAGAACAGGAACTGATCGACCGGCGTCACGCGGGTGATGCGGTAGCCGCCATCGACCAGAATGCGGAGGTCGCGGGCGAGCGTGCCCGGATTGCAGGACACTGCGACGACCTTCGGCACCCCCGACTTGGCGAGCGTCTCGGCCTGCGCCGCGGCGCCGGCACGCGGCGGATCGAACACCACGGCGTCATAGGCTTTGAGCTCCTTCACGCTCAGCGGCGAGCGGAACAGATCGCGGACGATGCCGCGCACCGGCTTGAGCTTGGGTGTTTTGCGCGCCGCCTCGGCAAGCGCGGCAAGCGCAGCCTCGTCGGCCTCGTAGGCATCGACCGCGGCAGCGCGGGCCAAGGCGAAGGTGAAGGTGCCGAGGCCGGCAAACAGATCGGCCAGGTGCTTCGCGCCGTACGCCCCATCGCTTACCAGCCCGGCGAGAGTGGCTTCGGCCTCGCGCGAGGCCTGGAGGAAGGCGCCGGGAGGCAGCCTCACTTCGGCGCCGGACAGGTCGATCTGCGGCGCGGCGAGCGACCCGATGCTCTCGCCATCGACGGTCAGCCGCGCCACGCCCAGGGAGCTGGCCCTTCCGGCAAAGGCGCCAAGCGCTGCGGGGCTCGGCCCAACGCCTTCGAGCACGATATCGAGGCCGCCCTCGGTCTCGGTCAGGCTCACCCTCGCCTCGCGCTTGCCGCCCAGAAGCGGCGCCGAGCGCCTGTTTCAGCTTGGGCAGGCGCGCGACGATGCGCGGCGACAGGATCGGACAGATATCGATGTCGATCAGCTCGTGCGAGCGGGCGCGGCGATAGCCGAGAGCGAGCCCCTCTTTGCCGCGGCCAAGCGCAAGCGCGGCGCGCCTGCGGCTGCCGACCGGCACCGGCCGCACGGCGTCCACCTCGGCGTCGAGCCCGCGCGAGCGCAAGGCGGCCACGACCAGCTCGCGCTTCCACGCCAGATAGGCGCTCGCTTCGAGATGCTGGAGCGCGCAGCCGCCGCACACGCCGAAATGCGGGCAGATCGGCGCGACGCGGTCGGGGCTCGGTTCCCGCACTTCGATCAGGCCCGCGCGGTCGCTGCCGGGCGTGGCCTCGACCGTGACGAGCTCTCCAGCCAGGGCGAAGGGCACGAAGAGAGGGCCATCGGGGCCGTCAGCCACGCCGTCGCCTTGCGCGCCGAGCCGCGCGATCCTGACCTCAAGCTGCATGGCGCGCGCCGATCAGAAACTCCTCGTTGCCGCTGCCGCCGAGAATCGGCGAGACAATCTCGCCGACGACAGTCCAGCCGGCGTCCTCGATGAAGCCGCGCACTTTTTCCACAGCCTTTTTCCGCTCGGCGGGCTTCCGGACAATGCCGCCTTTGCCGACGGCCGCCCGGCCCGCTTCGAATTGCGGCTTGACCAGAGCCACCAGCCAAGCCCCGGGCGCGGCGAGCTTCAGAGCCGCCGGGAGCGCCAGCGTGAGGCTGATGAAGCTGACATCGGCGACGATCGCCGTCACCTCCTCGCCGATCACCTTCCGGTCGAGCGCCCGCGCGTCGGTGCCTTCCAGGGCCACCACCCGCGGGTTCACCCTGAGCTTGGCGTGAAGCTGGCCGCTGCCGACATCGACCGCATAGATTTTGGCGGCTCCGCGCGCGATCAGCACGTCGCTGAACCCGCCGGTCGAGGCGCCGACATCGAGCGCTATCGTACACTTCGGGTCGAAGCCGAAGGCATCGAGCGCGGCTGCGAGCTTCTCTCCGCCGCGGGAGACGTAGCGGCTCGCGCCGGGGCTCAGTCGGAGCTCGGCATCGGCCGCCACCTGCGCGCCCGGCTTCAGCGCGGTGACGCCCGCCACGCTGACCAGTCCCCGCCGCACCAGGTCGGCGGCACGCGAGCGGGTCGGGGCCAACCCGCTCTCCACTAATAATTGGTCGAGACGTTTTTTTTTGTAGATGGGCACAAAAGCTTCTCATATGCTCCCGCTTGCGTCGGGATTCCTCGCGCGCGGACGAAGGCCGGGAGCGGTCGGCGCCGCCAACTATACATACTGCGAAGCGCCCCGCTCGGCGCGCCATCGCGGAGGTCTCGTGAGCCTAGAATCGTCGGCTTACCTTACCGATAAGTGTGAAGTCCAAAATCGTGACGTGACCGGCGGCAGGGCCGTCTTTGCTCGGGACGTGATCGAGCAGGGCGAGCTTATTGCCGTTTGGAGCGGGCGCATCGTCGGCGCGGACGAGCTTGACGAGCTGCCGCCCGAGATCAGGCGCCACACGGTGCAGGTCGAGGAGGCGCTCTATCTCGCCTCGATCACGGAGGCCGAGCCGCCGGACTTCATCAATCATTCCTGCGAGCCTAATGCCGGGCTCGACGGGCAGATTGCCATCGTCGCACTGCAGCGCATTCAGCCTGGCGACGAGGTCACGATCGACTACGCCATGTGCGACGGCTCGCCTTACGACGAGTTCGAGTGCGGCTGCGGCTCGGCGATCTGCCGTGGCCGCGTCACCGGCGACGATTGGCGCAACCCGATCCTGTGGGAGCGCTACGCCGGGCATTTCTCGCCCTATCTCGAGCGCCGCATCAGGGCTCTCAAGCGGCAGCGCTTCCGCCGCAAGCGGGGGCTTGTGGCCGTTGGCACGGAGGCCACCGGAAACACTGCATGAGCGGGTTTGAATTTCAGCCACATCAAGGGACGCAACTATGCTGACGGTCAGCTCCTATGTTGCGCCGAGCGCCATCGACGGCCTCGGCGTGTTCGCCGGCGAGTACATCGAACGGGGGAGCCTCATGTGGAGCCTCAATCCGAAGTTCGACATCTTCATCTCGCGCGAGGAGATCGAGGGATACGCGCCGCATTTGCAGAACTTCATCTCTCGCTACAGCTATCCGCATCTGGAAATTCCAGGATTCGTGATCGTCGACTGCGACAACGGGCGCTTCATGAATCATAGCCTCACGCCGAACACGGACTTCCGCATCTTCGACAAAGGCTACGCTCTGGTCGATATTGCCCAAGGCGACGAGCTCACCTGCAACTATCATGAGTTCGATCCGTCCTTCGTCGGCTATTTCCCGACGGTGCAGGTGGCCGCGGTCGACGCCGCGCGGCTTCATGCCAGCGGCAGGTAGGCCGGCATCGAGCTTAGCGCAAAAGCCGGGAAGAGTCGTTTCCGTCTTACCGGAAAAGGGGCGTGCCGCTCAGCTTTCCGAGTTTGCTAAGGCCTGCAAGCTCGACTAAACAAGGCCGCCGGGCAGGTCGCCCTCCGAAATTGCGCCCTGCGCGGCCGAACCTTAAGCCGACACGAAAGCTTCCCACGATGTCCCGAGCCTCAGCGCGTCTCTTGCTTGCAGCTTGTGTCCTCTCCGGCGCGCTTCTCGCTTTCAGCTTCGCGCGCAGCGAAGAAACGCTGGTCTGGACCGCCAACACCAACGGCGATCTGATCTCGCTTTCTTACGGGTCGCTCGATACGAGCAAGCCGCCGGTGCTGCTCCTGTCCTGCTTCAACGAGATGAGCATTGGGGTGCTGGAGATCTTCGGCACGATCCAGGGGACCCGGCCAGGACAGAAATTGAGCATCGATCTCTCCGCCGGAGGCGTGCAATCCTCGAGCGAGGGCGCGGTGGAGCTCGACGACCAGAGCGGGACGATGTTCGCCGAGGCCAGCGATGTGGAGATCGCGCCCCTGCTCGCGGTGCTCAAAGCCTCAGGCCCGCTGACGATCAAGATCGCCGCGACCACGATAACGCTGCCGGAAGTGGGCCGCGCGGAGGCCGCCGAGACGTTCAGCAAAGACTGCAAACTGAGTTAGCAGCACTCTTCGTGCTCAGGCGAGGCGAATGACCCCTGCCGCGTCGCGCTCCTTGCCGAGCGCGGTAAACACCGCGGCAACGACGCCCGAGGCGTCGAGGCCCGGCCTCGGCATACATGGCCGCCGGCTTGTTCTGCTCGATGAAGACATCCGGCAGATGCAGCGTGCGCACTTTCAGCCCGCGGTCGAGCAAGCCTTCGCGGGCGAGAGCTTGCAGCACCATCGCGCCGAAGCCGCCGCTCGAACCTTCCTCGACGGTGATCAGCACCTCGTGGTTCTGCGCGAGCCGGCGCAACAAATCCATGTCGAGCGGCTTGGCGAAGCGTGCATCGGCGACGGTGGCGGGCAAGCCGAAGCCGGCCAGTTGATCGGCCGCCACCAGGCATTCAGGCAGCCTCGCGCCGAAGGAAAGCAGCGCCACCGCCGAGCCCTCGCGCAAGACGCGACCCTTGCCGATCTCTAGCGGCGTCCCGCGCTTGGGCAGAGCGACGCCAATCCCCTCCCCGCGCGGATAGCGCAAGGCGGAGGGACGATCGTCGATGCCGGCGGCCGTCGCCACCATATGCATCAGCTCCGCCTCATCGGCGGCCGCCATCACCACCATGCCGGGCAGGCACGAGAGATAGGCGACATCGAAAGACCCGGCATGGGTCGGTCCATCGGCACCGACCAGCCCAGCCCGGTCGATGGCGAAGCGCACGGGCAGACCCTGCACGGCGACATCGTGCACCACCTGGTCGTAGGCGCGCTGGAGGAAGGTCGAATAGATGGCGGCAAACGGCTTGTAGCCTTCGGCGGCGAGCCCGGCGGCGAAGGTCACGGCATGCTGCTCGGCGATACCGACATCGAAGCAGCGCCCCGGGAACACCTCCGCGAACCGATCGAGGCCGGTGCCCGAGGGCATGGCCGCGGTGATGGCGACGATCTTGTCGTCGGCGCGCGCCTCCTCGATCAGCGCTTGCGCGAAGACCTTGGTGTAGCTCGGCGGCCCGCCGGCTGAGGGCTCTTGCGCGCCGGTCACCACATTGAACTTGCCGACGCCGTGGAACTTGTCGGCCGAGATCTCGGCAGGCCCGTAGCCCTTACCCTTCTGCGTCACGACATGGACCAGGATCGGGCCGTTCTTCATGGCGCGCACGTTGCGCAGAACCGGCAGCAGATGATCGAAATTGTGCCCGTCGATCGGGCCGACATAATAGAAGCCGAGCTCCTCGAACAGCGTGCCGCCGGTCCAGAAGCCGCGGGTGAATTCCTCGGCGCGCGCCGCCCGCTTCTGCCAGATCTTGGGCAAGAGCCTGCGGGCGACGTCCTTCAGGAAGCGGCGGATGCGCCGATAGGCGCCGCCCGAGATGAGTTTGGCGAGATAGGCGCTCATCGCACCGACCGGCGGCGCGATCGACATGTCGTTGTCGTTGAGGATGACGATCAGCCGCGAATCCATCGCGCCGGCATTGTTCATGGCCTCATAGGCCATGCCCGCGCTCATTGCGCCGTCGCCGATCACGGCCACCACGTTGTGCGACTTGCCGTCGAGGTCGCGGGCGACCGCCATGCCGAGCCCCGCCGAGATCGACGTCGAGGAGTGGCCGGCGCCGAACGTGTCGTATTCGCTCTCGGCGCGCTTGCAGAAGCCCGACAGGCCGTTCGCCTGACGCAGCGTGCGGATGCGGTCGCGCCGCCCGGTGAGGATCTTATGCGGGTAGGATTGGTGACCGACGTCCCAAATCAATTTGTCATGCGGCGTGTCGAAGACATGGTGCAGCGCGATGGTCAGCTCAACCACGCCAAGCCCCGCGCCAAGGTGGCCGCCGGTGACAGCGACCGCGGCGATCAGCTCCTGGCGAAGCTCCTCGGCGAGCTGGATCAGCTCATGGTCTTGCAGCGCGCGGAGGTCCCGAGGGGTCCGGACACGGTCAAGCAACGGCGTGGAACTCTCGGCGCTCATTCGCAATTACCCGGCGCTGTAAGGAAAAGGATTGGATGGATCAACGCGTTAAGCACCTTTATCGGCCACGAGCCCTGCTTGCAACTATCGCGTAAGGCGGGCCAAATCGTGTCATGGAGCCAAGGATCATGCGTAATGCGGCAAGCATAGCGGAGTGGCCCATCCCGCCCAAGCGGCGCCTCGCCTTCCCCCGGCTGATCCTGAAGATGATCAGCAACCCAGTCGAATGCTGGAGCGAGGATTTCTACCGCGAGAAGCTGGTGGTTTATCGCTGGCTCGGGATCGAGAGCGCCTTCGTCATGGACCCCCCGCTCATTCAGAGCGTGCTGCTGGACGACGCCGAGAGCTATTCGAAGCAGCCGCTCAACGACGACGTGTTCGGCGAGGCGATCGGCGGCGGGTTGCTCAACGCCGAAGGCGAGGCATGGCGCTGGCAGCGGCGGCTGACCGCGCCGCTGTTCAGGGTCGAGGACGTGCTCGCCTATGTTCCCGCCTTCGCCGAGGCGTGCGGGCCGGTGCTCAAGCGCTGGCGCGAGGCGCCGCCCGGAACGGGCCAAGCGATCAATCGAGACATGACGCGGGCGACCTTGCAGGCGCTGCAAGACAGCGTGCTCGGCGCGAGCCTCGGCGAGGAGGATCGGCGGAGCATCGAACAGGCCGGCGCCGCGTTTCTCGGCTATTCGGTGTGGAAGATCGCGATGACCTCGCTCAGCTTGCCGCCGTGGATCCCGCATCCAGGTTCGCGGGTCATGACGCGCGCGGGGCGGACGATGCGCGACATCGCCACGCGCGTTCTGGGAAACGCGCGAAAGAGCGCGGAGCAGCGCGACGACCTGCTCGGCAGACTCGTGACGGCAAGAGACCCCGCCACGGGCGAGGCCATGCCAGACGCTCTCATCGTCGATAATGTCGTGACCTTTCTGATGGCGGGGCATGAGACCACCTCGCAGGCGCTCACCTGGACGCTCTATCTGCTTGCCCTGTTCCCCGACTGGCAGGAGGCGGTGCGCCAGGAGGTGCTGAGCATCACCCACGCACGGGCGCTCGGCCGCGAGGACATCGGCAAGCTTCCCCTGCTCGATGCCGTGTTCCAGGAGGCGATGCGGCTTTATCCGCCGGCTCCCGTGCTGATGCGGCGGACGATCCGCCCCGTGACGCTCGGCGGAGTCACGCTTGGCGCCGGCGCCACCATCAGCATTCCGGTCTATATCGTGCACCGGCACCGGAGCTTGTGGCCGGACCCGCTCAAATTCGATCCGTCGCGTTTCACGGCCGAAGCAAGGCCCGGCCGCCACCGCTGCGCCTACATGCCGTTCGGCGCGGGTCCCCGGACCTGTGTCGGCGGCAGCTTCGCGATGATCGAGGGAAAGACCATGCTCGCCACGCTGCTTCAGCATGCCAGCTTCGCGCTGCCCGAGGGCGAGCGGCCCACGCCATTTGCGCGCATCACGCTCAGCCCGAAATATGGGCTGAAGCTCAACGTGACGATGCTTGGATGAATTGGCTCTAGTCTTCGACGTCGAGCGGCTCGGTGCCGGTGGGCTGGCCGTTCTGATTGAGCGAGATCTTCTCGACGCTCGCCTCGGCCTTGCGCAGCAGGGCGTCGCAATGGGTCTTCAGCGCCTCGCCCCGCTCATAGATGCGGATCGAGGCCTCGAGCTCGACATCGCCCTTTTCCAGGCGGTCGACGATGGTCTCGAGCTCTTTCAGCGCCTGCTCGAAGCTCATGGTCTTGATATCGGAATCGGTCGGGTCGGCCATGACTTGGCTTAGCCCTTTCCTGCACCCAGGATCAAGAGGCCGCTGCCCATCAGCGTTGCCACGTGCACCGCCGTAGAGCTTGCCAGGGCATCGAGGTCGTAGCCGCCCTCGAGCGTCGAGACGAGCCTGCCGCCGGTATGCTTGGCAGCCGCCTCCAACAGCTTCTCGGTGACCCAGGCAAAATCGGGCTCGATGAGCCTGAGCTGCGCCAACGGGTCCCTGAGATGCGCGTCAAAGCCGGCTGAGATCAAGAGAAAGTCAGGCGCGAAGGCGTCGAGCGCGGGCAGGATGCGCGACTCCCAAGCCGCACGAAAATCCTTGCCATCGTCACCGGGGGCGAGCGGCGCGTTGCAGATATTGCCGACCCCCGTCTCGCCCACAGCGCCGGTGCCGGGAAAGAGCGGCATCTGGTGGGTCGAGCCGTAGAAAAGATCCTTGTCGGTCCAGAACGCTGCCTGCGTGCCGTTGCCGTGATGCACGTCGAAATCGACGACCGCGACGCGTTTCGCGCCATGCTTGGCGCGGGCATGCAGCGCGGCGACGGCGACGGAGTTGAACAGGCAGAAGCCCATGGCCCGCGACGGCTCGGCGTGATGGCCGGGCGGCCGCACGGCGCAGAAGGCATTGTCGGCTTTGCCGGCCATGACCTGATCGACGGCGTAAAGCGTGGCGCCCGTCGCGCGCAGAGCCGCTTCCCAGCTTCCCGGCGACACGACCGTATCGGGATCGAGCCATGCGTGGTCGTGCTTGGGGATGGCGGCGCGCACCATCTCGACATAGGCCTCAGGGTGAAGCCGCTCGATCGCGGCGAGGTCGGCGAGCGGAGCTTGCTCGCGGATCAGCTTCTTGAAGGCGGGTGCGGCAAGTGCGTCATCGATGGCGCGCAAACGATCGGCGCGCTCCGGGTGGCCGTAGCCCGTGTCGTGCTCGAGGCAGGCGGGATGGGTGAGCAGCAGCGTGGTCATGGAGCGGTATGGTTAGCGCGGGGTTCGGTTGGGGTGTCAGTCTAGCTTGACCGCTCCGTGGTAACACGCGAAATGGCGCGATGCCCGTCGTTCCAGCAACGCCAGAGGCCATTCGCCAAGCCGCGCAAGCACTGGCTCGCGGCGAGATCGTCGCTTTTCCCACCGAGACGGTCTACGGGCTCGGGGGCAATGCGCTCGATGCGCGCGCCATCGCCAAGGTGTTCGCCGCCAAAGAACGGCCGCGCTTCAACCCGCTGATCGTGCACGTGCCGGGAATCGAAGCGGCCGAGCGTTATGCGGTGATGAACGACATGGCGTGGAGACTCGCCGAGGCGTTCTGGCCGGGCCCTCTGTCGCTGGTGCTGAACAAGCGGCCGGCTTGCGGCATCGCCGATCTGGTCAGCGCCGGGCTCGATACGATCGCGCTCAGGTCACCCGCCCATCCAGTGGCCCAAGCCCTTCTGGCGGCGTCTGCGCTGCCCATCGCCGCGCCGAGCGCCAACCGCTCGGGCCGGGTGAGCCCAACCACCGCGGCGCATGTCGCGGCGGAGCTCGGCGAGCGGCCGGCCATGATCCTCGACGGCGGTCCCTGCCAGCTCGGCATCGAGTCGACGGTGGTGAGCGTGATCGACGGAGAGCCCGGTCTGCTCCGGCCCGGCGCCCTGCCCCGCGAGGCCATCGAGCTCGTTCTGGGCGCGCCACTTGCAACGGCCAAGGCGAACCATCGGGGCGCTTCGCCGGGGCAGCTCGAAACCCATTACGCGCCGCGCACGAAGCTCAGGCTTGGCGCGACGCGCGTCAGCGGCGGCGAGGCGCTGCTTGCCTTCGGGCCTGACGCCCCGCCAGGCGCGGGCGTGACCATCAATCTCAGCCCGAGCGGCAATCTCGAAGAGGCGGCGGCGAAGCTGTTCGCCGCTCTGCGCGAGCTCGACCGGACAAACGCTACCGCAATCGCCGTGATGCCGATTCCCGTCCATGGGCTGGGCGAGGCCATCAACGACCGCTTGCAGCGCGCGGCCAAACGGGGCTAGCGCTCATCCTCATGACACGCGACCAGCAACACGCGCCGCCGAGCCTCGACACGATCGATGCGTTGGTACGCATCGTCGGCGAGGAGAACGCTGTTCGCGATGAGGCGGACATGGCGCGCTATCTCGTCGAATGGCGCGACCGCTATCGCGGCCGAGCCGCTCTCGTGCTCAAGCCCGGCGAAACGCGAGAGGTCGCGGCGATCCTGGAACACGCCAACGCGACGAAGACGGCCATTGTGCCGCAAGGCGGCAATACCGGGCTGGTCGGCGGGCAAATCCCGTTCGAGACCGGCCATGAGGTCGTGATCTCGCTCGAGCGGCTCAGCCGCGTGCGCGACATCGATCTGGCCTCGAACACTATGACGGTCGAAGCGGGGCTCGTGCTGGCGCAGGCACAGCAAGTGGCGGCCAGCGCGGGGCGCCTGTTCCCCTTGAGCCTCGCCTCGGAAGGAAGCTGCCAGATCGGCGGGGTGCTCGCCACCAACGCCGGCGGCATGGCGGTGCTCGCTTATGGCAGCGCCCGCGACCTTACGCTCGGGCTTGAGGTGGTGTTCGCCGACGGGCGCGTGTGGAACGGGCTGACGGCGCTGCGCAAGGACAATTCCGGTTACGACCTCAAGGACCTGATCATCGGTTCGGAGGGGACGCTCGGCATCATCACCGCGGCGGTGCTGCGACTGTTCCCCAAGCCGGTCGAGCGGGTCACCTGCATGGCAGGCTTGAGCGCGCTCGAAACCGCGCCCGCCTTCTTCGCTCGCGCGCTGGGCCGGGCCGGGCCGGCGCTTACGGCGTTCGAGATCATGCCGCGCATCGGTCTCGAATTCGTGCTCCGCCACGGGAGCTCGGTGCGCGATCCCTTTACTTCGCCTTACCCCTGGTACGCGCTATTCGAGCTGACGAGCCCGCGCCAGGGCGAGGAGCTTGCTCGCCTCGCCGAGAGTGTGCTTGGCGAGGGCATCGAGGCCGGCGAGATCGACAGCGCCGTCGTGGCGGCGTCGCTGGCGCAGGCGCAAGAGCTGTGGCGCCTGCGCGAGCTGATGAGCGAGGTGCAGAAGCAAGAGGGCGGCAGCGTCAAGCACGACGTCGCCGTGCCGATCGCGCGCGTGCCGGAGTTTGTCGCGCGCGCCAATCAACTCGTGGAGTTGATGATTCCCGGAGCGCGGCCCGTGCCCTTCGGTCATCTCGGCGACGGCAATATCCACTACAATGTCAGTCAGCCGCCCGGCATGGATCGCGCGATCTTCCTGAGCCATTGGGACGCGCTCAACGCCGCCGTTTATCAGATCGTGCTCGATCTCGGCGGCTCGATCAGTGCCGAGCACGGCATCGGCCGGCTGAAGCGCGATCTCCTGCCGCAGGCGAAGCAACCGGTCGAGATCGAGTTGATGCGGAAGATCAAAGCGACCTTCGATCCCAACGGCATACTCAATCCAGGGAAACTGCTTTAGATGAAACGCCTGCAAACCGACGCGCTTTGGACCGAGATCGACGACTATCTCGACGACTGTTTCGTGCCCGGCGATGACGCCCTCGATGCGGCGCTTGCATCAAGCGAAGCGGCAGGCCTGCCGCGGATCAATGTCGCGCCCAACCAAGGCAAGCTCTTGATGCTGCTCGCGCAGGCGATCGGCGCCAGCCGCATCTTGGAGATCGGCACGCTCGGCGGCTACAGCACGATCTGGCTCGCGCGTGGCCTCGCCCCCGGCGGCAAGCTCATCACGCTCGACGCCAACGCGAAATTCGCCGAGGTCGCGCGCGCCAATATTGCGCGGGCGGGCTTCGGCGAGATGGTCGAGCTGCGCGTCGGCAAGGCGAACGACACTTTGCCAAGCCTCGCCGCCGAAGCGCCGTTCGATCTCATCTTCATCGATGCCGACAAGGAAGGCACGCCGGGCTATTTCCAATGGGCGGTCAAGCTGGCGCGCCAGGGGGCGCTGATCGTGGTGGACAACGTCGTGCGCGAAGGCGCGATCCTCGACACGTCCGGCAAAGATTCGAGCGTGCAAGGCATGCGCCGCTTCTTCGAGCTCGCCGCCACCGACCCGCGGGTGAGCGGCACCGCGCTTCAGACCGTCGGCGCCAAAGGCCATGACGGTCTCGCCATTCTCCTGGTCACCGCCGGCCGGTAACCAATTTTCTAGAGCTTGCCCTCGAGCCTATCGGCTGGCGCCGCGCTTTTCTCGGCGTCGCCGACCGGAGCCGCGCACTGCTTGAGGTATGCCTCGGCTTCGGAGCCGGTCAGGCTGCGTTTTGCCGCTTGGGCTTTGCAGATATCGGGCATTTCCGCCGCGCTCGCGGTGGCACCCCCGCCTTCGCCGCCCTCGGCCGCGTCCTCCGCCCGTGCCGAACTCACCGCGAGCAAAAGAGCCGTAGCGGCCACGCAAGCCGTCAGCACCGCAACTTTCTTATACATCTTGCTTCTCCTCAGCGGTATTCTTGGAACTGATGTATCGGTAGCATAGAATGCATCATCGTCCAATCCGGGCCGCGAAGGCAGCACATTAAATTTTGTTCGGACTGGAAACTGTTCCGATGTCTGGAAGAAGATCTTGGGAGGCAGCATGAAAACGACGAGTTTGATCATCGCATCAGCCGCAATTTTGGCCGGAGTCGTCACCGCGATACCCTCTCAAGCATTCGCCTGCTATTGCGAGGCCCGCAGTCCATATGCCTGGGGCTGGGGATCGCACGCATCATGCGCGTCGGCGAAAGGCCGAGCCTTGAGGGAGTGTGCCGTACGCACCCCGCGCGGGTCTTGGTGCTACGTCACCTTCTGCCGCTAAGAACCTCGTTACCGCGAGACCGCCGCGACTCTTCACGCTTTTAGCTTCTTCGCTTCTTCACGCAGCGCGGCTTGCGCTTTCTCCAGCTCCTCCGCGCTGGCTTCATCGAATTTCGGATATTGCAGGTCGAGCGCTTCCATCCGCTCAACCAGGACCGCCGAAACGACGAGGCGCGCAAACCATTTACGGTCGGCGGGAATCACATACCACGGCGCGTGCATGGTCGACGTGTTGCGGATGGTGTCTTCATAGACCTCGAGGAATTTCTCCCACAGCCTGCGCTCCTCGACGTCGTAGAGATTGAACTTCCATCGCTTGTCGGGATCGTCGACGCGAGCCAGCAGGCGCTTGAGCTGTTCGTCCTTGGAGATATTGAGGAAGAACTTGATGGGCACGGTGCCGCTGCGGGCGAGATGCAGTTCGAAATTGTTGATGTCCTCGTAGCGCTCGGTCCAGAGGTTGTCGGTCACGAGCTTCGGCGGCAGGTTCTGCTTCTCAAGCAACTCGGGGTGCACGCGCACGACCACGGTCTCCTCATAATAGGACCGATTGAAAATCGAGATACGGCCGCGCGCCGGCAGCGCAATCGTGCTGCGCCACAGAAAATCGTGCGCAAGCTCCAGCGTGCTCGGCTGCTTGAACGAATGCACCTCGCAGCCTTGCGGATTGATGCCGGATAGGACGTGCTTGATGACGCCGTCTTTGCCCGCCGTATCGAGTCCTTGCAGGACAGCAAGAAGGGCCCAGCGGCCTTCGGCGTAGAGCCGCTCCTGCAATTTCGACAGCCGCTTGACGCCCGCTTCGAGAAGCTCTTTGGCGTCCTTCTTCTCGATGTCGAGGCCGCAGGTGTCGCCGGGGTCAATGTCGGCCAGCTTGAAGTTCTTGCCTTTGTCGACCCGGAAGCGCGCGATGATATCGGCGGGGAGCATTGGTGTTGGCCCTCTAAAGCAGCGACGGTTCGAGCGGCTCTTGGATGCCGGGCTCGTCGCGTTTGGAGTCGTTGATCTTGGGATGCATCTCGATCGTCTCGAACAGATCGTCGGGGGCGGGGAGCAATAGTTTTTGGGCAGCCTCGGGCGTCGTTTGCTTGACGTCAAGCCAAGCCGCGAAATGCTCGGGCGGCAGCACGACCGGCATGCGATCGTGCAACGGCGAGACCGTGCGGTTGGCGGGACAGGTGAGGATCACGACCGTGTCGATCTCTCCGCCCTCTTGGTCGCGCCAGCGCTCATATAGTCCGGCAAAGGCGATCAGCTGGCCTTGCCGCGGGCGGAGCAGGAAGGGACGGCGCGTGCCCTTGGGTCCAGTCCATTCATAGAAGCCGTCGGCGGGAATGAGGCAGCGGCGCCAGCGCATGGCATTGCGGAAGGAGGGCTTTGTCAGCACCTCCTCCGAACGGGCGTTGATCAAGGTGGGAAAAGACTTCGGATCCTTGACGAAGGGGGGCAACAGGCCCCAGCGCATGAGCCTGAAGCGGCGCACCCCTTCCCGGTCGCGCGCCACCACGGCGATCGGTTGCGTCGGCGCGATATTGTAGCGCGCCGGGAAATTCGGCGTGTCGGCATAACCGAAATAGGCGCGCACGGCCTCCGGCGGAGAGGTCAGGCTATAGCGAGAGCACATTCGAGGCGGGTCCTGGTAACGCTTTGGCAATCATGATCGGGCAACACTCCATTACATTCCAAGGCAAGTTTACCCCCGTGCGGCGATGTTCGTTGATGAGAAAGCCAATTCCCGTTCGGGAGATCTCTACGAGGACGTAAGCCGCGAGGATATCGTCTCGGCTTTCCGCTCGGCGATGATCGGCCATTTCCGGTCGCATGTTCCGGGCACCAACATCAACGAATCCACGCTGCTCGCAAGCGATTACCTCAATCACTTCCATGAGTTGGTGATGCTGCTCGAGGCGATCTCCTCCGAGCCGAAGGATTTCGCCGACGACCTGTTCTCCTGGCGACCGCTGACCTATGAGGAGCACTTCACCGAGTTCGGATTCCGCGACAAGAATCTCGCGATCGCCGCCTATCGCCGGGCCCCGCAGAAAATCAGGGCGCGTTTCGACGAGGCGGTGGCGCGGCTGCATGGGGAGGCCGTCACCCTCGTCGCTGAGGTCGCCCAACACCTCACCGGGAGCAGCAAGATCCTGAACGAGACCTGCGAAAAGGCGGCCCAGCGTCTGCGCGTCCTCATCGACGAGGCAAACGCCATCGCCAATGGCGAAACGCTGCCAGACCGGAAGGATCCGGAACAGCTCGGTGATGTCGGCGGCCAGGCCGCGATCGACGCCCTGTTCGGCACGCGCTGATTGACTTAGAAAAGCGGGCCGGCCCACGCTGAAACCCGCTGCCATGACCGAGCCCCGCCCAGACACCGACCAAGGCCTCGCGCGCGTTCGTGACGGAGCGAGCATCGCCGTGTTCAAGGATCGCAAGGTTCTGCTGGTGAAGCGCGCACGCCCGCCCTTTGCCGGGCTGTGGAGCCTGCCGGGCGGCAAGCGGGAGGGTGAGGAGGCACCCCGCGAGGCGGCACGCCGCGAACTCAAGGAGGAGACCGGCATCGAGGCCGATGTGGAGGGCGTGGTGGATATGGTCAAGATCCCGCGCGATGAGCAGGATAGCGGTGACACGACCTACCGATTGACGGTCTTCTATGGCCGCCCGACCGGGGGCATTCTCAAACCGGGCGGCGACGCCTTGGCGGCCGAATGGGTGCATTTGGACGACGTCGAGGCGCTGCCCATGACCGAGGGAACGGCCGATCTGATCTGGGTCGCGGCGCATAAAGTGCGCATGCCCTGACGGCTAGATTTCAACAAGAATTGGCGTTAGTCAGGGTCCAATGGGACCGCTCAAACAGCACCTGTTGCGGCTCGCCTTCGGCGCGCTTTGTGCCGCCTGGGCCTGCATGGCTTTCGCGCCGGTCGCCGACGCCCAGTTCTTCTGGTGGTTCGACCAACCGAAATCGGCGCCGAAGCCGCGGGTAAAACCCAAGCCTCCCGGCGACGATCTGCCGCCAATCGTGCCGCGCGAGAGCTCGGCACCCCCTCCGCCGGATGACCGCCCCTACGACAACAAGTTGATGCGGCTTGCCGAGATTCTTGGCGCCGTCCACTACCTGCGCGAACTTTGCGGCGCACAGGAAGGGCAGGTCTGGCGCGACCAGATGAAAGAGATCCTGAGGAACGAAGGCACGACCGCCGTCCGCCGCGCCAAGCTGGTCAATGCCTTCAATGACGGCTATCGCGGCTACAGGCGCACCTACCGGACCTGCACGCAGTCGGCGACCCTCGCCACCACGCGCTTCAGCAGCGAGGGCGCCACGATCGCCGCCTCGCTCGCGCAAGGCTCGACCTTCGCGAGCAAAGGGTCCGCCGACGCCAAGCCCGACGCATCGCCGGACGCCAACAAAGACAGCGCGCCGACCGGGGCCAACCCGCAAGCCACCGCCCCCGAGGCCAATGCCGCGGTCCCTGCCGCGGACGCCGCCTCGCCCGAGGCGACCGGCAACGTGTCGCAGGCTGCCCCAGCAGCTCCACCGGAGCAGCCCCAAGACACCGGCGCCCCGGCCGAAGAGCCGCCGGGTTGATTATTGGCAACGCGGCGTTCGTCGTACGCCCCTAACGAGCCGGCTTTGCCGAGTTCGGTCCACCTCGTGCACGCTACCGCCGCAGACGGTAACCATGGCCGTCGCTAACTCACTGTGATTGCAGCCTAAAATCAGCGTGGCTGGAGCAGGTTAACCGTTAGTTCACTCTATCGTCGTCCCGGCCAACGTGGGGTGTAAGTGTGACAGTCGCGGTTTTTCGGCAGCCAGAAGGGACGTCAGAGTTGCGGTCAGCCAATCGAACGTCGCGCCCCGCTGAAAGCGAGGACCTGAAGCAAGCGGCGCTCAGATATATCCTCGACGCTTGGGAAGAGGCGCTGCATGACGGCATCGAGCCGGAGATGCTCGCCAACGCGGCCCTGTTCGCCGCGCTCGCCGATCTGATCGGCGTTTATGGCGAGCATGCCGTCGCCAAGATGACGACCGGGCTGTCTCGCCGCATCCAACATGGCGAGTTCACCGTGAAGCGGACCTCGCAATAGGCCGGGCGGGCCTATCTAGCGGAAAATAAAGCCGTCGAGCAGCAGGATCAGGCCGAAGGCGCACAGCACCAGGCCGGCGATCCGATTGATGAGCTTCAGGCGGCCTTCGGTGAGCTTGTGCCTGATGGTGGCGATCAGCTCCGACAGGCCGAACCACCACACGAGGCTTCCCCCCATCACGGAGAGGACCAGAAGCAGCGCCTCCAGCGACGTATTGAGGCCGCCGGTCAGGGAGCCGAGGCCGCCGATCATCGCCGCCATGCCGAGAATGGCGCCGGGGTTGGTGACGGTGAGAAAGAAGGTCTGCGGGATGATGCCGGTATGCTCGACCAGCCCGGATTCCTTGCCGACCGGAATGGTGAGAGCAGGCTTGGTGACGAGCAGCGCGACCCCAAAGACGATCAGCAGCAGGCCGCCGACAAACTGGATGGCGCCCGAATGGGCCGCCATGACGTCGGAGATCGCCCTGATGCTGAACGCGGCAATCGCGGCGAGCACGCCGTCGCCGAGCACGGCGCCAAGGCCCGCGGCAAACCCGGCCCAAAAGCCGCCCGCCACCGCCCGCTGAATCACCAGCACGTTGACCGGCCCGATCGGCGCCGCCATCACGATGCCGATGCCGATCCCGGCAAGCACAAGCTGGACGGTGGAGAGAACGATTTGCGCGCCTGCCTGCAAGGGCACGGCCTATTCGCTCTTCGCGGATGGCGCGAGCCGGGCACCGTGCCGCGTGGGCACGACGCGCGCTTGCGCTCGTTTGCCAATCTGCGAAATTGATCGAGCACTCACGGAGTGATGCATGAATCTTCGCAAGAATCTCGTCCTGATTGCCCTCGGCGCATTGGTAGCTGCCGCTGCCGCCCTTGTCTACGCTCAGAACGAAGCAGCGACGGGAGAAGCCGCGGCACGCGAGCAAACCTCCAAGGTCCTCTATGATTTCAATGCGCTGCCGGATCCGGTCAAGCGCATGCTGCAACAGATCGCCGTCGCCGCCGAGAGCGGTGAGATCGAGACGATGCGGCCGGTGTTCGAATCGAACGAGCTGAAGCCGATGGTCGCCACCGAGTATGTCGAGGACCCGGTCGCGTTCTGGAAGAAGGCTTCCGCCGACGGTACGGGGCGCGACGTGCTGGCGGCGATGCTCAATGTCGCCGCGTCGGGCTATGTCCGCGTGGGGCAAGGACAGGACGAGATGTTCGTCTGGCCCTATTTCGCCGAGACCGATCTTGCCAAGCTCACGCCGGCCCAGGAGGTCGAGCTTTATCGCATCGTGCCGCCGGCACAGGCGCTCGCCATGAAGAAGGCCGGCAAATACACCTACTACCGGCTCGGCATCTCGCCGAACGGCGTCTGGCACTATTTCCTTCAATAGGCTCCGGGCAACGCCTCGCCGAAGCGGACGGGCTCGCCGGCTGCCGTCCCAAGCTCGCCGTCCCACATCGCCAGCCGGCCGCGAACCAGCGTGCCGACCGGCCAGCCCCTGACGCGCATTCCCGCAAACGGCGTCCAGCCGCATTTGCTGCCGATCCATTCATTGTCGATGACGCGCTCGGCCTTGAGGTCGACGATGGTGAGGTCGGCGTCGTAGCCCACGGCGATGCGGCCTTTGCCGGCGATGCCGAAAATGCGCTGCGGACCCGCACTGGTCAGATCGACGAAGCGGGCCAGGCTCAAGCGGCCCGCATTCACGTGGTCGAGCATCACCGGCACGAGCGTCTGCACGCCCGGCATGCCCGACGGGGTCGCCGGATAGCTCTTGCTCTTCTCCTCGAGCGTGTGCGGCGCGTGATCGGAGCCGAGCACGTCGACCACGCCTTGTTCGAGCCCCCACCAGAGCCGTTGTTGATGCTCGCGATCGCGCAGCGGCGGGTTCATCTGCGCGCGCGTGCCGAGACTCTCGTAGGCCTCGGGCGTGGCGAGCGTCAGATGCTGCGGCGTCACCTCGACCGAGGCAATGTCCTTATGCAACGCAAGCAGCGCCATCTCCTCGCCGGTCGAGACATGCAGGACATGCACGCGCTTGCCCGCCGCGGCGGCGACCCGCAACAGCCGCTCGGTCGAGGCGAGCGCAGCGCCGACGTCGCGCCATTCGCTGTGGCTCGAAGGATCGCCTTCGCGCTGGAGCTTCATGCGTTCCTTCAGCCTCGCCTCATCCTCTGAATGGAAGGCGGCGCGGCGCCGGATGGCGGCGAGAATGCGGGCCAGCGTCTGCTCGTCATCGACCAGAAGATCGCCGGTCGAGGACCCCATGAAGACTTTGATGCCGGCGGCTCCCGGCTGAAGCTCGAGCTCGGCGAGATCGTCGACATTGTCGCGGGTGGCGCCGACGAAGAAGGCGAAGTCGCAATACATGCGGTTGGTCGCGGCGGCGACCTTGGCGGCGAGCGCCTCGGCGCTGGTGGTGGGCGGCTTCGTGTTCGGCATCTCGAACACGGCGGTGACGCCCCCCAGCACGGCCGACCGGCTCCCGGTCTCCAGATCTTCCTTATGCTCGAGCCCGGGCTCGCGGAAATGCACTTGGCTGTCGATCACCCCGGGGAGAATGTGCAGGCCCGAAGCGTCGATGATCTCACCCGCCGCGCCGGCGCCGATCGAGCCGATCTCGGCGATGCGGCCGTCCCTGACGCCAATATCGGCAAGCCCCTCGCCCGCGTGATTGACGACGGTTCCGCCTTTGAACACGAGATCGAAGGTCTGGGCCAAGTCCGGCTTCTCTTGCGGGGCCTCCCCCGCTCCCATAAATGTCGGAAGCCTTGGTAGCAGAAGGGCCGGATATGGGCCAATGCCATGCGAGCCTCTTGCCGTCCCGCGCCGTCCTTAGGATCGGCGGCGCCGACGCGCGCAAATTCCTGCAAGGCTTGGTCACCAACGATATTGACAAGGCGCAAGGCGGAGCGGCGGTCCATACCGGCCTGCTTAGCCCGCAAGGGAAGATCCTGTTCGACTTCTTTGCGGTGCCGGACGGTGACGGCTTTCTCATCGATGTGGCGGAGGACAAGGCCGCGGAGCTTATGAAGCGGCTCGGCTTTTATCGCCTCAGGGCAGCCGTGGAGATTGCGGCCGCGCCGTCGCTCGCTGTCGCTGCCGCTTGGGGCGGACCCCCTCGCCTGCCCGAAGGCGCCATTGCTTACGCCGACCCCCGGCTGCCAGAGCTCGGCTTTCGCCTTCTCGTCCCCAAAGCAACGAATGCGGCCGATCTCGGCTGCGAGCCTTCAGGCGAAGTTGACTATCACGCCTTGCGCATCAGGCTCGGCGTGCCGGAAGGCGGCCGCGACTACGCGTTCGGCGACGCCTTCCCGCATGAGGCGCTGTTCGATCAGCTGAACGGCGTCGACTTCGCCAAAGGCTGCTATGTCGGGCAGGAGGTCGTCTCGCGCATGGAGCATCGCGGCACGGCGCGGAAGCGCTTCGTACCAGTCGCTGGCGACGCGCCCCTGCCCGCTTCCGGCACCAGCATCGAGGCTGATGGTGTTCCTATCGGAACGCTCGGCTCGGTGAGCGGCGCCGCCGGGCTCGGCCTGATCCGCCTCGATCGGGCCGAGGAGGCTTTGGCCCAAGCCAAGACGCTGACGGCGGGAGGGGTCAAAATCGCTCTGCGCCGTCCGGCCTTCGCGCGCTTCGCCGTTCCCGTTGCCGAGGCCCTTGCATGAGCGGCAAGCCGGCAACGGGTCGCTGCCCATGGCCCGGCACAGACCCGCTTTATGTCGCTTATCACGATGACGAATGGGGCGTGGCCGAGCGCGATGATCGCGCGCTCTACGAGAAGCTCGTGCTCGACGGGTTTCAGGCGGGACTGTCCTGGATCACGATCTTACGCAAGCGGGAGGCTTTCCGCCGCGCGTTCGACGGCTTCGCCCCCGAGAAGATCGCGCGCTACTCGAAGAAGAAAGTCGAAGCCCTGATGCAGGACGCAGGCATCGTGCGCAATCGCATGAAGATCGAGGGCGCGGTCGCCTCGGCGCGCGCCTGGCTCGAGATCATGGAGAAGAGCGCCGGCTTCAGCCCGCTCCTGTGGAAGTTCGTGGAGGGCAAGCCGATCGTCAATCGCTACAAGACGATGAGCGAGATCCCCGCCGAGACGGAGATTTCGCGCATCATCTCAAAGGAACTCAAGGCGCACGGGTTCAAATTCTGCGGGCCGACGATCATCTACGCCTTCATGCAGGCGACCGGCATGGTCAACGACCACCTGACGTCCTGCCCGCGTCATGCGGCTTGCGTAAAGCTCGGCCGGGCGCCATTTAACCCTTAGAGCCGCGCGGATCGGCGCTGCGCGGAAAGGTGCGCTCTTCTTGGATTTGACCATTGCGCTTTCTAATGCGGACCGAGCCCGTTCCCTTGACGGCCCTTTCGAGGACGCCGCCCTTGGTCCCCGCAGCCTTGGTGGCGAAGGTCTTGACGGTTTGGCCGGTGCCTTCATGTTTGAGCACCCAGCGCTTCTTCTTCTCATCGTGCGACAATGAATATCTCGCCAGCTTTGCCATATGCGTCTCCCAGTGACAGATTCGATTCAGCTGTACTCTGACAATTACAGTGCCATGAATGGAATTGCGAGCGGCATTCGTCCAATTCTTCGTGACTTCCGCCGTGAATTAAGTCAATGCCGATGAAGTCGCGCCAGGACTGATCCGCGAAGATGAAAACCGCTCGCACCCCGCAAAACCTGGCACCCAATGCGGTCCCGCGCGCCTGGCAGCGCATGCTTTCCGGGCGGCGGCTCGACCTGCTCGACCCCTCGCCGCTCGATATCGAGATCGAGGATATCGCGCATGGGCTCGCGCGCGTTGCGCGGTGGAATGGTCAGACGGACGGCGAGCATGCCTTCTCGGTGGCGGAGCATAGCCTTCTCGTCGAGAAAATTGTGACCGAGCTCGAGCCCAAGCTCGACCGGCGCTTCAGGCTGGGGGCACTGATCCACGACGCGCCGGAATATGTCATCGGCGATCTGATCAGCCCGTTCAAGGCGGCCTTGTCGCTCGACTATCGCGCCTTCGAGGCGAGGCTGCTGGCCGCCATTCACCTGCGCTTCGGCCTGCCGGCGGAGTTGCCCGACGATGTCACCAGATTGATTAAACGCGCCGATAAGATCGCGGCCTATTATGAGGCGATTCGTCTTGCCGGTTTTTCCCGGGCGGAGGCGCGGCGCTTTTTCGGCCAGCCGCGGGGTTTGAGCCCTGCTCTGGTCGATAGACTGTCGCACTTAAGCCCGCTTCCTGCGTCACAGGGAGAGGCTGAGTTCCTCAAGAAATTCAACGAACTCCGACGATAGTGGGCGCGCAAGACGCCCGATGCTGAAGGCCCTACAAGAAATGACCACCCTGATTTTGCCAAGAGAAACGACTAGAGTGCCGCGCACAATGAGCCCCGAAACCATCTATGTCGCGCCGTTGAGCCTGGTCGAGACCACGGTCGCCGACGCCAATGTCAGCCACTTGGTGACACTGATCAACGGCGAGACCCTGATCAACACGCCGCCCAGCATCGTGCCCGACCGGCATCTCAGGCTCGCCATGAACGACATCTGCGAGCCGCAGCCCGGGCTCGTGCTTCCCTGCGAGACGCATGTGGCCGATCTCATCGGCTTCGCGCGCGATTGGGACCGGCAGGCGCCGCTGCTCATCCATTGCTGGGCCGGCATCAGCCGCTCGACGGCCGCCGCCTTCATCTCGCTCTGCGCGCTCAATCCGGAAGGCTCCGAGCTCGAGCTCGCCCGGGTGCTCCGCCGCGCCTCGCCGACCGCCTATCCCAATCGGCTCTTGGTCGCGCTTGCCGACGAGATCCTGACGCGCGACGGACGCATGATCAACGCGGTCGAGGAGATCGGGCGCGGCAAGATCGCCGAGGAGGCGGAGGTGTTCGCCCTGCCCGCGCTCCTTGCCGCATAGACGCCTCGATGGCTGAGCCAAGGCGCAAAGCGACGCTGGCGCAGGAGACGCGGAACGACGATCCGCAAATCGAGCTTGGGCTCAATGCCGCCATCGTCACCGTGCGCGAAGGACAGCCCTACATCCTCGTGACGCGACCGGGCACGGCGGGGTCCGACGCCTGGGACGCGCTTCCGTTCGGCCCATTCGCCCCGCGCGCACACCGTACGCTCGAGATCGGCTTGCGCGAATGGGTGAAGCGGCAGACCGGGCTCGCGCTCGGTTATGTGGAACAGCTCTACACATTCGGCGACAGAGGCCGGCACGCCGAGCCCGGAGGGGCGCATACGCTCTCGGTCGGCTATCTCGCGCTGACGCGCGGCGCGGGCGATGAGCTGCTCGGCTCGCATTGGTCGCCTTGGTACGCCTATTTCCCGTGGGAGGATTGGCGCAAAGGCAAGCCGCCCATCCTATCCAGCCAGATCGAGCCGAAGCTGAAAGAGTGGGCCGAACGGCCACCGCTCCCCGACGAGCCGGTACGCCCGCTCCGGCGGTCCGAGCGGCTCAGGACTTCGTTCGGCATCGGCGGGAGTTGGGACGAGGAGAAGGTGCTCGATCGCTACGAGCTACTGTATGAGGCCGGTCTCGTCGCGGAGGCCGCGCGCGACGACCGTCCCGCCGCGGCGCAATGGAGCGATCTGCCTGAGCTCGGGCGGCCTATGGCGTTCGACCACCGCCGCATCCTCGCCACGGCGCTCGGGCGCTTGCGCGGCAAGCTGAAATACCGGCCCGTTGTGTTCGAGCTGCTGCCGCCGGAATTCACCCTGTTCGAGTTGCAGAAGACCGTCGAGGCGATCACCGGCACGCTGCTGCATAAGCAGAATTTCAGGAGGCTGGTCGAGCAAGGCGGCCTGGTCGAGGTCACCGGCAATGTCTCGACCGAGACCGGAGGGCGCCCCGCCCGGCTCTATCGCTTCCGCCGCGAGGTGGTGCTGGAGCGCCCCGCGCCGGGATTGCGGGTCAAGCCCGGCCGCGGGTGACCGGCTCAGGCACGTTCGAGCGCGTCGGCGGGGCTCGCGCGTGTCGCCACCCAGGCCGGATAGAACGAGCCGAGAATGCCGAGAATGATGGCAGCGAGCGCCGTGATGACAATGAGCCCGGGCGTCGGGCGCACGGCGATGTAGCGTCCGATGGCAGGGATCGCGCTTAACAGCCGCGATCCGCCAATCCCGAGCATGATGCCGAGCGCGCTGCCCAAGGCAGACAACAAGAACCCCTCGATGACAAGCGCCCCCATGATGCGCTCCTTGGACCAGCCGATCGCCGAGAGAATACCGATCTCGCGCGTGCGCTCGAGCACCGCCATGAGCAACGTGTTCAGCACCATGAGCACGCCCATGAGGAGAGCGACCCACGCCATCGAGCTCGACACCGCATCCAGCAGGCCGACTAGACTGTCATTCTTGAGCATCGATTCACTTCTAGTCACAGAAAACTCGCCCAGGCCCTCTATCGCCTTGGCGATGCGATCACTCGCCGCCTGGTCTGCGGGATTGGCCAGTCTCACCGCGATGAAGGTCACCGATCCGGTGCGGAACGTCGCTTGCTGGAGGTCAGGAAGTCCGGCGATCACGGCGTTACGGTTGATGACCGAGCTATAGTTGGTGATACCAATGAGATGGAATTTGTCGCCGAGCAGGGTGATGTCATCGCCAATATGCTTGCCGAGCGTATTCGCAATATCCTTGCCGACCAGCGCGAATTTGCGCTCGCCCGGGTTCGGAAGGCGCCCCTCTGCCAAGGGGACACTCGACCAAAAGAAGCTGTCCTCGGGCCAGCCAAAGGCGATGACATGATCGTCATTATCGGTGGCGGCAAAGGTGAGGAGCTGGCCAGACACGCCGGCCACACCGGGAATTTTGGCGATGTCCGGGATAATCAACTCGGGCACCGTCCCGCCGAAGGGCTCGGCGATGCCGCGGCGCCTTACGGTGAGATCGGTGCCGCGCTCCTCGAAGGCCTGCTGCACATTCTCGTTGACACTGCGCGACAGGCCATAAAGCGTGATGAAGCTGCCTACGGCAACGGCGACGCCGAGCACGGTGAGAATCGAGCGGGTGGGCCGGCGTTGAAGATTGCGGAAGGCGAGTTGCAGGTGGTTCATGTCGCCTCTTCGTCGGCCGGCACCGACTGCTGGTTGATGACGTTTCCGTCCTTCATCTTGATCTGCCGCTTGCAGCGCCGGGCCAGATCCGGCGCGTGAGACACCATAACCAGGGTCACTCCGCGCGCGCGCTGCAAATCGAACAGGAGGTCCAAAATCGCGGAGGCATTGGCACTGTCGAGATTGCCGGTAGGCTCGTCGGCGAGAATGAGCATCGGATTGTTGATGATGCTTCGCGCGATGGCCACTCGCTGACGCTCCCCTCCGGACAGCTCCTGGGGCAAGTGGGTGGCACGGTCGGCGAGACCGACCGTCTCGAGCGCTTCCTCAACCCGGCGCCGCCGCTCGCTCGTGCTGGCGCTCGAGCCGAACATCGCCACCTCGACGTTCTCGCTGGCGGTCAGGGTGGGAAACAAATTGAACTCCTGAAACACGATGCCGATTTCGGAGCGCCGCAGATCGGTCCACCGCCGCAGTGTCATGACGGGCTCGCCCTTCCAGCGAAGGATCCCTTTCGTTGGGATCCTGATGCCGCACATCACGAGGATGAGCGTTGTCTTGCCGCTGCCGCTCGCGCCGACAATGGCGACCGACTCGCCTCCGCCGAAGTTGAGGTTGACGTCTCTCAGCGCAACAATGCGCCCCGCGTCGAACTCATGGCCGACATGCTCGAGCGCGATAAGAGGTTGCGAAGCCTTGGAGGACGTGGTCATTTCGCCGCACGCTTGCGCATGAAAGCGAGCAGCGCATTCATGTCGCCGTTATTATTCTGCAAGACATTGAAGTACTCGTTCGCTGCCGTGTTCACGGCGCTATGGCCGTCCAGCGCGAGATCGTCAATGCGCCACGATGACCCGTCAGCCCGCATCCGCCAAATCCAAATCTGGTCCTCCTTGCCGGGCACTGTGCGTCGGCTTGCCGCAAGTTGATGTCCCTCGAAGGGCGGCCGCAGCCCGATGAAGGTCAAGGTCGTTCCCTGCGCTCGCATCCGCTTGAGATAGGCGCTGATGATGTCTTCTTCGAAGGCCTGCAAAAATTCCTTACGCTCTGCTTCCGTCGCCGTGTTCCAGGTCCGGCCAAGCGCGTCCCGGCCCATGGCGGGAACGTCGAAGGCCCAAGCGAGCAAGGCGCGGCATCGCTCGCGTGCGTCAGCCTCGGATCCGGAGGCGAAGAAACCGACCGAAGCCTCGTTCACTTTCTCGACGAAGGCCCGAATCGCGTCATTGGCATCGTCGGCAGCGGTCGCGGGAACGACCAGCCAAGCCAAAACGAACGCTAGCAACAACGCGGATATCAGGCGCGCCGCTGGCTCGGCCGACTTTGATCTGTCGCAAGTGGCATTGAAAAATCGCGGCATGATCTCAACGTTTGTGAATGTGGCGCCACGGGCCGAACTGCTTGCTATAGCTTGGTTGCCATTCGTCAGCATGCAAGGCCAAACCGCTCGGATGATGAGCGAACTTCTTACGCAGGCGCGCGTTCAAACGAGACGTGCGGGAACCGGAGGAGTCACGTGGCAGTAGAACAACCGCAGCTGAGACATGTCCGCCACCGTCATGCGCGAAGTATGGCGAGCTGCTTGCTCGCGGCGGCGGCGCTGATGCTCTTGTCGCGCCACGCGCTCGCCGAGGAGGCCGAGATCGATACCAAGCAAGGCACCATCAAGGTGCAAACCCTCGCCAATGGACTCGAGCACCCTTGGGGCCTCGCCTTCCTGCCCGACGGGCGCATGCTCGTGACCGAGAGGCCCGGCAGGCTGCGCATCGTCGACAAAGACGGCAAGCTATCGGAGCCCTTGAAGGGCGTGCCCAAGGTATTCGCAGAAGGTCAAGGCGGTCTGCTGGACGTCAGGCTCGATCCAAAGTTCGGCGAGAACAGCCTCGTCTATCTCTCCTATGCGGAGCCTGGCGATAACGGCAAAGCCGGCACCGCGGTGGCGCGCGGCAAGCTCGGCACCGACAGCCTCGACAATGTGCAGGTGATCTTCCGGCAATATCCGAAGGTCGTTGGCGGCAATCATTTCGGCTCGCGGCTTGTGTTCAGTCCAGACGGCAAGTTGTTCGTCACGCTCGGCGAGCGCTTCACGTTCGGGCCCGCGCAAGACCTGTCCACGCATCTCGGCAAAATCGTGCGCATCAATCCCGACGGCTCGGTGCCGCCCGACAATCCTTTCGTCGCCCAAGAGGGCGCGCTTCCTGAAATCTGGTCCTATGGCCATCGCAATGCGCAAGGCGCCGCGATTCATCCCAAGACGGGCAAGCTTTGGGAGACCGAGTTCGGACCGCTCGGCGGCGACGAATTGAATATTCCGCAACCGGGCAAGAATTACGGCTGGCCGGTGGTGAGCTGGGGCAAGAACTACGACGGGACCGACATCCCCGATCCGCCCACGCATCCGGAATTCGCCGATGCCGTCGCGCACTGGACGCCGGTGATTTCGCCCTCAGGCATCACCTTCTACACCGCCGACGCCATTCCCGGCTGGACGGGCAATCTCCTGATCGCGGGTCTCTCCTCCGAAGCGATCGTCAGGCTGACGCTCGACGGCGAGACGGTGGTCGATGAAGAGCGCATTCCGATGGGAACCCGCATCCGCGACGTCGTGCAAGGCCCTGACGGCGCCGTCTATGCGCTGACCGATGAGAGCGAGGGCAAAATCTTGCGGCTCTCGCTCGAGCCGCGCGGCTAAACGGCAAAGGAAACCGGGGCCGCGAGGCGGTCCCGGTTCCTCCCATCTTGCACGGGCCATAACGGAGCTAGTTCTGCTCCGTCTCCGGCTCCGCACCTAAGCTGGGATTAGCTTTAGAGGTACTTGCAGCCGATGACCCGGGAGGTGCCGAGCTCTGCTCCTTGGCGCCCTTCGACGGGTCCATAGCGTTGTCGGGCATGCTGCCGCCCTTGTCAGCCGAGCTCGTGTTACCGGCCGCTGAATTTGGCCCAGCCGAACTTTGCTCGGCAGCGCCACCAGACGTGTCAGCACCACCCGACGGCGGCACGGTCGCCTCTTTCGCGGCTTCCGACGATACGCCGGGCCCAGTCGGAATCTTCCCTGAGTCCTCAGCCGCAAGCGCCGGCGCAAGGCCGAGCAACAATGCGACTGCAGTCGATGCCAAAAGACGATTCATGGGTGTCCTCCATGCCTTGTTTTCGTCGCGCAAAGCAGGCAAAGCCGAAGCTCGACCTCGCGATGCACCTGCTAACCCCTCTTGGTAGGAAAACGTCTCGCAACTGTGATCGTTCCGACAACATGCCCGGTTGTCCGCAATCGCGCCTTGATGCTAGGGGATGACACCGACGCCACAGCCTCGTCGCAATCCCGCCCTCGCCTCTTATTAAGCGTTCAGCATGCAGCCCATTATTGCCGTCTCCGATCTCACCAAGACCTACGCCACCGGGTTTGAGGCGTTGAAGAACGTCAATCTCCAGATCCGCAAGGGCGAAATCTTTGCGCTGCTCGGACCCAACGGCGCCGGCAAGACCACACTGATCAGCATCATTTGCGGAATCGTGACGCCGACCGCGGGCTCGGTGACGATCGACGGCCACGATATCGTCACCGACTACCGCGCGGCGCGATCGCTGGTCGGGCTCGTGCCGCAGGAATTGACCGCCGACATGTTCGAGACGGTGTTGACCACGGTCTCGCTGAGCCGCGGGCTGTGGGGCAAATGGGAGGATCCGGCCTATATCGAGAAGGTATTGCGCAGTCTCTCCTTGTGGGACCGGAGGGACTCCAAGCTCATGACGCTATCGGGCGGCATGAAGCGGCGAGTATTGATCGCCAAAGCCCTGTCGCATCAGCCCACCGTGCTGTTTCTCGACGAGCCCACGGCGGGCGTCGATGTCGAGTTGCGCAAGGATATGTGGCAGGTGGTCCGCGACTTGCGCGATTCCGGCGTGACCATCATCCTGACCACGCATTACATCCATGAAGCCGAGGACATGGCCGACCGGATCGGCGTGATCAACAAAGGCGAGCTGATCCTGGTCGAGGATAAGCGCGAGCTGATGCACAAGCTCGGCAAGAAGCAGCTGACGCTGCAGCTGCATCAGAGCCTCGACCGCATCCCCGCGGCGCTGGAAGGCCACCATCTGGCGCTCGTCAATGGCGGCAGCGAGCTGATCTACACTTATGACACGCAAGGGCCGCGCACGGGCATCACCAAGTTGCTTACCGATCTCGCCTCGGCCGGGATCACGTTCAAGGACCTCGACACGACGCAAAGTTCGCTCGAGGACATCTTCGTCGATCTGGTAAGGCGGGACAGATGAATCTGCCGGCGGTCAAGGCGATCTACAAATTCGAGATGGCGCGCGCCGGCCGTACGCTGCTGCAAAGCATGGTGTCGCCGGTTATCTCGACCTCGCTTTATTTCGTGGTGTTCGGGGCGGCGATCGGCTCGCGCATCAGCGAGATCGAGGGCGTGCCTTATGGCGCCTTCATCGTGCCCGGGCTGGTCATGCTGATGCTGCTCACCCAGAGCGTCGCCAACGCCTCGTTCGGCATCTATTTCCCGCGCTTTACCGGCACGATCTACGAGCTGCTCTCCGCGCCGATCTCCTATCTCGAGATCGTGATCGGCTATGTCGGCGCCGCAGCCACCAAGTCGATCATCCTCGGCTTGGTGATCCTCGCCACGGCGTTTCTCTTCGTGCCGCTGCATATCGCGCACCCATTCTGGATGATCGCGTTTCTAGTGTTGACGGCGGTGACATTCAGCCTGCTCGGCTTCATCATCGGCATTTGGGCCGACGGCTTCGAGAAGCTCCAACTCGTGCCGCTGCTGATCATCACCCCGCTCACGTTTCTCGGCGGCACATTCTATTCGATCTCGGTGCTGCCGCCGTTTTGGCAAGCGGTAACCCTGCTCAATCCGGTGGTCTATCTGGTCTCCGGGTTCCGCTGGAGCTTCTTCAACATCGCCGATGTCAGCCCGGCGGTGAGCCTGGTGATGATCGGCGTCTTCCTCGCCATTTGCCTGCTGGTGGTGGCGTGGATCTTCAGGACCGGTTATCGGCTGAAGAGTTAGCCGGACATTTTCAGCGATATTATTGCGATTTCTGACAATCTGATCGCGCTTCTCCTAGTTTTTTCACGCTTCAGCGCCTATATTGGTGTGTGGTTCAGCATCAACTGCATCAGAAAATATTTTAGCCATCCCCAGAGGATAGCGCCGGTCGAAAGGTTTTGCGTGATGACGACATTCGATTACAACGCGTTGGCGGAGTTGTATCCAGCCCGGAGCTGGAAGGGCGGCGCCGGCCGCGTCACCTATAAGCGCTTCGAGGCTGCTTCGGAGGCCGTGCGCTTCGCCATCGAGGAGCTGCCCCCGCAAGCGCTGTTGGGCACGTATCTCGAAGTCGATGAGGAGCGATTCGACAGCCGGCAGATCCGCCGTCTCTACGACAGCGAAGATTATCCGCTGCGTCGCAGCGCACCCGGAAGCGAGGAGCGCCCGTCGACGCGTTCAGCCAAGCCGAAGGCACGGCTACGCGCCTAGTGCCGAAGCTGACGTAGAAAAGAGAGTCCCCTCTCCTAAAACCAACAAGCCGCTCCCCGAAGGGAGCGGCTCTAATTTTACCAAGTCCAATGTGTGTCCTGGTGAGGACTACATGGCCTCGATCTTGCCCACCGCGGTCTTGCCGCTGCGGCTGTCTTGCTCGGTGTCAAAAGAGACCTTCTGGCCCTCGACGAGTCGGCTGATGCCCGCGCGCTCAAGCGCCGTTGCATGCACGAATACGTCTTTGCCGCCGTCTTCCGGCTCGATGAAGCCGAAGCCCTTTTGCTCGTTGTAGAATTTCACAGTGCCCTTAGTCATAAGGGGTCGTCCTTTCGCTGTAGTCAGTTGCAAGTTCTGCTTAAGGCCGAGCGAGAGCCCGGTCCGAAGCGCGTTTGTCGATGTTTGGGAGGTTGAACGTGCGCCTGGCTCTTGGCGAAGGCGAAACGGCCATGTTGTCCGGCCAAATGTCGATGCTGATACATAGGCGCACAGCATGGCTTTTGCAAGGCGAAAAGCCCGCCAGCCCGGTGAGCCCGGATTTTGCGTGCTAGGGTCACCGAAAGATGAACGATACGTCCAAGAGGGAAACGGCTGCGTCATCGAGCAAGGAGCCGGCGCTGAGGCGCACGATCGGTCCGGTGCAGATGGCGCTTTACGGGCTCGGCAGCATGCTCGGCGCCGGCATCTATGGATTGGTCGGCAAGGCCGCCGGCCAGACCGGCAATGCCTTGTGGCTCGCCTTCGTTGTAGCGCTGATCGCCGCTCTCCTCACCGCGCTGTCTTATGCCTCGCTCGGCTCGCGTCACCCGCGCGCCGCAGGCGCCGCCTACGTCACCGGCCGCGCTTATGGATATCCATTGCTGAGCTTCATGGTGGGACTCGCGCTGGTGTGCTCGGGGCTCACCTCGATCGCCACGCAGTCGCGTGTGTTTGCCGCCAATCTCGTCGCCCTGTTCGGCATCGAAGGCGTGCCCCTCTGGCTGCTGGCTCTCGGCTTTCTGCTGCTCCTCACCGGCCTTGTGTTCCGCGGCATCCGCGAGTCGATGTGGGTCAATGTGCTATGCACGCTGATCGAGGCGGGTGGATTGGTGCTCGTCATCGTCGTCGGCATCTCCTATTGGGGATCGGTCGATTATTTCGAGATCCCGCCGGCTCCGGACGGCGACCATGCGATTCTTCTGGTGATGCAGGGCGCCGTGCTCGCCTTCTTCGCCTTTATCGGTTTCGAGGACATGATCAACGTCGCGGAGGAGACCCGCGACCCCGAATGGACCATTCCGCTTGGGCTTATCCTCGCCATGGCCGGCGCGGCGGTCCTCTATATCGCCGTCGCTGTCACCGCCGTGTCGGTGGTGCCGTGGCAGGAGCTGGCGGCGGCACCGGGGCCGATCACCGAGGTGATGGGGCGCGCGGCGCCCTCGATCCCGCCGATCGTGTTCACCGCCATCACGCTGTTCGCTGTCGCCAACACCGCGCTGGTCAACTACGTCACCGCCTCGCGCCTGATCTACGGCATGGCACGGCAGGGCCTCCTCCCCCGCACGCTGGGCAGCGTGCATGCAGCAAGACGGACGCCGCATATCGCCGTCGCCGCGCTGTTCCTCGTCCTGGCGCCGCTCGCACTGCTCGGCACGATCACCGAGCTCGCGGCGGCGACCGTGCTTCTTCTCCTGCTCGTGTTCATGGTGGTGAACGGGGCGCTGGTCATTCTGAAGCGGCGCAAGAGCGAAGCACTCGGACGCTTCGAGGTGCCATTGTTCGTGCCGGTGCTCGGCGCGTTGGTCTGCCTCGCGCTGATCGTGGTGCGCGTATCCACGGGGGACATCGAGGCGCCACTGCTCGCCGGCGGCCTTCTGCTCGGCTCGCTCGCGATCTATGCCGTGATGCAGAAGGTGCGCTAGGCGCGCGGCTCGGCGAGCCGATGCGGCGGATGACGCTGATCGCCTCTCCGGTTCAGGCGGCGTACATAGGTGATCGAGGCTTCAGGCCGCTCGGCCTTGACTTTCAGCGCTGCGATCAAGGCATCCTCGGCCTTGACCACGAGCCGGTCGCCCTTGCCTTCGACAGTAATTCCCACGGTGAATTGCGATTGCACGCCGATGCTCCATTGCCGAGCATGCCCAGCCGGCGCAAGCAGCCTAGCAAAGGACGCGAAGCATCGCACATGAATAAAGCTGGTGAGCGGCAATAGCGCTCAGGGAGACGGGCCAAACGCCGACGGGACCGAGGAGCTAACCGTCGGCTTGGGTGCCGCCGCCGCGGGCGCCGGCTTCGGCGCGGGGTCGACATTATCGGCCACCGCCTCAGGTTTAGCCTGCTTGCCGAGGATCGCCGCCGCGACCGGCGGGTCGAGCTTATAAATGTCCGGGAAGGTGGCGACCTTGCCATCTTCGTCGGCTACGGCGGTGAAATAGGCGGTGTGAATGCGCACGCCGTGGGCAATGTTGACGCCGGCGTTGTAACCGCTCGCGAGCAGCTTATCGACCTCCGCCTGAGGCAGGTTCTGATCTTGCGCCAGGATCACCGCGGCGATCTTGCCGGGATGTTCGACCCGCGGGCAATTATGCCCTTCGGCGCGCATGTCCTTGTCGAACAGCCCTTGCTTGATGGTGTCGTGCATATAGACCGAATAGGGATTGGGATAGACGAACTTCACCTTGCCGAGAACGTTGTTGGGGCCGGGCGCTTGGGTGAAGCTGATCGCCCCCATGTTCACGCGGTTCCAGTCGATCGAGCTCGGATCGACGCGCTTGCCGTTGTAGTTCACGTTGAGCTCGTGCTGGGTGAGGATCGAGGTGCCGCCGCCGAACAGCCCGCCACCGCGCAATTGTGGCAGCAGATTTTCCCTGACGATGGTGGGCGGCACGGTCCATTCAGGATTGAACACGACGGATTTCAGGTCCGCCGAGAAAATCGGGGTGGCATATTTCAATTCGCCGACAACGATCTTGTCCGTGTAGACGACCTTTCCGTCCCTGGCGACATAGACCATGAAGGCGGGAACGTTGAGGAGAATGTGAAGCGACCCGAGATTTTCGGGCATCCAGCGCCAGCGCTCCATGTTGACGACGATCTTCTGCAGATTGGCGGACTTGGCGCCGGCTTCGCTTTCGGCGCGCGCCTTGAGCAGGGCCTGATGCAGGCGCTGGAACTGCACATGCTTGGGATGCAACCCTTGCAAGTAGACGCTGGGTTGGGGTGCATCGGCGATCTCGGCCAACACCGTCTTCGGATCGCGTAAGCTCGGGGTCATGCCGTAGAGCTTGCTGAGCTGGACCGGAACGGTTCTGCCGCCGCGGGCGTAGCGCGCATATTTCAGAATAGCGAGATCGAGCTTGATCTCGTTCAAGGCCTGGTCATCGATCGAGTTGGGAAGGTCGCCAGCCGGAGGCAGCTGGAAGTCCGCACTCGAAAGCCCCCAATCGTCGGCGCGCAGCACCTCGTCGATGGCGGATTGCGCCTCGCTCGAGAAGCCCATGTCGGTCATCCAGATCGGATCGCTGCGCGCGGCATAGAAGGCGGTGAGCGCCGCGAGGTCCTCCGCGTTTGCATTCCTGGCAAGCGTCGGGTCCTGGAGCTTGGCGCGGATGCTCGCAACGATTGGCGTCGCTTCTGGCGAAGGCGCGGCGGAGTCGGTCGGCGGCGCGGTTTGCGTTTCGGCCGAGGGTTGGGCGGTATCGTCCGCGGATGGGGTTGTGTCGGCGGAATTGGCGCCGCCAGAGTTAGGGTCGGCCTCGGCGGCGGGGTCGTCTTGCGCGTAAGCCGGCGGAAGCGTCAAACCGCCGCACAGAAGGACGAGACCAGCCCCAGCTAGGGCGGCGAGCAACCAACGTCCACGCATCCCCGTAACCCCTCGCACCACTGCGCCATAGGTTAGTCGGAGATCGCCACCTGGGCCACAAAGTTTTGCCCGATTCCCGTGCCTATCCGGCCGCGCTGCGACCTATAGGCAACACCCTCGTACATTCCGTGGGATTGACGTCGCAGCCCCCTTTGAACCCCTCCCACGATCCCCTATACTCCAATTGAGAATAGCTTGGGGACCGGCCTTGCGCCGGATGTTTTAACGGCCCATATATGCTCACAATGAGCATTATAAGTTACGGGAGGACGGGTACGATGACACGGCTTCAGGAAAGCACGCCGATCAGCGCACGCAGGGCAGAGGTTGCAATCCCGCCCGGCGTCCTGCCCGACCTCGCCTATACGCCGGAGGTCGCGCGCGAGACGGCGCATCTCTACGAGCGCGTATCGCGCGTCATCCCGCCGATCGAGTGGCCGGGCTTTGCCCCTTACATCAAGGCCATCAACGATCTGAAGCGCGCGCGCAACGCCGTCGTGCTGGCGCACAATTACATGACGCCGGAGATCTTCCATTGCGTCGCCGACGTGGTCGGCGACTCGCTCCAGCTCGCCCGCGAGGCGTCGAAGGCCGACGCCGAGATCATCGTGCAGGGCGGCGTGCATTTCATGGCCGAGACCTCGAAGCTGCTCAATCCCGACAAGATGGTGCTGATCCCCGACTCCAGAGCCGGCTGTTCGCTGGCGGCCTCGATCACTGGCGCCGATGTGCGCGCCTTGCGCGAGGCCTATCCCGGCGTGCCCGTGGTCACCTATGTCAACACCTCGGCCGAAGTGAAGGCCGAATGCGACATCTGTTGCACCTCCTCCAACGCCGTGCGCGTCGTGGAGTCGCTCGGCTCCAAGCGGGTCATCCTCATCCCCGACGAGTATCTCGCCAAATATGTGGCCTCACAGACCTCAGTCGAAATCATCACCTGGAAGGGCCATTGCGAGGTGCACGAGCGCTTCTCGGGCGCCGAGCTGCGCGCCTATCGCGAAGCCGATCCAGGCGTGAAGATCATCGCCCACCCGGAATGCGACCAGGACGTGATCCAGGAGGCCGATTTCACCGGCTCCACCGCTGGCATGATCAAATGGGTCAAGGACAACCAGCCGTCCAAGGTGCTGCTCGTGACCGAGTGCTCGATGAGCGACAATGTCGCGGTCGAGACGCCGAACGTCCAGTTCGTGCGGCCCTGCAATCTCTGCCCGCATATGAAGCGCATCACGCTGCCGAAGATCCTCGACTCGCTCGTGTTCCTCAAGGAGGAGGTCACGGTTGATCCCGCGATCGCCGAGCGGGCGCGTGCGGCGGTCGAGCGCATGATCAACCTCAACCACTAAAACAAGCCAACGGCAACGGGCGTAACCGATGACATCGCACAGCCAGTTTCCACCGAGAGTGCAAAGCGGAGCGAGCGGCGTGGTCGTGGTGGGGGCGGGCCTTGCCGGTCTGTTCACCGCGCTCAAGCTTGCGCCGCTGCCCGTCACCGTCGTTTCGGGCGCGCGGCTCGGCGAAGGCGCGTCGAGCCTATGGGCCCAGGCCGGCATCGCCGCGGCGCTGGCCGAGGGCGACAGCCCCGAGCATCATGCCGAGGATACGATCCGCGCCGGCGCCGGTATCGTCGACGAGAAAATCGCCGAGCTGTTGGCGCGCGAGGCCCGCGACAGGGTCGAGGATCTGCTTCGCTACGGCGTGCCGTTCGACAAGGATCTGGAAGGCCATTTCATGCTGGGCCGCGAGGCCGCGCATGGCCGGAACCGCATCCTGCATGTCAAGGGCGACACGGCCGGGCGCGCCATCATGGCGGCATTGCTGGCCGCGGTGCGGGCGACGCCCTCGATCAGCGTGATCGAAGGCTTCACCGCCCGCGATCTCCTGCTGCGTGACGGCCACGTCCAAGGCGTCGAGCTTGCGCCGGTCGACGGCGGCCAGTCGGCGCGCGGGCTGTTGTTGCCGGCGAGCGCAGTGGTGCTCGCAACCGGCGGCACCGGCCAGATCTACGCCATCACCACCAATCCGCGCGAGGCGCGCGGCGAGGGTATCGCCATCGCCGCCCGCGCCGGCGCCGTGATCGCCGACGCGGAGTTCGTCCAGTTTCATCCGACCGCCATCAATGTCGGCAAGGACCCCGCCCCGCTCGCCACCGAGGCGCTGCGTGGCGAAGGCGCGCTGCTCATCAACGGGCGCGGCGAGCGCTTCATGCGCGCGGTGCACGAAGACGCCGAGCTCGGCCCCCGCGACGTCGTGGCGCGTGCCGTGTTCCGCGAGGTCGCAAGCGGCCGCGGCGCGTTTCTCGATTGCCGTCACCTCGGACCCGAGCTCGCCGAGCATTTCCCGACCGTGTTCGCCTCTTGCCGCGCAGCGGGCATCGACCCGGTGCGCGAGGCGATCCCGATCGCGCCGGCGGCGCACTACCACATGGGCGGCATCCTTACCGACGCGCAAGGCCGCAGCACGGTCGACGGGCTGTGGGCTTGCGGCGAGGTCGCCTCGACCGGAGCGCATGGGGCGAACCGGCTTGCTTCCAACTCGCTGCTCGAGGCCGTGGTGTTCGGCGCGCGGGTGGCGCGCGACATCGCCGCGTCCCTGCCGATGGCCGTACCGGTAAAGCCGCGCGCGATTCTTACCCCGGCGGACGCCGGCGCCCAAAGCGACAAGGCCGAGCAGAAGCTGCGGCAGACCATGGCCGCCGATGTCGGCGTGATCCGCGATGCGGACTCGCTCACCAACGCGCTCCTGACGATCTGCGCGCTGGAGCGAGACGCGCATGGCGACCGGCGCCTCGGCAACATGCTGTCGACCGCCAAACTGATTGCCGCCGCCGCTTTGCAGCGCGAAGAGAGCCGCGGCGCGCAATTCCGCAGCGACTACCCGACGCCGGACGAGGGGCTTGCCGAGCGCAGCTTCCTGACGCTGGCGGACGCCGACGCTATCGCCAACGAAGCGGCTGAAAGCCGCGCCGAGCCAGCCGAGCTGCATGCCGCGCCGGTCCGCGCAGCGCTCCATGCATGAGCGCGAGACCTCTTTTCCGCTGAAGCTCCCTCCCCTTCTCGTCGAGCGAGCCGTCGCGGCCGCGCTGGACGAGGATTTGAGCCTCGCCGGCGATATCACCACCGACTCGATCATCCCGGCGCGAGGCGGAAGGCGAAGCGGCAATCGTGCTGCGCAAGCCCGGGGTGGTGGCGGGGCTCGATCTCGCCGAGGCCGCGTTCAAGGCGCTCGATCCACAGGCACGCTTCAAGCGGATCGCAGATGACGGCGGCAAGGTCGCCGCCGGCGGTGTGGTTGCCGAGATCTCCGGCAAGACCCGCGCGCTGCTCACGGGCGAGCGGACCGCCCTCAATTTTCTCGGTCGCTTGAGCGGTATCGCCACGCTGACCGCGTCCTATGTCGCGGCGGTGGCAGGGACCAAAGCCCGTATCGCCTGCACGCGCAAGACGACCCCGGGCCTGCGCGCCTTGGAGAAATACGCGGTGCGATGCGGCGGCGGCATCAATCATCGCTTCGGGCTTTATGACGCGGTGCTGGTCAAGGACAATCACATCGCCGCCGCCGGCTCGCTCGCCAAGGCGCTCGAGCGGCTGCGCGCGCGGAGCGGCCATCTGGTCAAGATCGAGGTCGAGGTCGACACGCTGCAGCAGCTCGAGGACGCGCTGCGCTTTCCCATCGACGCCGTGCTGCTCGACAATATGGATGTCGGGATGCTGAGGCAGGCGGTGAAGTTGGTGGCTGGACGCGTCACGACCGAGGCGTCGGGCGGTGTCAGTCTAGAGACGGTTCGCGAGATCGCTTCGAGCGGCGTCGACCTGATTTCGGTCGGCGCGCTTACTCATTCCCCGCGTAACCTAGACTCATCGCTGGAGTGGAAGGCGTAGGGCTGCTGGTCGCGGCGGAGACCAGCGAAAGCGCCGGCGTCAGCGAGAACATCGAGGTCGAGGCTTGCGGCCGCTCCGCCTCCGGCTGCTTCGCATCGCTGGCAGACGCTTCGACCAGGTAAGGCGCCTCGTTGCGCTTCTTGTAGAAGATGTGGCGCCCGATCTTGTCGATCATGCTCATGCTACCCGCCCAATACGGGCTCACATAATTCGCGTGGTAATAGGTCGAGTAGCCGACTTCGGGCAGCCAAAGCTCGCCGGCGGTGATCTTCTTGGAGATGTCCTGAGCCTGCGCCCATTGCGCGTCATTGCGCGGCGTGTCGGTCTTGCCGTCGCACGTAAAGGAGAACTGGCAGCCCTTCTCCAGCTGGCCCTGATAGACGACGCCGCAGATCGTCTGCGGGAAGAGCGGGCTCCTCACCCGGTTCATGATGACCTGGCCGACGGCGACCTGGCCGCTTACCGGCTCGCCGCGCGCCTCGAAATAGATGGCGGTGGCGAGACAGCGGCGCTCGCGCTGCTCGAACTCGGCTTGGCTCTCGCCCTGATAGCGGAAGTTCAAGCCCTCTGGCGTCGGATGATAAGCAATCTCGTCGGCTGAGGGCCGGAAGCCATCGACGTCGAGTTGTGCCATGAAGGGCGAGGTGGTTAGCGCGTTCATCAGCAGCGAGGTGTCGGGGCCGGGGACGGGGCCCCTCAGGGCCACTGAAGTTGTCGGCTTGAGGCGATCGCCCTTGAGCGCGACATTGGCTTCACTGCGTCCATTAAGCGCGCCGGTCAGGCCTACGTCGCCGCCAATGAGGCTCGCGGCGATAAGTTGCTTGCCGGCGGAGGTGACGGTGTTGGGAACGAGATATTGGTCGGCCCGGGGGCCTTTGCCGCTGGTGTGGAACAGGATGGCGGCCTCGCGCGGCAGCCGCGCCGGAGCAATTTCAGCCGTGCGCGTCAGCGCCTGCGCCGAGCCGTGGCCCGACAACAAAAGCTCGATTTGAAAACGAATGGGATTGCCGGGGACGGCGGCGACATAGCCCAAAGCAATCAAGGGAAGCGGCACGAGCGAAGCGACCGTGTGCCACATCCGACGAGGCAAGCGTCGGCCCATTGTCCCTCCAGGTTACCCCGTAACCCAGGGGAAAATCCGCCCGTCTATGCCGGTCGGTATTCCCCCAGATGTGCCCCAATCGCGTCCAATACGCGGTGCGCGATCAGAGCAGTTCCCAAACCTAACCAGGCAAAATGGTGGGAAATCAATGATTTAGTTTAAGTCCCCCACCGGTTCAGCCCGGAGTCCCCGTTCATTATCCTTAACCGTGCCGAACAAATTAGGGCAAATTGTGGTGGACGGCAACACGGCCCTATTTCTTGGCTAACAATCTGTAACCGGGCTCAGAGCCGCCTGCGCCGCGGCGAGGCGAGCGACCGGCACGCGATAGGGCGAGCAGGACACGTAGTTCAGCTTGAGTTTCTCGCAAAACCCGATGGTTTCCGGGTCGCCGCCATGCTCGCCGCAAATCCCCATCTTGAGTTCGGGCTTCACCGCGCGACCTCGATCCACCGCGATCTGCATCAATTCGCCCACAGCTTCGTCCAGGGTGACGAAGGGATCGTGCTGGATGATGCCCTTGTCGGCGTACTCGCCCAAGAATTGGCCGGCATCGTCGCGACTCAGCCCGAACGTGGTCTGGGTCAGATCGTTGGTGCCGAAGGAGAAGAACTCGGCGCTCTTGCCGATCTCGCCGGCCATGAGACAGGCGCGAGGAAGCTCGACCATGGTGCCGACCGAATAGGCGACGTTGGTCCCCCGCTCCTTCTCCACCGCGCGCGCCACTTGGGCGATGCGGTCCTTGACCAGGTCGAGCTCGCCCTTGGTGGCGACCAGCGGCACCATGATCTCGGGGATAACACGGTCGTGCAGCGCCTTGCCGGCCTCGATCGCCGCCTCGAAGATGGCGCGGGCCTGCATCTCGACGATCTCGGGGTAGCTTACCAGCAGCCGCGCGCCGCGCTGACCGAGCATGGGATTGAACTCGCTGAGCGCGACGATGCGGCGGCGCAATCTGGCGACGCTCACCCCCATGTCGGCGGCGACCTCGCCGATGACCTCATCGCCATGCGGCAGGAACTCGTGCAGCGGCGGATCGAGCAGGCGGATGGTGACGGGGAGTCCCGCCATGATCTCGAACAGCGCGACGAAGTCCGTCCGCTGCGCCGGCAACAGCTTGGCGAGCGCCTTGCGGCGTCCCTCCTGATCCTCGGCGAGGATCATCTCGCGCATGGCGAGGATGCGGCTCTCCTCGAAGAACATATGCTCGGTGCGGCAAAGCCCGATGCCCTCGGCGCCGAAGGCGAGCGCCTGGCGCGCGTCGGCCGGCGTGTCGGCATTGGCGCGCACTTTCAGCCGGCGGAAACCGTCGGCCCACCGCATCAGGCGATTGAAGTCCTCCGAGAGCTCCGGCTCGCGCATCGCCACGCGGCCCTTGATGATCTGCCCGGTCGAGCCGTCGATGGTGATGATGTCGCCCTTCTGCAGCAGCGTTCCCCCCGCTTGCAGCGTTTCGCGCTCGAGATCGATCGAGACGGCTGAAGCCCCGACCACGCAAGGCCGGCCCATGCCGCGCGCCACCACCGCCGCGTGACTGGTCATGCCGCCGCGCGTGGTGAGGATGCCGAGCGCGGCATGCATGCCCTGTACATCCTCGGGCGAAGTCTCGACGCGGGCGAGGATCACGTTGTGGCCTTGCGCCTTGAGATGCACGGCCTCGTCCGCGTCGAACACCAGCTCGCCGGAAGCGGCGCCGGGGGAAGCGGGCAAGCCCTTGGCGAGCACGGTCTTCTCGGCGTTGGGATCGAGCGTCGGATGCAGCAGCTGGTCGAGCTGGTCGGCATTGATGCTCTTCACCGCCTGCTCTTTGGTGATGAGCCCCTCCTCGGCCATGTCGACGGCGATCTTGAGCGCAGCCTGCGTCGAGCGCTTGCCCGAGCGGGTCTGCAGCATGAACAGCTTGCCGTCCTGCACGGTGAACTCGATGTCCTGGATGTCGTGGAAATGCGCTTCGAGCTTGGCGCAAGCCGCCTTCAGCTCGGCGAAGGCGGCAGGCATGAGCCCTTCGAGCGACGGACGCTTGACGTTCGCGGCGCGGCGCGCCGCTTCGGTCAACGGCTCAGGCGTACGCAGGCCTGCCACCACATCCTCGCCTTGCGCATTGACCAGGAACTCGCCGTAGAGCTCGTTGGCGCCGGTCGAAGGGTTGCGCGTGAACACGACGCCGGTCGCGCTCTTCTCGCCCATATTGCCGAATACCATGGCCTGGATGGTGACGGCGGTACCCCAATCGTCGGGAATATCGTGCAGGCGACGATAGGCGATGGCGCGCGCATTCTGCCAGGAGCCGAACACGGCGGCGATGGCGCCCCACAGCTGGGCGTGAATATCCTGCGGGAAGGGCGTGCCGAGCTCGTTCTCGACCAGGGTCTTGAAGCGGGCGACGATGTCGGTCCAATCCTCGGCGCCGAGCTCAGTGTCGTATTCCAAGCCCTTGAGACCTTTGTAATTCTCCAGGATCTCCTCGAACAGCTCGTGGTCGAGGCCGAGCACCACGTCGGCATACATCTGGATGAAGCGGCGATAGGTGTCGTAGGCGAAGCGCCGGTCGCCCGAGCGCACCGCCAACCCCTCGACGGTCTGATCGTTGAGCCCAAGATTGAGCACGGTATCCATCATGCCGGGCATCGAGGCGCGGCTGCCCGACCTGACCGACACGAGCAGCGGATTCTGCACATCGCCGAAGCCGGCGCCGACGATCTTGCCCACCTCGTCGAGCGCCGCGCTCACCATCGGCTTCAGCTCCTCGGGCAGCTTGCGGCCGAGCTCGTAATAGACCGAGCACAGCTCAGCCGAGATGGTGAAGCCCGGCGGCACGGGAAGGCCGAGCCGCGACATCTCGGCGAGATAGGCGCCCTTGCCGCCCAGCAGATCGCGGTCGGCGGCCGAGCCGTCGGCGCGGCCGGCGCCGAAGCTGTACACCCATTTCGGCGCGGGTCTTGGCGCAGGCTCGGGCACGGGCTCCACTCTCGACATTGCTCGTTCCATGATGCCGGACGGTACGGTGACGCCGGGTCCGACCTTTTAGCGGTCCCTCGGCACAGACACAAACCGCTCTCGCTCGACAAGGTTTAAGAGCGGCGGACCCTCGGCGCGCGAAATTTGCGATCGGCGATGAAATCGCCGGTGCCGATCAGCCTGGCCCGAGGCGGGTCCTTCAAGGCATAGGCCCAAGCCTCGACGCTGCCGCCATGATCGAGATGCACCTCGATGGCGATGCGATGAAACAGGCCTGCGGATTCCGGAAACTCGCGCTCCTCGTCGGTCGGCACCACGCCTTCATACTTGTCGAGGTCCAACAGGAGGCGCGGGTTCGGACCGAGGGCAAACACGCTGCCGATCACCCGGTATTTCTCCTCGAGTGCGAAAAACGCACCGGGCCAGCTGCCGAAATCGTAGAGCAGGCCGGGCGCTCTGCCCTTGCCGATATGCCTCGCCCCCACGCGCAGGCGGTGCGCCATCGGGTGCGCGCTCTCGGCTCGCAGCGTGCCATAGACGAAGAGATGTTCCGGCATTCAATCTCCGACAACGCGTCATCGCCGGATTCGATCCGGCGATCCAGTAACTCGCCTCGCATGTGAAGCGGACCTCGTTACCGGATTCCCGTTTTCGCGGGAATGGCAATAGTGTCACAAGCTTCAGCCCTCGATCTTGGAGAAGTCGGCGACGGTCAGCGTGGTGGCGCGGATGCGATTCAACAGGCGTAACCGGTTCTCGCGCAAGCCCGGCTCCTGGGTGTTGACGGTGACGGAATCGAAGAAGGCGTCGACCGGGGCGCGAAGCTTGGCCATCTCGGCCATGGCAGCCTCGAAGTCCTCGCGCGCGATGGCCGCGGCAGCCGCCTTCTCCACCTCGTCGACGGCTTTGGCGAGAGCCTTTTCCTCGATTCGTTTGAGCAGGTTGCGGTCGGGCGCTTGGTCGTAGCTTACGCCGTCCTTCTTCTCTTCGATGCGCAGGATGTTGATGGCGCGCTTGGTGCCGGTGAGCAGATTGGCGCCGTCTTCCGTCTCGAGGAATTTGCCCAGCGCTTCGACGCGCTTGACGATCATCAACAGGTCGTCGCCGCCGAGCGCGAACACCGCATCGACCAGATCGTGCCGCGCTCCCTGATCCTTGAGATGAACCTTGAGCCGGTCGGCGAAGAAGTTGAGAAGATCAAGGCTGTTCTGCCTGACCCTTCTTCCGCCCCACACGACACTCCCGTGTGCGATTGCGGAGCTCTTTCGCGGAAGATTCGCAAACGTGCTGTCAACTCGAACCGCCTCCGCGTCGAAGAGATCGATCAGACCAATCTTGAGGTCGTTCTCCAGCACGATGCGGATGATGCCGAGGGCGGCGCGACGCAGCGCGTAAGGATCCTTGGACCCGGTCGGCTTCTCGTCGATCGCCCAGAAGCCCACCAGCATGTCGAGCTTGTCGGCAAGCGCGACGGCGATGGCAATGGGATCACGCGGCACATCATCCGACGGACCGACCGGCTTGTAATGCGCGGCAATGGCGTCGGCGACCACGGCGGTCCTCCTCTTGCTCGAGCGCGTAATAGCGGCCCATCACCCCTTGCAGCTCGGGGAACTCGCCGACCATGCCGCTGACCAGATCGGCTTTGGCCAACATTGCCACCCGCTCGGCGTCATCGGCTCTCGCTCCGACCAGCGGCGCGATCTCCCGCGCGAGCATGCGCACGCGCTGGATGCGGTCGTATTGCGTGCCGAGCTTCTCGTGAAAGACGATCTCCTTCAGCCTCGGCACCCAGATTTCGAGGCTCACGTTGCGGTCCTGATCGAAGAAGAATTTGGCATCGGCGAGCCGCGCGCGGATCACCCGCTCGCTGCCGGCGACGATGGCCTTGCCGCCGTCAGCCGCTTTCAGATTCGCCACTAATATGAATCGGTTGGCGAGATCGCCTGCCTTCTTGCGCAGCGAGAAGCATTTCTGATGCGCCTTCATCGAGGTGGTGAGCACTTCGGGCGGCACGCTGAGGAAATCCTCGTCGAACGAGCCCATCAGCACGACCGGCCATTCGGTCAGCCCGGCATTCTCGGCGAGCAGGCCTTCGTCCTCGACGAGGGTGAGCTTTTCGTGCTTGGCCATCGCCTGCGCGGCATCGCGAATGATGCGCGCCCGCTCATCGCCGTCGAGGATGACTTTGGCTTTGTGCAGCTTCTCGCGATAATCCGCGAATCCCTTCACATTAAAGGGCTCCGGCGCCATGAATCTGTGGCCGCGCGTCTCCTTGCCGCTCTTGATGCCATCGATCTCGAAGGGCACGACCTTGCCGTTGAACAGGCAGAGGATGGAGTGCAAGGGGCGCACCCAGCGCAACCTCCCCTCGCCCCAGCGCATGGATTTCGGCCAGGGAAAATTGCGCACGATCTCCGGCACGATCGTCGCCACGACTTCTTCTGTGGCACGGCCGGGCTTTTCGATCGTCGCCAGGTAGTAGGCGCCCTTCTTGTCATCGCGCTTCTCGGCCTGATCGACGGAGGTGAGCCCCGCCGATTTGAGGAAGCCTTTGACCGCGGCCTCCGGCGCATCGACGCGCGGTCCCTTGCGCTCCTCGCGCATATCGGGCGAGCGCGATGGCAGGCCATCGACCACCGCGACCAGGCGCCGCGGCGTGGCGAAGGTCCTGATCTCCTTGAACTCGAGCCCCGCCTCCCCGAGCGCGCCGCCCAGCAGCCGCGCCAGGTCCTCGCGTGCGCGCGCCTGCATGCGCGCCGGGATTTCTTCGGAGAACAGTTCGAGCAGAAGCTCAGCCATGTGCTAGCCGATGCGGTTATGGAAGCCGAGATCGTAGTCGGCGATGGCGAAGATCAATCGATTCGTTTCAACGCTGTAGGGGATGACACTTAAGATCAAATCTGACTGGGCGCCGGCGGCCGGCAAGAGCGGCACCAGCACATGTGCCGGGACCGATTCCAGAAAATCGTAGAAGCGCATGAAGGCGTTCTTGCCCTGCTCGACATAGAAGGCGCCGACCGCCCAAGACACCGGCAGATGATTCTCGTGGGTGTAATCGAGATAGATGGGAAAGCTCGCGAGGTCGGCGGCGAACGGCGACAGCGCCGCGCGCAAGCCTGTGTCCTCGATCTCGGAGAGCGAAAGACTGGCATCGAGCTTCAGCATCAACTGGAAGCTGGTCGGCGTCGAGCGCCACACCCGGCCGGTCCACGACCTGAGCTTCGGCTTCAACGCCGGCGTGCGCGATTGCGGCGGCGCGTCGGAATCGCGATAGGTCTCAAGCATCGGCGCCGCCCGCCTCGGTCTTGAGCCACGCCGCGCAGCAGGCCTTGGCGAGATCGCGCACGCGCAAGATGTAAGCCTGCCGCTCCGTCACCGAGATCACGCCGCGCGCGTCGAGCAGATTGAAGATGTGCGAGGCCTTGATCGCCTGGTCGTAGGCGGGCAGCGCCATGAGATGGCGCTCGCGGCCATCGCCCTTGGCGAGTAGCGCCTTGCATTCGGCCTCGGCGTCGCGGAAATGCTCGAGCAGCTTCGCGGTGTCGGCATGCTCGAAATTGTAGCGGGAATATTCCCGCTCGGCCTGGAGGAAGACGTCGCCATAGGTGACCTTGTCCTTCCCCTTGCCGCCGTTGAAATCGAGATCGAACACGCGGTCGACGCCCTGCACATACATGGCGAGCCGCTCCAGGCCGTAGGTCAGCTCGCCCGAGACGGGATCGCAATCGAAGCCGCCGACCTGCTGGAAATAGGTGAATTGCGTCACTTCCATGCCGTCCAACCACACTTCCCAGCCGAGCCCCCAGGCGCCGAGCGTCGGGCTCTCCCAGTCGTCCTCGACGAAGCGGATGTCGTGCTGCAAAGGGTCGATGCCGATGGCGTAGAGGCTCTGGAGATAGAGGTCCTGAATGTCGGGCGGCGACGGCTTCAGGATCACTTGGAATTGGTAATAGTGCTGAAGCCGGTTCGGGTTCTCGCCATAGCGGCCGTCCTTGGGGCGTCGGCACGGCTGAACGTACGCCGCGCGCCACGGCCTTGGGCCGAGCGAGCGAAGCGCGGTAGCCGGGTGGAAGGTCCCCGCCCCCATCTCCATGTCGTAGGGCTGGAGAATGACGCAGCCCTGATCGGCCCAGAAGCGCTCGAGCCTCAAGATCAGGTCCTGGAAGGAGGGAGCCTTCGGCTCTTTGCGTTTGGCGGGTTTGGCCATCGTCTCGAACGGGGTTCAGCGGGTGCAGGCAAGGTCGCGGGGACGCTAATGCAATTCCCGCTCAATTTGAACCGTCATGCCCGGCCTTGTGCCGGGCAACCACGAATTTCTGGACAAAGAGAAAGACGTGGATGGCCGGGACGAGCCCGGCCATGACGAGCTAAAGGGGAATAACAATGGCCGGCGCGTTAATGCCGCGTGGTTTCAGCCCCTTGCACCGTCCGCTTCGGCCGGTAAATGCCGGTCGCGGGATCCTGCTCCAAGGGCACCACGCTCTCCCGCTCGCGCCGCTCGAGCGCCTCCTCGGCGGCGCGCAGCTCAGTCTCGATGCGCCGCTGCATGTCGCGATACCAGCGTCCGGCGAGGAACAGCCCCGCGCCAGCCGCGACGAAGATGAGGAGTGGCGGCATCGCCTACAATCCGAAACGCGACCAGAGCGCGCGCGCTTCGATCGCCGAGATGAGATCGGCGGCAAGGCCGCCAGGAGACAAGCCTAGCTCGAAACCGCCGCTCTCGGCAAACACGCTCCGCCTGCGGCGGAACCAGGAGGTCGACGGCATCACCAGCTTGAGGCGCACGTCGTCGCCATACACCTCGCGCATCTTGCTGCGGAGGTCCGAGAGGCCGTCGATGAGGCCGAACTCGAGCGCCTTCTTGCCGGACCAGAACTCTCCGGTGAACAGATTGATGTCGGCCTTTTCGATCTTGGCGCCGCGCCGCGACTTGACGAGATCGATGAAGGCCTCATGCACGTCGCGCTGGAGTGCCTTGATGCGCTCGACGTCCGCCGGCTTCTCGGGGAGAAACGGATCGAGCGTGTCCTTGCTTTCGCCCGCGGTGTAGACGCGGCGCTGCACGCCGATGCGATTGATCAACTCGCTCACGCCGAAGGTCGCGGTGATGACGCCGATCGAGCCTACGATCGAGCTCGGGTCGGCATAGATCTCATCGCCCGCGCATGCCAGCAGATAGCCGCCGGACGCGGCGACATCCTCGGCGAACACGTAGACCTTGAGATCCTTCTCGGCGGCGAGCGCGCGGATGCGCTTATAGATCAGCATCGACTGCACGGCGGAGCCGCCCGGCGAGTTGATCTGGATGGCGACCGCCTTGGCGCCGCTCATGGCGAAGGCCTTCTCGATGGCCGCCGCGCTGGTGGAGAGGGAGAGGCCCGGCCGGAGCGGCGTGACCACGCCGATCGCTCCGCTGAACCTGAGCACGGGCACGATCGGCCCGGAGCTGGTCCAGGAAGCGGGGAGATAGCTCTTCAAGGTTTCGACAAAATTGCTCATGGGAACTTAAGGTACAGCGGCATTGCGCCAAATCAAGGCGCGCTGGCTGAATTCTGTGCCAATACGAATCATCCTGGCTGCGGCCTTTAAGCGTTTGGTTAGCGCAAGTGCCGGAGCGCCATCGGCCTGTCCGAATTCGCTGCTATAGTGGCGGCGACGGCGGGGACATCCCGCCCATGCGGCGCGGTCCGGGCGGAACGGCGCCGCGTTCGATCTTTCGAGGAGGAATGAATGAGCAAGCTTGCAACCTTTGCAGTGGCGCTGGGAGCCCTGGTGCTCGCCTTCGTCACGCTTTCCCCGAGTTCGGCGGAAGCCGGTTGGCGCGGCCGCGGGTGGTATGGCGGGCCCGGCGTGAACGTCTATGTCGGACCGCGTTGGGGCTACGGCCCGCGCTATCGCTATTGGGGCGGCCCTTACGCCTACGGTTACCCTTACGCCTATTATCCCTATTGGCGCCAGCCTTGGCGCCGCGGCTGGTATTAGGCACGCGCGCCTCCTAAGGCGCTGCGAGTTTGGCAAAGGGCCATTCCCGAAAGGGAGTGGCCCTTTGGCTTTTGCGGGTCTTTGCGCTGCCGCCGCCTGGCTCCTCATGCTCTGGCGATTGGCTTGCCGCCTTTCGCCCCTAGGCGCCCCTTCCCATTTTTCGCTCTGCCGAGATCGAGAGCCTCGCCTCCCCGCAGCACGGCTTCAGCCTCTGCCGAATAGCTTCCGTTCTCCTGATGCAGGGCAAGGCCCGGCAACAGGCTGAGCCCCGCCCGGCTCCCCTTCTCGGCCTGCACGATGATGCGGGTCGCGGGCTCGCCCTGCTTGGGGAACAGCGGAAAGACGGCGATGTCGCCGAAGCGGCCCTCGAGCAGGGGCAGCAACTCGCCAAGACAATCGGGGCGGTGGATCAGGGTAAGCAGCGCCTTCGGCGCGGCCATGGCGGCAAAAAAGCGAACCCATGCGGCAAGGCCCCCCCGGTCCATGACATGCGCCGTTGCCCGCCCGCGATCGGGTGCCGCTCTGACTTTGCCCTCCGCATGGAAGGGCGGGTTGGCAATCACCTGATCGTAGCTTTCGCTCAGCAGCCCCGCGGCGCGGCGCGATTTCCCCGGCGTGGTCACGTCGGCATTGACGACACTGACCTTGTCGCCGAAGCCGTTCCGCTCCGCGTTCTCGGCGGCCAGCGCGCAGAGCCTGGCGTCGATCTCGACCGCGGTCAGTTCGACGTTGGGCACGCGAGCCAGGACACAGAGTCCCGCGACGCCCACGCCGGCACCAACATCGAGCACGCGCATCCCGGCGCGCGCCGGCACGGCGGCGGCGAGAAATACCGCGTCGCTCCCGGCGCGGTGGCCGCCTTTCGGTTGCAGCACGCCGATGCGCCCGCCGAGAAAATCGTCGGTGGTGGTGGCGCCCGCTTGGGCGCGCCGCACGTTAGGCTTTTTGCTCGTCGGAGAGGGCATGGCCGAGATCGGCCTCGGTGAGTAGATTGCGCGCTTGTGCAAGCCTTTCGCTCTCAACCAGGACACGCCTGGGCAAGATCCCGATCGAGCCTTCGAGCACGCTCATATTCGTGTCGGCGACGATAAAGCCGATATCGCCCTCCTCCAGCAACGCGCTGACATAGGACAGAAGCACCGGATCGTTGGTGCGCAACAGTTCCTTCATGGCCTGGTAAGCCCTGTGTCTCTTGGCCTCACGCCTGAGCGCCTTGACCTCGATAGGCGACCGCCGACAATATCCGAGAAACGACGCCCGTCTCGACCGGATTCAGGAGTAAGTCCCTTGGGAGTTGTGGTTAAGCTTGCCGGCGGCGGCGACCCGACAGCGAGTTCTTGCGCCGCTCGTCGCGCTTGTCGAGGAGGACATGGCCCATGTCAACCGCATCATCCTCGATCAGGCGCGATCCAATGTCGAGCTGATCCCCGAGCTTGCCCGGCATCTGATCGATTCGGGCGGCAAGCGCCTGCGCCCAATGCTCACGCTGGCGGCGGCGAAGCTGTGCGACTATGACGGCGACGGCCATGTGCGGCTCGCGGCCAGCGTCGAGTTCATGCATACGGCGACGCTGTTGCATGACGACGTGGTCGACGAGAGCAATCTCCGCCGGGGCAAGACCGCGGCGCGGCTGCTGTGGGGCAACGAGGCGAGCGTGCTGGTCGGCGATTTCCTGCTCGGCCAGGCCTTCAAGATGATGGTGGATGTCGGCTCGCTCGGCGCGCTGCGCATTTTGTCGGATGCGGCGGCGATCATCGCCGAGGGCGAGGTGATGCAGCTGATCACCGCCAAGAACACCGAGACCACCGAGGACGACTATCTGGCGGTGATCGATGCCAAGACTGCGGCGTTGTTCGCCGCGGCGGCGGAGGTCGGCGCGGTGATCGCGGCGCGGCCGAAGTCGGAGGCGGCAGCGTTGCGCTCCTATGGCCGCAATCTCGGGCTTGCTTTTCAGCTCGTGGACGACGCGCTCGATTACTCGGGCGAGCCGTCGATGCTGGGCAAGAGCGTCGGCGACGATTTCCGCGAGGGCAAGATCACGCTGCCGGTGGTGCTCTGCTATCGCCGCGGCAATGCGGCCGAGCGCGGCTTCTGGCAGCGCACGCTGCAAGAGGGCGATATCGGCGAGGACGATCTGGCCGAGGCCTTTGCGTTGATGAAGCGGCACAATGCCTTGAACGACACGTTGGAGCGGGCGCGGCATTACGGCGCCATCGCCCGCGACGCGCTGGCTATCTTCCCCGATTGCGACGTAAAGGCTGCCCTGCTCGAGGCGATCGAGTTCTGCATCGACCGCCCGTTCTAGCTGCCAAGCGCGCTCGCGGCGACCCACCAATGGGGATACTCGGCCGCCAGCCTCGCGCCCGCGCTGGCGGCTTCCGCCTCGGTGGCGAACAGCGCGAAGCAAGTCGGGCCGCTGCCCGACAGCCGCGCGAGCCGCGGCCCATCGAGCGCGAGAAGTGCGGCGAGCACTTCCCTGATCTCAGGCACAAGCCGCGCGGCGGGCGCTTCGAGATCGTTCAGGCGCGGTAGCGCATAGGCGAGCAGCTGCGCGAAATCACCGCGGAAGTCCGGCGTCCCCTCTCCCCCGAGCAGCAGCGGCGCGCGCAGATCGTCGGCGCGGAGCTCGGCATAGACGGAGGCGGCCGAGAGGGGAATACCCGGATTGGCGAGCAGCACGCCGCAAGCCGGAAAGCCGCACACGGACTCGACCGCCTCGCCGCGCCCGGTCATGAGGGACGGCCGGCTGGCGAGACAGACCGTGACATCGGAGCCGAGGCGGGCGGCAATCGCCGCCATCGCCGTTTCGCTCAGCGCCCCTCGATTGGCACTGGCAATCAGGCGCAAGGCCGCTGCCGCATCGGCAGAGCCGCCGCCAAGGCCGGCGGCAATGGGCAGCTGCTTCACCAGACGAAAGCGTCCGAGCTTGATGCCGGGCGCGCTGACCGATGCGGCTTCGGCCGCCCTGACGACGAGATTGTCGCCGCTCAAGCTTTGCGCGAACGGCCCCTCTATGTCGAGGTCGAGCGCAGAACCCGGCTCAAGCGTGAGTTCATCGCCGAGGCCAGCGAAAGCCACAAGGCTGCGCAACTCGTGATAGCCGTCGGCGCGGCGTCCGAGAATCTCGAGCGTCAGATTGAGCTTTGCCCGGCCGATCTCTCGGAGCGCCATCAGCCCGCGCCTCAAAGCCTCACAGCGAAGCCGGGCTATTGCGGCGTCTTCTGCCCCGCCTGCGTGGTCCGGTCTTGCGCCGACTTGGTGCCGGCGTTGTCGGGCAGCCCGTCGGCGATCTTCGCCTTGAGCGTGATGACCTGGTCGTCTTCCGGCTTCAGCGTCAGCGCCTGCGCCCACTGATATTTCGCCTCGAGCGTCCGGCCGACCCTCCAATAGGCATCGCCGAGATGATCGTTGATGATCGGGTCGTCGGGCTTGAGCTCGACGGCGCGCTCGAGATTCTCGACCGCCGCCGCGAGACTGCCGAGCCGGAAATAGGCCCAGCCCAGGCTGTCGACATAATAGCCGTCGTCAGGCTTGAGCTTCACCGCCTTGCGGATGTAGTCCATCGCCTGCTTCAGATTCTGGCCCTGATCGACCCAGGAATACCCAAGGTAGTTCAGCACCAGCGACTCCTCCGGGGACAGCGCGAGCGCCTCCTTGAAATCGGCCTCGGCCGCCGGCCAGTCCTTCATCCGCTCGTTACAGACGCCGCGCGAATAGAACAGCGTCCAATTGTCCTTGGTGGGTTTGGGGATCAGCGCGAGCGCGCGGGTGTAATAGTCGCGCGCCTCGCCGTAGCGCTCATGCGCGCGCAGGATATTGCCGAGCGCATCGAGCGGACGCACATCCTTCGGGTCCTTGGCGGCGAGATTTTCGAGCAGCGCCTTGGCCTCGTCGACGCGCTCCATCGAGTTCAGCGCGAAGGCCTTCTGGATCTGCGCGTTCGACCAGAGCGGGGAGTCGGGCTTGATCTGATCGAGCGCCTGCATCTCCAGGTCGTATTTCTTCGCGCCCTCGTAGGCCTCGGCGAGCGCCGCGTAAGCGAGCGGCGCGTCGGGCTTAAGGTAGAGCGAGAACTGCAGGAAGATGATGCCCATATCGAGCCCACCCTCCCCGGCCAGCGCATCGCCGATGCCGTAGAAGACCTCGGCGAGGCCGTCATTCGGCGTGGCGACGAGAAGCGGCGGGGTCTCGCCCTCTTCGATCTGGGCGAGCAGCGCCTCGGACAGCGGATGGCCCGACGATTTGGCGATGTGGGTCTTCAAGGTCTGCTTGGCCAGCTTGCGGTTATTGTTGTTCACCGCATGGCGCGCGTAGGCATCGGCAACCCGCAGCGTCGATGGATTCTTCTTGAAGGCCTGCGCGTAAGCCTGGCGCGCCACGTCATGCTTGCCGGCGATGTCGGCGATGAGCGCACGGTGGTAGCGCTGATAGAACTGGGCCCAGTCGGCGTCGCTCAGACTGTCGAGCGTGGCAAAGGCCTCGTCCGGCTTACCGTCGGCTTCCTGCACCCAGGCGCGGGCGAGTGTCGAGGTAAGGTCGGCGATCGGCCCCTGGCGGGCGGCGGCGAAATGCTCGTCGGCTTCCTTGAAGTTGCCTTGCTTGAAAGCCTCGCAGCCGAGCAGGAAGCGGGCAATCCGGTGCGAGGGCTCGGCCTTGATCAGATCCTTGGCGAGTTCGACGGCGCGATCCCAATGCGCCGACGCCGCCTCGAGCAGGAACGCCTGCTCGAGAATGATCTCGTTGGCCGGATCCTCGGCGAGCGCCTTGGAATAGAAGTCGGCGGCGGCGATCGTGTCATGGTCGCCGCGGGCGAGGCGGCCGGAAAGATAATTGCCGAGCAGCGTGCCGGAGTCCTCGGGATTCTCGGAGGCGACTTCGGAATAGGCCGCCGGCGCCGCGACGAGCCCGGCAATGAGCAGAGAGCTCCACGCCAATTTGCGCAGAGCCGCACGGTGCACAATTTTCATATGGCTTCGGCTATCACGCCGCCCCAAAAATGCGGTTCGTATGATCCCCAACCAAGGTTAGGCGCTTTTCGTCTTTGTAACAAACCAAAAGCTTGCTTGAAGGCTAATCGAGGCTGGTTTGTGGCCTGTTGGCGCGACATTGCCGCCCGCCTCACATATTGGCGTAGTTCGGTCCCTCGCCGCCCTCGGGCGGCACCCAGGTAATGTTTTGCGCCGGGTCCTTCACGTCGCAGGTTTTGCAATGGACGCAATTCTGCGCGTTGATCTGGAAGCGCTGGCGGTCGCCTTCCGTCACCACCTCATAGACCTGCGCCGGGCAATAGCGCTGCGCCGGCTCGGCATATTCGGGGAGGTTCTGCTCGATCGGGATCGACGGATCGGCGAGCAGCAGATGCACCGGCTCGTTCTCCTCGTGATTGGTGCCGGAGAGGAACACCGATGAGAGAATGTCGAAACTGAGCTTGCCGTCCGGCTTCGGATAATCGATCGGCGTCGACTGCGCCGCCTTGGCCAGCGTCGCGTAGTCCGGCTTCCTGTGCTTCAGCGTGTGGCTCAGGAACGGGAAGATGGTGTTGAGCCACATATCGATGCCGCCCAGCATGACGCCGAGACGCGTGCCGAGCCGCGACCAGAGCGGCTTCACGTTGCGCACCTTCTTCAGCTCTTTCGCCATGGCGCTCGCCCGCACGCTTTGCGGATAGGCTTCGAGCACGTCGCGCGAACGCCCCGCTTGAATCGCCGCGAACGCCGCCTCCGCCGCCATCATCCCCGACAGCATCGCGTTGTGGCTGCCCTTGATGCGCGGCACGTTCATGAAGCCAGCCGCGCAGCCGATCAGCGCGCCGCCGGGAAAGGCAAGCTGCGGGATCGCCTGGTAGCCGCCCTCGGTCAGTGCGCGCGCGCCATAGGCGATGCGCTTGCCGCCGGTGAGATGCTCGGCGATCAGCGGATGCGTCTTGGCGCGCTGAAATTCCTTGAACGGGTTGAGGTAGGGGTTCGCGTAATCGAGATGGACGACGAAGCCCACCGACACGAGCCGCTCGCCGAAATGATAGAGGAAGGAGCCGCCGCCGGTCTTGTCGTCGAGCGGCCAGCCCATGGTGTGCTGGACGAGACCCGGCTTGTGCTTCTCGGCCGGAACCTCCCATAGCTCCTTGAGGCCGATGCCGAATTTCTGCGGACCCGACTCGGCATCGAGCCCGAGCTTGCGGATCAGCATCTTCGAGAGCGAGCCGCGCGCGCCTTCGGCAAACAAGGTGTATTTGCCGAGGATGGCGATGCCGGGGGTGTAGTTGTCCTTGTGGCTGCCGTCGCGCGCGACGCCCATGTCGCCGGTGATGACGCCTTCGATCTCGCCGTTGGCGCCGAAGATCACATCGACGACCGAGAAACCCGGATAGATTTCCACGCCGAGCGCTTCCGCCTGCTCGGCGAGCCAGCGGGTGAGCGCGCCGAGGCTGCCGGTATAACAGCCGTGATTGCTCATCAGCGGCGGCATGAAGAGGTTCGGCACGCGGATGCCGCCGGTCTTCCACAGATAATAGAACTTGTCCTCGCTGACCTTTGTGGTGAGCGGAGAGCCCTTGTCGCGCCAGTCTGGGATGAGGGCATCGAGGCCGACCGGGTCGATCACCGCGCCCGAGAGGATATGCGCGCCGACCTCCGAGCCCTTCTCCAGCACGACGACGGAGAGCTCATTGCCCGTCTCGGCGGCAAGCTGCTTCAGCCTGATCGCAGCGGCGAGCCCGGCCGGTCCGGCGCCAACGATGACGACGTCGAACTCCATGGTTTCGCGCTCGATCGCTTGCGCATCGACCGCTTTTGGCTCAGGCGCTTCGTTCAAGGTTTCGCTCCAGATCGGCAGCTGCCAAAAGGGTGGAAGTCATTCCCGAAAGCGCGGGAATCCAGTATCCATCAATATGGTGTGAGGCGCCGGACGCGCCAAAGAGTGCGGAATGACTGCAACGGAACGAGAGACGGTTCAAGCCTTATTGGCCTGGTATGCGGCGATGGGCGCCGACGAGGCGATCGGCGATATGCCGGTCGACTGCTTTGCCACGCCCGCCGCAGCAGCCTCCACCCCGCCGCGCGTCCAACCTCGACCGCGCCCGGCGGCAGCGCAGGCTGCCGCCGCGGCGGGGAGCGACTCCAGGATCGATCTCAGCCAGGCCAACACGCTCGCGGCGCTCGAAGCGATGGTGGCCGCCTTCGAGGGCTGCGCGCTCAAGCGGACGGCGAAGAGCCTGTGCTTCAAGCGCGGCAGCGACGATGCGCGCATCATGCTGATCGGCGAGGCGCCGGGCCGTGACGAAGACCTCAGCGGGAAGCCCTTCGTCGGACGCGCCGGGCAATTGCTCGACCGCATGCTGGACGCGATTGGGCTTGCCGAGGAGCATGTCTACATCACCAACACCGTCTATTGGCGTCCACCCGGCAACCGCACGCCGACGCCCGAGGAGGTCGAGGCCTGCGCGCCATTCCTTGCGCGGCAGATCGAGCTGCTCTCGCCGCAGGTGCTGGTCCTGCTCGGCGGCGCCGCGGCCAAGACCATTCTCGGCATGGCCGAGGGGATCATGCGGCTGAGAGGCAAATGGCTCAATTATCGCAGCGGGGGCCGCGACGTCGCCACGCTCGCGACGCTGCATCCGGCCTTCCTGTTGCGTAACCCGGAGCATAAACGCCTGGTCTGGCGCGACCTGCTGTCGATGAAGGAAAGGCTTGAAGCAAAATGAACCGCATGGACGAGACGAGGCCCTTCATCCCGGTGCGCATCGCCGTGCTCACCGTGTCGGACACGCGCACGCAGAAGACCGACAAATCGGGACCGCTGCTCGTCAGTCTCATCAAAGAGGCCGGCCACGAGCTCGCCGAGCACGCCATCGTCGAGGACGATCCCAAGGCGATCCGCAAACAGGTCAAGCGCTGGATCAAGGACAAGCAAGTCGACGTCGTCATCACCACCGGCGGCACCGGCTTCACCGGGCGCGACGTGACGCCGGAAGCGGTCAAGCCGCTCTTCGAGAAGGAGATCGACGGCTTCGCGGCCCTGTTCCATATGCTGAGCTACCAGAGCGTCGGCACCTCGACGGTGCAGAGCCGCGCCTGCGGCGGCCTGGCCAAGGGCACCTATATTTTCTGCGTGCCGGGCTCGCCTGGGGCCTGCACCGACGCCTGGAACGGCATCCTCAAGCCTCAGCTCGACAACCGCCACCGCCCCTGCTCGTTCATCGAGATCATGCCTCGGTTGAATGAGCAGAAGAAGAAGGCCAAGGCAAAGAAGGCCGTTGTCTAGGCTAGAACGACGAAGCGCGGGCGAAGCCGTTGGTGGCGATTGCCGGACGCGTCAGAAGCCCCGCATGCACGCCGACCACGCGGTTCCGCCCGCCGAGCTTGGCGTCGTAGAGCGCGGCATCGGCTCTGGCGAGAATTTGATCCACGCTGTCGCCCGGTCTCCCTTCGCTTACGCCCACACTCCAGGTGAGTGTGATGCGGTCCTTGCCGGTGTCGAAAGGCTGCGCCGCGAGCCGGCTGCGCAAGTTCTCGGCAATCTCGATCGCCTGCGGCAAGGTGCGATCCTCCAGCAGGAGCGCGAACTCGTCGCCGCCGAGCCGCCCGACCAAGGCCTCGGTCAAGAATGCGGCACGCGCGCAGCAGCAGATCGCCTCGTCGCCGGTTTCATGCCCGTAGGAGTCGTTGATGTGTTTGAAATTGTCGATATCGAGAATGATCGCCGACAGGCTTCCATCCGGCGGGGCCACGCGCGCGCAAGCCTCCGTCGCCTGCTCGAAGAAGCCGCGCCGGTTGCTCAAACCGGTCAGGGGATCGATGGTGGCGAGGCGGATCAATTCGCGCTGCATGGAGAGAATCCGCTCGGCGGCGCGCAGCCGCGCATAAAGCTCCTCGGCCAGAGGCGGCTTGCCGATGAAATCGTCGGCCCCTGAGTTCGAGCGCCTCGATCAGACTGCGCTGATCGTATTGGCTCGACATCATCAGGACATAGATCGGCCGGCGGCAGGTCGCCATCAGGCGCGTCTCCCAGCAAAGCTCGACACCGGAGGTGTGTTTGAGCTCGGCGCTGGTGATCAGCGCGTCGATGCAGGGATCGGCTTTGATTTGGACGAGCGCATCGCGCTCATCGGCAAAGGGAAGGACCTCGTGGCCGCGCGCCGAAAGCATGCGAGAGACGATCAGTCGAGTCGTGCGACTGGGATCGACCAAAGCGATGCGCATGCGAGTTGAGCCCTTGATCCCGTTATTTCAAGCCACTACAAGATGGGCCTTAAAGTCGAGTTAAACGGGACGGAGCCACTTTGGGGCTGCGCGGAAATGAGACGCTCGGCGTAGAAGCGCAAATCCCGATAGTCATTCTTGGTATCGACATCGCGGAGCGTCGCAGCGAAGGCGACGCGCTTGCCTTTGAGATTGGCGAGCGTGTCGGCGAGAGCATGCCGGCTCGACCAACGCACTCCGGCAAACGGCGCGAGCAGCTTTCGGCATGCGCTTCAAGCCGATGAGCCAATAGCCGCCGTCAGCCGGCCGGCCCGAGCACGGCATCGTTTCGCCCGAGCAGCTTGAAGGCTTGCGCGACATGTTCGGCCTCGATCGCCGGAATGTCGCTGCCGACGATGATCGACGGGGCCCGGCGGCAGAAGGCGAAGAAGCGGCGCATGCGATCGACCAAGATCGCCCTCCCCTTGCGGCACGCGTGCGAGCGTCTCGCGCGAAGGCGCGAAGGGTGCGGCGACATCGCTGTCGGGATCGATGGCAAGCAGCGTGCGCCAGCGCCTGTCTTGCGCAAGCCGCAGCGCCGTGTGCGACAGACAGTTGCGATAGAAACGGATCGCCGCGACATCGCCGATCTCGCGCCCGAGCCGCCGCTTGACGCGGCCGGCGACCGGGCTCTTGGCCATGATGACGAGGTGGTTGGCGTAGTTTGCGCGGCGCGGGCGGGCCGCGTCGTGTCTAGCCATAAAGCCGCGCGAGCACCCGCGGCGGCACGCGAAGGTAATAGAGCAGGATGCAGCCGAGATTGCGCAAGCTCCGCGTGAGATAGCCCTCGCGCCGGTAGCGCTCGCCGCTGGTCACCGCGCGCGATTTCAGCATCACCAGCTCGCGCCGCTTGAGCCGGCGCACCAGATCGACGTCCTCCATGAGCGGCAGCGGACGGAAGCCGCCGAGACGATTATAGAGATTGCGCGAGATGAGCAGGCCCTGATCGCCGTAGGGCAGAGCGAGCACGCTACAGCGCAAACCGACCAGCGATTCGACGAAGCGCGGTAAGAAGCCGTCATCGTCGAGCGCGAAGCTGAACGACGCCGCGGCCTGAGGTCGTCTGCCGCTCTCGACCCGCTCGATGAAGCTCTGCGCCTCCTCGGCCCAGCCGGGCTCGAGCACCGTGTCGGCATGCAGAAAGAGCAGCCAATCGCCTTTTGCGTGATGGGCGCCGGCCTCAAGCTGAGAGCCACGCCCACGCGGCGCCTCGATCAGATGCGTGCCGGCGGCTTCGGCGATGGCGCAGGTCTCGTCGGTCGAGCCGCCGTCGACCAGGATGGCCTCCTGCACGATGCCCTCGACCACGGCCGGAACCAGAGCTGCAAGGGCATGCGCCAGCGTGCGCTCGGCGTTCAGCGTCGGAATGATGACCGAGATCATGGCGCGGAACCTATAGGCGCGAGACCGTGGCTCGGCAATCGTCCCATCTGACGCAGATTTGTTCTTGATTTGTTCCTTGGCCAGCCCTATATGGTGAACATGTCCGTCGCGTTGCGAAAACCAGCCGATTCCGAGAGCTTTCCGCATGAGGCGGGAGGCATCGCGGCAGGCCGCCGCCATGGCCGGGGCGCCCAGACCAACCGGGGCGGCCGCTTCGAGCCGATCGCCTATGAGCCGGTCGACGACGGTTGGGAATCGCTCGGCGAGCTGGAAGCGCTCTCCACCGAAGTTCAGGAGGTGCCGGCGCGGCGCATCATCACCCGCAACGAGTTGCCCGATATCGGCTTCGACCGCTCGATCAATCCCTATCGGGGCTGCGAGCATGGCTGCATCTACTGCTTCGCGCGGCCGACGCATGCCTTTCTCGGGCTGTCGCCCGGACTCGATTTCGAGACGAAGCTGTTCGCCAAGACCAATGCCGCACAGGCGCTGGAGCGCGAGCTTGCCGAGCCGGGCTACCAGGTCCGCACCATCGCCATCGGCACCAATACCGATCCCTATCAGCCGATCGAGCGGCGCTACCGCATCATGCGCCGCATCCTCGAAGTCTTGAGCGCCGCCAACCATCCGGTCGGCATCGTCACCAAATCGGCGCTCGTGTTGCGCGATCTCGACATTCTCAAGTCGATGGCCGAGCGTGGGCTGGTCAAGGTGGCGCTATCGGTCACCTCGCTCGACCGCAAACTCGCCCGCGCCATGGAGCCGCGCGCGAGCACGCCCGACAAACGGCTCGAAACCGTGCAACGGCTGGTCGATGCCGGCGTGCCGGCCTCGGTGATGGTGGCGCCGATCATTCCCGGCCTTACCGACATGGAGATGGAGCGCATCTTGGAGCGCGCGGCCGCTGCCGGCGTAAAGAGCGCGGGCTATGTGCTGCTCAGATTGCCGCTCGAGATCGGCGATCTCTTCACCGAATGGCTGCAAGCGAATTGCCCGGATCGCGCCAAGCGCGTTCTGTCGCTGATGCGATCGACGCGGGGCGGCAAGCTCTACGATGCGAAGTGGGGTGAGCGCATGAGGGGCGACGGGCCCTATGCCTGGATGATCGGGCGGCGATTCGAGCTGGCCGCCGAGCGGCTCGGGCTCAACAAAAGCTCGGTCGAGCTGCGCACCGACTTGTTCACGCCGCCTTCCCTTCCCGGCCAGCAACTCCGGCTGTTCTAGCGGTTTTTCCACAGGCGCCCGGCGCCGCCGCGCCGAACACGTTGCCAAAGCACGCGAGCTTTGCGCGAAAGTCCCCTGCCATGGGACTTCCCGCCGAAAAGCTGCCCTCCCGACGCCGAGCTTCGATCTCGAAGCGGCGATGATGGATCAGTTTCGCGGCCCCGTCGCCGGCATCGACGAGGCGGGGCGTGGGCCTTGGGCTGGACCGGTGGTGGTCGCCGCGGTCATTCTCGATCCCGACCGCATCCCGGAAGGACTCAACGATTCGAAACTGATGACGCCGGAGGCGCGCGAGGATCGCTATCAAGCGATCATGGCCACTTCGATCGTCTCGGTGGTCATCGGCCCGGTGAAGCGCATCGACCGCGACAACATTTTGCAGGCGAGCCTGTGGGGCATGCGCGCCGCCTATCGCCGGCTGCGCGTGCCGGTCGGCTCGGCTCTGATCGACGGCAACATCGTGCCGAAGCGGTTTCCCTGCAAGGCGCGGGCAGTCGTCGGCGGCGACGGGCTGTCGCTCTCCGTGGCGGCGGCGTCGATCGTCGCCAAGGTGACGCGCGACCGGATGATGGTGAAGCTCTCACGCCGCTATCGGCGTTATGCCTGGGACAGCAACAAGGGTTACGGCACGCCGGAGCATGCGGCGGCCATCAAGAAGCATGGCGTGTGCACGCATCACCGCCGCTCCTTCAGCCCGATCGAGCGCGCGCTCAGGCTGATCGAGACCGGCACCGAGCTGCCGCTTCCTGACGAGATTGTCGAAGACGCCTAGCCCGGGATCCAATCGGCGATGCGGCGAGCGATGTCCTCGGCGCCGGGTTCGAGCACGAGCATGTGCCCGTGGCCCTCAAGCTCCCAAAACGTTGCGCCGGGATAGCCGGCCGCGGTTTCGCGCGCGGTCTGCGGCGAGACGATCTTATCGTCCGCTCCGACCATGCATAGCACCGGGCATTTGACGGCAGCGGTGTCGACCACCGTTGCTCCAGTCTGATCGAACATCCAAAAGAACAGCTCGAAGAAGGCGCGGCCCGATTCAGGCCCGAACTTGTCGAACACGGCGCGCTGCTCGGCCTCCGGCACCCGGTTCAACGTGTAGATGCGGGCAAGCGCGAAATCGGGATTGATCACCGTCTTCCAGAAGGCGCCTAGCCCCATCAGGTCCTGGTCGAGTTGCTTCTCCGCGTCGGTCGGCGGCAAAATGCCGGAGCGCGGCGCGGGCGCCGCCAGAATCAGCGCACGGGCGAGCCCCTGCGCCGCGAGTTGCTGGGCAAGCACGCCGCCCATCGAATGGCCGAGAATCACCGGCTTCGACGGCAACGTCCTGAGAAAAGCCTCGAGCTCCGCGCGATAGTCGGCCATGCCCACGCCAATCAAGGTCTTGGCGGCATCCGCGGCTCTCGTCCCGTGGCCGATCAGGTCGGGCGCATGGCAGGTCCAACCGAGGCTCTGGAACACCCCGCCAAATTTGTCGAAGCACCAGCCGCCCTCGTTGGCGCCGTGGATCATGACGATGTCCTTGGCCATGGTGTTGCCCCCTTCCCTATCCTCGGCCGCATAGGCCTGGCCGCCGGTCAGTTTCAGCGCCGCAAGGCCGAGCGCCGCATGCAGCATGTCCCGACGATGAAAGCCCGGCGGCAACGCTTGATCCCCCGAAACGCGGCGTCCCGGCCGGTTGTGGCACGGTGTCCGCGCCAAGCCAACTCCCGGCGATTAAGTCCGCCTTTACCGTCGTCCGCCAGCATGGGCCGGTCTCGCGTGAGAGCGAGCGCGTGCAGTACTGCGTAACCCGAGTGGTGTCATGGGCGTGGGGGACAAGAGGGGAGCCAAGCTCCCGCTCGACAGGATCATCGTCGGCGATTGCATCGAGGAGCTTAAGCTCCTCCCCGAAGCCTCGATCGATCTCGTCTTCGCCGACCCGCCCTATAATCTCCAGCTCAACAACGAGCTCTTTCGGCCCGACAATAGCCGCGTCGATGCCGTCGACGACGACTGGGACAAGTTCGGCAGCTTCGCCGCCTACGACGTCTTCACCCGCGATTGGCTGTCCGCCTGCCGCCGCGTGCTGAAGCCGTCGGGCGCGCTTTGGGTGATCGGCAGCTATCACAACATCTTCCGCGTCGGCGCCATCCTCCAGGATCTCGGCTTCTGGGTGCTGAACGACGTGGTGTGGCGGAAATCGAACCCGATGCCGAACTTTCGCGGGCGGCGCTTCACCAACGCGCATGAAACCTTGATCTGGGCGTCGATGGGACCCAAGGCGCGCTACACCTTCAATTACGAAGCGATGAAGGCGCTCAACGAGGATTTGCAGATGCGCTCGGACTGGCTGTTCCCGATCTGCTCCGGCGCCGAGCGCCTGCGGGAAGACTGCGGGCGCAAAACCCATCCGACGCAGAAGCCCGAGGCGCTGCTGCATCGCATCCTGCTGGCTGCGAGCAATCCCGGCGATGTCGTGCTCGACCCGTTTCTCGGCTCGGGCACGACCGCGGTCGCCGCCAAGCGGCTCGGGCGGGCGTTTGTCGGCATCGAGCGCGAGGCGAACTATGCCGAGGCGGCAAAGGCGCGGCTCGCGGCCCTCTCCCCGCTCCAGCAAGATTCGCTGCAAGTCGCCAAGGGCAAACGCGGCGAGCCGCGCATCCCGTTCGGCGCTCTGGTCGAGCTCGGGCTGATCTCGCCCGGCACGGTGCTTTACGATTCCGGCGCGCGGCACGAGGCGAAAGTCCGCGCCGACGGCTCGATCGCCTGCGCCGGCGCGCAAGGCTCGATCCATAAGATCGGCGCGCATGTGCAAGGCGCGCTCGCCTGCAACGGCTGGACCTTCTGGCATTACGAGGCGGAAGGCCGCCTCACGCCGATCGACGCCTTGCGCGAGGCGGCGCGGGCGAAGCTCGAGCCGCAGGGCTGACGACGCGCCCTTCTTCGAGCGCGTGCAGCAACACCTTCCGCATGACCGACGGCAGCGCGGCGCCCGCGAGCGCGCGAGGTTTGAGCCAAAGGCAGCGCTCGGGCTCCGCCGCGCGCTTTGGCTGCGCATCCTGTCCGACCTCCGCGCGATAGACGGAAAGCTCCAGATGAAAATGCGTGAAAGTGTGCTCGACCAGGCCGGGCAGCTTGCGCCAGTCGGCCGCGACCGGCGCGTATCCCCGCGCGGAGTTTCCGCAGGGCTCGGCCTCCTCCCAGGGCGATGAGGGCGTCTCCAGCATGCCGCCCAATAGGCCATGCAACGGCCGCTCGCGGAGCAGCACGGCGCCATCGGCGCGGACGGCAACGAAGGTTGCGCCGCGCCTGACCGGCCGCTCGCCCTTCGCCTCGCGATACGGCAGCGCCTCGGCGAGACCGTCGGCATAACCCCGGCAGTCGGGCCGCACCGGGCAGAGGCCGCAAGCCGGGCGGCGCGGCGTGCAGATCGTGGCCCCCAAGTCCATCATCGCCTGGGCGAAGTCGCCGGAGCGCGTCTCGGGGGTCAGCGTCTCGGCGAGCGCCCTGATCTCGGTCTTGGCGGCGGGCAGCGGCGTGGTCACGGCGAAAAGCCGCGCCACCACGCGCTCGATATTGCCGTCGACCGGCGTCGCGCGCTTGCCGAAGGCGATTGCCGCGATGGCAGCGGCGGTATAGTCGCCGACGCCCGGCAGCCTGCGGAGTGCGGCCTCGTCCTCCGGGAACCTGCCCCCGTGCCGCTCCGCCACCACGCGCGCGCAAGCATGCAGGTTGCGCGCACGCGCGTAATAGCCGAGGCCGGCCCAGGCGGCGAGCACCTCACCGAGCTCGGCGCGTGCCAATGCCGCCACATCGGGCCAGCGGCGCAGGAAGAGATCGTAGCGCGGCAGCACCGCCTTGACCGTCGTCTGCTGCAGCATGATCTCGCTGAGCCATACGCGGTAGGGATCGGGCGCCTCTCCGTGTTCTGCCCGCCACGGCAGGCGGCGGCGCTCGCGGTCGTACCAGGCGAGCACGGCATCGGCGATGCGCTTCTCTTCCCGCCGGACCCGCGCTGCCGCACGCCTCTGCATAAAGCGAACTCCGCCCACGCCTCGGTTCCGGCCATGGTGTAAGCTCGGGCGAGAGGAAGCAAGCGGGGCGCGCGATCGCTCCACCATTTCGCGAAACGCCATGGACGACAAACAACGCAGAGCCTTGGGACGGGCGGCAGGCGCGGCGCGGCCGATCGGCGCCTATGCGGCCGGCGCGCTCGATGCGTCGGCGCGCGCGCGCGGCTTCGCCACCACCTCGCTCTTGAGCGAATGGGGAACCATCGTCGGCGCGGAGCTCGCCCAGTTCACCATGCCCGACCGGGTCGTCTGGCCAAAGCGCCGGGACGAAGCGCAAGTGGCTGACGCGCCCAAAGGGCACCGGGTCGAGGGCGCGACCTTGGTGCTCAGGGTCGAAGGCCCGCGCGCCATCGAGGTGCAGCACCGCTCAGGGCAGATCCTCGAGCGGGTGAACGCTTATTTCGGCTACCGGGCGATTGCCGAGATGCGCATCTTGCAGGCGCCGGTTGCGCGCAAAGCGCCGCGCAGGCCCGCCGCAGAGCCGCCGATCGATCCCGACGTGCTGCCCGCCTCCGCTTCCGTCGAGGATGGGGGCTTGCGCGCGGCCTTGCTGCGACTCGGGACCAACACCCGCGCCAAGCTCACAAGCCGTTGAGCGCCTTATCTCGCTCTTGCCAGAACGCGGGTGTTTAACGAATGTAGGCCCGGCTCGAAGCGATCCCATCAGGTGGAGTGAAAAGAGTGGCGAAAAGCGAGAAAAAGGCGGCTGTCCAGCCCGGTTCCGGCAAGGCAGCGGGCGGCAAATCCTCAGGCGCCGAGACGCCGCCCGGCAAGGATGAGGCCGGGAGCAAGAATACGCTGTTCATTATCGGCGCGGTGGCGGCCGCCATTCTCGTCGGCGGCCTCGTCTATTGGAAGACGAGTTCCGACGGCAATGCTGGCGGACCAGGCCCCAAGACCGATCCCGACCTCGCCGCGTTGATGGCGCCCGGCCCGCTGCCCGAGATGGCCCTCGGCAGCGCCGACGCTCCCAACACCATCGTCGAATATGCCTCGATGACCTGCCCGCATTGCGCGCAGTTCGAGACGGTCGTGTTTCCCGAGCTCAAGACCAAATATATCGACACCGGCAAGGTTCGTTTCATCTTCCGCGAATTCCCGCTCGACGGGCTCGCGGCGCGCGCCTCGCTGCTCGCCCGCTGTGCCGGCCCCGATCGCTATTTCCCGATGATCGAGGCGCTGTTCCAGACGCAGCAGAACTGGGTCGTGCAGGGCCCCGAAGCCATGGAGAAGCTGTTGCAATTCGCGCGTCAGGCAGGCTTCTCGAAGGAGAGCTTCGACAAATGCATGGCGGACAAGGAGCTGTTCAACAAGATCGTCGAGATCCGGACCACCGGCTACGAGAAATTCGGCATCGACTCGACACCCTCCTTCTTCATCAACGGCAAGCGGATGAGCGGCGAGCATACGCTCAAGGATTTCGAGGCCAAGCTCGTCGGCATCGACAAGCCGGCAGAAACCGGCGGCTCGACCCCACCCGAAGGCGGCGCCTCTCCGACGACAGAAGGTGGCGCGACGCCGACGCCGCAAGAGGGCAAGCCTGAAGGGTCTTCAGGTCAGTAGGAACTCAGCGATGCGGCTGCGAGGGCTAAGAGCGTCGATCCCGATCGCCTTGGCGCTCGCTCTTTCGGGATGCGGCGGTGGCGCGATGGGCCCGACGCCGCCGATCGACAAGGCGACCTACGTGCCGCCGCAAGCCGAGCTGATGGCGCCCGGCCCGCTCGGCGACGTCTCGCTCGGCAAGGCCAATGCGCCGGTCACCGTGATCGAATATGTCTCGCTCACCTGCCCGCATTGCGCCCATTTCCAGAAGGCGCTGTTCCCGCGCTTCAAGAAGGAATTCATCGACACCGGCAAGGTTCGCTTCATCGTGCGGGAGTTCCCCATCGGCCACACCTCCGGCAATGCGGCGCTCGTCAATCGCTGCGCGCCGGAAGACAAATATTTCTTCCTGCTGAACCAGTTCCTGACCCGGCAGAGCGAATGGGTGAGCCAGGAAGTGCGCCCGGACGCGATCTATTCGGTCGCCAAATCCAGCGGAATGAGCCGCGAGACGTTTGACAAATGCCTATCGAATCAAACCATTATCGACGGCTTGACGGAGGTGAAGCAGCGGGGGCGGCAATTCAACGTGATCGGCACGCCGACCTTCTTCATCAATGGCCGCAAGGCCCAGGGAGAGGTCACCTTCGACGAGATCAAGGCCATGATCGAGCAGGCCCCGCCGCCGCCGGCAACTCCGTCTTGATCGTTCCCCGGACACCGGCCATGGTCCGGTCCCGTGCGTAGAGGCTCCACTGACAAGGTAGACCCAGCGTGAAGATCACTCGTCTTCGCCTTCTCGGATTCAAGTCGTTCGTCGAGCCGACCGAGCTCTTGGTCGAGCCGGGCCTGACCGGCGTGGTCGGCCCCAATGGCTGCGGCAAGTCGAATCTGCTCGAGGCGCTGCGCTGGGCCATGGGCGAGACCTCGTATAAGAGCATGCGCGGCGGCGCCATGGAGGACGTGATCTTCGCGGGCTCGGAAGACCGCCCGGCGCGCAACAGCGCCGAGGTCACCCTGTTCATCGACAATAGCGGGCGCACGGCGCCGGCCGAGTTCAACGACAGCGACGCGCTGGAAGTGACGCGGCGGATCGAGCGCGAGGCGGGCTCGGCCTATAAGGTCAACGGCAAGGATGCGCGTGCGCGCGACGTGCGGCTGCTGTTCGAGGATGCGGCGACCGGCGCGCGCTCGCCGGCGCTGGTGCGGCAGGGCCGCATCGGCGAGATCGTCAATTCCGCGCCGCAGGAACGCCGCCGCGTGCTCGAAGATGCCGCGGGCATTGCCGGCTTGCATAGCCGTCGCCACGAGGCCGAGCTTCGCCTGAAGGCGACCGAAGCCAATCTCGCGCGGCTTGCCGATCTGATCGGCCAGCTCGCGTCGCAATTGCAGGCGTTACGGCGCCAGGCGCGCCAGGCGCAGCGCTACCGTGAAATCTCCGGCAAGATCCGCGAGACCGAGGCGCTGCAGCATCATCTGCACTGGACCGGCGCCTGCGCGCATGTCGAGCAGGAGGAAGCGGCGTTCCAGGAGGCGCTCTCCCAGGTCGCGCAACACACCAAGGCCGAAGGCGAGGCGCTGCGTCAGCAGGCCGAGGCCGCCGAGAAGCTGCAACCTCTGCGGGACGAGGAGGCCGCGCGCGCGGCCGTGCTGCATCGCTTGAGCGTCGAGCGCGACGCGCTGGAGCGTGAGGAGGCTCGCGCCAAAGCGCGGCAGGCCGAGCTTGAGACGCGGCTGGCGCAAGCCTCCCGCGACCTCGCCCGCGAAGAGGAGCATATCGCCGAGGCCGAAGGCATGCTGCGCGGGCTCGGCGAAGAGGGCCGGCGTCTTGCCGTGGCGAGTTCGCGCGATCGCGAGGAGCCGCAGCTGCGCGGCGCCGCGGCCCGGGCCAAGGAGATCCTTGACGCCGCCGAGCAGGCCTTGCGGCAGGCGACCACGGCGTTGGCCGAGGCCCGCGCCGAGCGAGGCCGGCTCGACGGCGAGAAGACCGAGATCGAGCTGCGCGGCGCGACGCTCGAGGCGCAACTCGGCGAACTCGAACAGGAGCTTGCCAGGCGCGAGGCCGAGAGCGGCAGCGAGACGAAGCTAGGCGGCCTGAATACCGCGCTCGCCGAGCTTTCCGCGACGGTGCAGGGCATCGAAACCGAGCTCCAGGCGGCGGAGGCCGATCAGGAGGAGACGCATGCGGCGGAAACCAGGGCCAGGGCCCTCGCCTCCGCGGCAAAGCTCGCGAGCCAGGAGCTCGAGACCGAGCTCGCCACGCTGACGAAGCTCTTGGCGCCGGTGCATGATTGGTCGCCGATCGTGGAGGAGATCAAGGTCACGGCCGGCTACGAGCAAGCGCTCGGCGCCGCGCTCGGCGACGATCTCGATGCCGCGAGCGAGGAGACCGCGCCGTCGCATTGGCGGCTGACCTCGGCTGCCGGCAACGACCCCGCGCTGCCCGATGGCGCCGTTCCGCTCAGCAATTTCGTCAAGGGGCCGGCCGTGTTGTCGCGGCGGCTTCAGCAGATCGGCGTGGTCGAGGCCGCGCAAGGCCGCGCGTTGCAGATGGGGCTCAGGCCCGGGCAGAGGCTCGTTTCCAAGGACGGCGATCTCTGGCGCTGGGACGGCTACAGCATCCAGGCCGGCACGGCGAGTGCCGCGGGCGCGCGGCTGATCGAGCGGAGCCGGCTTGCCGCGCTCGAGAAGGAGTCCGCCAAGGCGCAAGGCCGCGCCGCCGAGACCGAGGCCGAGCTTGCCGCCGCCATTGCCAAGGCGGAAGCGGCGGGGCTCAAGACCAAGGCTCTGCGCCAAGAGGCAAAGGAGGCGCATGCCGAGCTCGACCGCACGCGCGATCAGATCGCCGCGGCCGAGCATGAGGCGCAAGCCACCAGCAAGGAACTCGGCGCTCTGGCCGAGGCGCTGACCCGCACCCGCGCCGGACTCGATGAGGCAAGGGGACATGGAAGCCGAGTCGCGACAGCGCTGCTCGCGCTGGCTTCCCTCTCCGCGCTGGAAGCCGCACTCGAAGCGGCACAAATGAAGGCCGCCGCGAGCCGCCAGGCCGCGGCACGCGCCGACGCCACGCTGGAAGGTTTCGAGCGCGAGGTGCGGCTCCGCCAGGAGCGCATGGAAGCGATCGGCGCGGAAGAGGGGCTGTGGCAGAAGCGTATCGCCAATGCGCGCGAGCAGATCCTCACGCTGCGCGCGCGCGAGGAAGAGACGAGCGCAGACCTCGCCGCGCTGGAAAATCTCCCGGCCGAGATCGAGCAGCGGCGCATGAAATTGTTCGATGCGATTGCCGCCGCCGAGCGCGAGCGGGCGAAAGCCGCGGACGATCTGGCTTTGGCCGAGACGGCGCTGAAAGGCCGCGAGAAGGCCTTGCGCGAGGTGCAGGAGCGGCTTGCCGAGGCACGCGAGGCGCGCGCGCGCAGCGAGGCGCGGCTCGAGGCGGCGCGTGAGCGCCGTGGCGAGACCGCTCGCGCGATCCGCGATCAGCTCGACTGCACGCCGGAAGACTGCCTGGCGCTTGGCGGATTGAAGCCGGGCGCCCCCATTCCACCGCTCGCCGATGTCGAGGCGCGGCTGCTCAAACTCAAAGGCGACCGCGAGCGGCTGGGCGGCGTCAATCTGAGAGCCGAGGAGGAAGAGGCAGAGCTTGCCGCCCAGCTCGAGGAAATGGAGCGGGAGAAGGCCGATGTCGAGGAAGCCATCGTGCGGCTGCGGCAAGGCATTTCCAATCTCAATCGCGAGGGCCGCAAGCGCCTGCTCGAAGCCTTCGACACGGTGAACGGGCATTTCGGGCGGCTGTTCAAGACGCTGTTCGGCGGCGGCACGGCGGAGCTGAAGCTGGTCGATTCCGACGATCCGCTCGAGTCGGGTCTCGAGATCTTCGCCTGCCCCCCGGGCAAACGCACCCAGGCGCTGACGCTGCTGTCGGGCGGCGAGAAGGCGCTGACGGCGCTGGCGCTGATCTTCGCCGTGTTCCTGACCAACCCCTCGCCCATCTGCGTGCTCGACGAGGTGGACGCGCCGCTCGACGACGCCAATGTCGAGCGCTTTTGCCGGCTGATGGAGGAGATGGCCAAGGAGACCGATACACGCTTCCTCATCATCACCCATCACCCGCTCACCATGGCGCGGATGAGCCGGCTGTTCGGCGTGACCATGGCCGAGCGCGGCGTGAGCCAACTGGTCTCGGTCGATCTCGATACGGCCGAGCGCCTGCGCGACGCGAGCTAGCCAAATCCAAGGCTTTTTTCGGCCCGCCTGGACTTCCTTGACAGGGGCGAATCCCAAACTAAAGTGCCGGCCAAGCTGAAGGACCAGCCGGTCCGGAGAGCTCTCCCGGAATTGAGCAACGCCAATGGCCGGTGCCGAAAAAGAGTCCGGCCGCGAGCAAAACGGCCGTGACGCGCGGAACCATTCGGCAGCGGCTCGACAGTCTTGGCGAGCAATTGGCGGAGGCTAAAAGCCGGCATGCACCGGCCCCAGGCCCTGAACCGCAAGGCCAAGGGGCCGCGCTCGGCCAGGCGCTCAGGCTCGGCATCGAGCTGGTGGCCGGCGTGGCGGTTGGGGGGTTCATCGGCTGGTGGCTCGACCGGTTTCTCGGCACGGCCCCGCTCCTGATGGTGGTGTTTCTCGGCCTGGGCGCCGCCGCGGGGATCATGAATGTGGTGCGCACCGCCAAGCGCATGCAGGCGGAGGCGCAATCGGTAAAAGACTTGCCGAGTGTGTTGGACGATGACGACGACTAGGGACGGTTGGCAGTGATCGACGCAGCATACGCCGCGGAAGGGACAGAGCACGGGGGCGGCAGCGCCGGCGGCCTGCCCAATCCCATGCATCAGTTCGAGATCAAGCGGCTCATCCCCTTCGAGCTGTTCGGCTTCGACGCGTCCTTCACCAACTCGGCGCTGTTCATGCTGATCGCCGCCACCCTCATCACCCTCTTCACCGCTATACGCCATGCACAGCCGCGCGCTGGTGCCGTCGCGGCTGCAGTCGGTCGCCGAGATTTCCTACGAGTTCATCGCCAACATGGTGCGCGACAATGTCGGCACCGACGGGATGAAATATTTCCCCTTCGTGTTCACCCTGTTCATGTTCGTGCTGACGCTGAACATGCTCGGCATGGTGCCCTACTCCTTCACCGTGACGAGCCACATCATCGTCACCTTCGCGCTCGCCGCCTTCATCTTTCTCGGCGTCACGCTGATCGGCTTCTGGAAGCACGGCGCCAAGTTCCTCAAGTTCTTCGTGCCCGAGGGCGTGCCGATCGTCATGCTGCCCCTGCTCGTGGTGATCGAGGTGATCTCCTATCTCACGCGGCCGCTGTCGCTCTCGGTGCGGCTGTTCGCCAACATGATGGCCGGCCACACCATGCTGAAAGTGTTCGGCGCCTTCGTCGTGGCGCTCGGCTTTCTCGGCGGCTGGGCTCCCCTCGCCTTCATGGTGGCCTTCACCGGTCTCGAAATCCTCGTTGCGTTCTTGCAGGCCTATGTGTTCGCCATCCTGACCTGCATCTATCTCAACGACGCCCTGCATATGCATCATTAGCCAATCGAACCAGCATCGTTCCAAAGGAGAGACGTCATGGATCCATCAGCAGCAAAATTGATCGGCGCGGGGTTGGCCTCGATCGCGCTTGTCGGCGCCGGTATCGGCATCGGCACGATCTTCGGCAACTACCTGCAAGGCGCCTTGCGCAACCCGTCGGCGGCGCCGTCGCAGTTCGCCAACCTCCTGCTCGGCTTCGCTCTTGCCGAGGCCACCGGCTTGTTCGGCCTGGTGGTGGCGCTGATCATCCTGTTCGTGTTCTAGGCCTGCCGGAACCTCGTTCCGGCTAGCGGGAAGCGACCATGCCGCAGCTCAATCCACTCGACTGGGGTCCCCAGCTCATCTGGCTGCTCATCACCTTCGGCATTCTCTATGTGCTGATGCTGAAGGTGGCGCTGCCGCGCATCGGCTCGGTGCTCGAGGCGCGCGCCGACCGGATCGCCAAGGATCTGGCCGAGGCGGACAGGCTGCGGCGGCAGACCGAGGAGGCGATCGCCGCTTACGAGCAGACGCTGGCCGAGGCCAAGCAGAAGGCGCATGCCATCATCGACGAAGGCCGCGCCAAGCTGAAAGCGGAGAGCGCCGCCGAGCGCGCCCGGCTCGACGCCGAGCTCGCCGAGCGGGGCGCGGAGGCCGAGACGCGCATCAATGCGGCCAAGACCTCCGCCATGCGCGATGTGAACGAAGTGGCCGCGAATGTGGCGGCGGACATCGTGCGTAAACTCATCGGCATCGCTCCCTCCAGGCCTGAGATCGACAAGGCGGTCGCCGCCGCGCGGAAGGACTAGGGCCCATGGAATTCATCTTCGAGCCGGAATTCTGGGTCGCGGTATCGTTCTTCCTGTTCGTCGGCGGCATGCTTTATCTCGGCGTGCACAAGAAGCTCGCCGCCGTGCTCGACGCCCGCGCCGCTTCCATCGCCAAGGAGCTCGAAGAGGCCAAGCGCTTGCGCGAAGAAGCCGCAAAGGTGCTCGCCGATTATCGCCGCAAGCAGGGCGACGTGGCCAAGGAAACGAAAGACATCATCGACCTCGCGTCCAGGGAAGCCGAGATCCTCGCCGCCGAGACCCGCCGCACGATGCGGGAGCAGTTCGACCGGCGCATGAAGCTCGCCGAGGACAAGATCGCCCGCGCCGAGGCCGAGGCCCTGCGCGAGGTGCGCGCGGCGGCCGCGGAAGCCGCGGTCACGGCGGCGCGGACAGTGATTGCGGCGAAGCTGACGCCGGAGGGCGCCGACAAGCTCGTCAGCCAAGGCATCGACGCGCTCAAGGGCAAGCTGAACTAGCTCGGGCTCAGCCAGCTTCCTACCCTACCCCAGAACGATTCCGGTTCGGCTGCAGCGGGAGCGGCGCGCTTTCGACGGGTGTGGTGCGTCTTTGCCTCTCCGGCGAGATTGCCGCTGTAGATCCAGCCCTTCTTGTCGGTTGCCGGGTCCGCCACCTGTACCCATCCGCGCTTGCGGTCGAGCACGGAAAGTTTGGCGCCCTTGGCGATCACGCCGACCACAGCCGCTGACGACGACGGCCCTTCGCGCAGGTTGACGTAGACGGAAGGCTGGACCGAGCCCAACCCACTCTCCGCATCTTCGCTTGGCTGGCCAGTGTCGGGCTCAGCGGCCGGGGAGGTCGCCGCCTCCGGCGTCGTCGGCTCTTGCTCCGCTCCTGCTTCATCGCCAGGGGCTCCGGCGGGACCGGGTGTCGCCGCCGCGGCTTCCCTGTCGTCCGGCACGGCTGCCGATGCAGCCGCGTCATTGCTGACCAGAGACGGGACGCGGCGTTCCTCCGCCGACGCCGGTGGGGCTGGCGTTATCTCTAGCAGGGTCTCGGCCTCGGCTATGACCGCGTCGTCGGGGCCGATGAGTGCGATGCCAAGCTTGAACTCGCCATTGGCGCCGGCCGGCAGAACGAGATCCAAATCGCCGATCTGATCCGGCTTCAGGCTCCATTCGTTGTCCCCGTAAGGGCGCCCCTCCGAGAAATTGCTGCCTTGCGGCAGGCCCCTTACGGCGATGACGCTGCGCGAGGGCACGCCGTCGGTGCCATCGAGGGCGATCGGGAAGCTTACATCCTCGCCGGCTATGGCTTCGATCCTATCTGGCGCCGTGAGCACGGCCGACGGACTCACCGTCCGCGCCTGAGGGAGGGGAAGCGTAGGCGTCGATCCCGGCATGCTGACCAGGCCGAGCCAAAGGGCTGCGAGAATGAGGCTCGGAACCAGCGCGGCGAGAATAAGCCCGGCATGCAGCCAACGCCTCCGGCCGGCCGGGCCTCCTGCTGGAGCGGTCTCTTGGTACGCCGCGGCACGGGACGCTTCTGACGGCGAGGCTCTCGGCGGTTCGGCAGGACGCAAAGCTGATTGGCGCAAATCCGCCGTATGGGCAAATCGCTGCGCGATCGGCTTGGGGTTCCCCAGGACGCCGGCCGGATATCTCGCACTCAACTTTAGGACGTCAGCGCTGAGCTTGGGTTGCCCCATGAAAACTCGCTGCCTGTTACGATTTCCCCGTATTCCAACCTACGGGTCTAACAGCAGCCCGGACCGATTTCTTGGCATTAAAGTGGAAACAGCGAGGCACGGATTCACGCACACACGCCGCCAATTCCCTGGATTATCGGTGTTTTTCGCGAGCGTAGGGCTGACTCGCGAGGCAGGTTTCCTGTGCCTAACCTGCGTTGGGGACGTTGCGGTCGAAGGCGACGAAGATCTTGTAATCCTCGGGCCGCGTGCCGATCACGATGGGAAAGGCGATCTCCCGCACCATGGAGAAATAGCCGGCAGGAGCGCCCGGAGGAATTGTGGTGGTGACCTTCATCTTGTCGGTGGCGAGCGTGTTCCGCTGGGCGCCGTCGACGCGGATGTTCACGCCGAGCGTCACGGTGCTAGGGCCGCCCTTCGGCCCGGTCAGCACGCGCCCGGCGAAGCCATATTTGACGACCACCCGATCCGGGTAGAGCTGGCACTCGCGCGCCATCTTGGTGATCTCGCCGCGATGCACGACCGAGTTCTGATCGCCCACATGGCCGGCCTCGTAGACGGTGAGCAGACGGTCGCGCGGCCAAGCCACCACTTGCGGGCAATGCAGGCTGACGCCGCTCGGCAGATCGGTGCCGGTATCGGCCTTGGCCGTCTCGAGCAGCCGGTCCTCCCTGACGGTCGAGGCGGAACTGTCCTCGTCGCCCGACTTGAACGGATTGGAAAGGCGCGAGACGGCACAGCCTGAGGCAAACACGCCGGCGGCGATGAGCCCGGTGAGGGCGCATGGCGTCAACCACCAAAGTCCGCCGCTGCGCTTCACCTGACCCCGTCCTCGGCTTGACATGCCAGGCATCCCCGCCTGATATGCCGGGCTCGATCTAAGAATTGCTTTGAAATGCCGTGAGTTGCCGGTTGCTTGGTTTTGCGCGCCAAACTATCCGTAGTCGTCAGGCGCGACAAGGCTAGACTGGGCCCGCTAGCGGCCGAACGCATGTTTTCTCCGGGACGAAGATGACCGGCACGATCAAGGCCAACGGGCGGCAATCCGACCGTCCTCCGCTCACCATTTATCTCGCGGCCCCGCGCGGCTTCTGCGCCGGCGTCGACCGGGCGATCCAGATCGTCGAGCTGGCGCTCGCCAAGTACGGCGCGCCCGTCTATGTGCGCCATGAAATCGTCCATAACCGCTACGTGGTGGAGAGCCTCAAGGCCAAGGGCGCCATCTTCGTCGAAGAATTGGACGAAATCCCGGATACCGGCGCGCCCATCGTTTTTTCCGCTCATGGCGTGCCGAAATCGGTGCCGGAGGCGGCCAAATCCCGCAACCTGTTCTTTCTCGATGCAACCTGCCCGCTCGTCTCCAAGGTGCATGTCGAGGCCGAGCGCCAGTTTGGCGAGGGCCGCGAGATCCTCCTGATCGGGCATGAGGGCCACCCCGAGGTGATCGGCACGACCGGGCAATTGCCGGACGGCGCGGTGCATCTGATCGAGACGGCGGACGATGCGCGGGCGTTCACCCCGCGCGACCCCGACAAGCTTGCGGTGATCACCCAGACCACGCTCTCGGTCGACGACACCAAGGAGATCGTGAGCGTGCTGAGAGAGCGCTTCCCGCGCATGATCACCCCGCGCAAGGACGATATCTGCTACGCCACGACCAATCGCCAGGAGGCGGTAAAGCGGATCGCGCCCGCTTGCGACCGCATGATCGTGGTGGGTTCGCCCAACAGCTCCAATTCGCTGCGACTGGTCGAAGTCGCGGAGCGGGCCGGCTGCGCCTACGCGGTGTTGATCCAGCGCGCCGCCGAGATCGACTGGGATGCCTTCAGCGGCATCAGGCGGCTCGGCGTCACCGCCGGCGCTTCGGCGCCCGAGGTGCTGGTCGACGAGATCATCGATGCCTTCAAGGCGCGCTACGCGGCGACGGTGGAAACCGTCACCACGGCGGAAGAAAGCATCGCTTTCAAGCTGCCGCGCGAGCTCAGAGAGATGCCGGCGCTGTAAATGGCCGTCTATACCGACGTCTCTGACGAGGAGCTCGAGGCCTTCATCGGCAGCTATGCGATCGGCGCGCTGACCTCCTTCAAAGGCATCGCCGAGGGCGTCGAGAACTCGAACTATCTCGTCCACACCGACAGCGGGCGCTACATCCTCACGCTCTACGAGAAGCGCGTGAAGCGCGAGGACCTGCCCTATTTCCTCGCGCTGATGGAGCACCTGGCCTCGCGCCGCATCTCTTGCCCGCTGCCGGTCAAGGATCGCGAGGGCCGCACGCTGAAGGAGCTAGCGGGGCGGCCCGCGGCGCTGATCACCTTCCTCGAAGGCTTATGGGTGCGGCGGCCCAATATCGAGCATTGCGCCGGGCTCGGCGACGCGCTCGCCCATTTCCATCTCGCCGGCGGCGATTTCCCCATGTTCAGGGCGAACAGCCTGTCGATGCCCGGCTGGCGTGCGCTGTCCGCTTCGATCGGCGGCGACGCCGACAAGGTCAAGCCGGGTCTATCGGGCGTGATCGAGAAGGAGCTGCGCCATCTGGAGGAGCGCTGGCCGAACGACCTGCCGCAAGGCGTGATCCATGCCGACCTCTTCCCCGACAACGTGTTTTTTCTCGGCGACAAGGTCTCGGGGCTGATCGACTTCTATTTCGCCTGCAACGACATGCTGGCTTACGACGTCGCGGTTTGCCTCAATGCCTGGTGCTTCGAGTCCGACGGCAGCTTCAACGTCACCAAGGCGCGAGCGCTGCTGCAGGCCTATGAGGGCGTGCGGCGCTTGACCAAGCCCGAGCTCGACCTTCTGCCGACGCTCGCGCGCGGGGCGGCGCTGCGATTCCTGCTGACCCGGACCTACGATCTGATCAACACCGACGCGAATGCGCTGGTGAAGACCAAGGACCCTAGCGAGTATCTGCGCAAGCTCCGCTTCCATCAGCGGGTGAAGTCCTATCGCGATTACGGACTCGGGGCGTGACATGGCGGAGCGGCCGAAAGTGGTCATCCATACCGATGGCGCCTGTTCGGGCAATCCGGGCCCGGGCGGCTGGGGCGCGATCCTCGAGTCCGGACCGCATCGCAAGGAGCTGAAAGGCGGCGAGCAGCTCACCACCAATAACCGCATGGAGCTGAGCGCGGCGATCGAGGCGCTGGAGGCGCTGAAATCGCCGTCGGAGGTCGACCTCTATACCGACTCGAATTATCTGCGCGGCGGCATCACCAGCTGGATCAAGGGCTGGAAGCGAAACGGCTGGCGCACCGCCGACAGGAAGCCGGTGAAGAACGCCGAATTATGGGAGCGGCTGGAGCAGGCCGCCACGCGTCACACGGTGCGCTGGCATTGGGTCAAGGGCCATGTCGGCCATGACCTGAACGAGCGCGCCGACGAGCTGGCGCGCGAGGGCATGGAGCCGTTCCTGCCACCGCACCGCAGGAGTAAGGGCGGCGATTGATTGATTGCGGACCTCAATCCATTCTTCGTCATGCCCGGCCTTGTGCCGGGCATCCACGTCTTCAGCTAGGGCCAGCAAATTCGTGGATGGCCGGGACAAGCCCGGCCATGACGAGTTCCTTCGTCGGTCGAATCCAGAACAACTACAGCCGATCGAGGAGCTTGGCGGCGGTGCTTTCGACGGCGACGCCGGGCGAGTCCTCGACATTCAGCGCCTCGACCACCCCGTCCTCGACCAGCGCCGCGTAGCGCTTGGAGCGGTGCCGAGGCCGACGCCGCTGCCGTCGAAATCCATGCCGATCTTCTTGGTGAACTCGCCATTGCCGTCTGACAGGAACAGCACCTTGCCCTTGCCGCCGGAGGTCTCGGCCCAGGCGGCGAGCACGAATGGATCGTTCACCGCGACGCAGGCCACCGTGTCGATGCCCATCCGCTTGAACTCGTCGGCGCTCTCGATGAAGCCGGGCAGATGCTTGAGATGACAGGTGGGCGTGAAGGCGCCGGGCACCGCGAACAGAACGACCTTCTTGCCGGCGAACACGTCGCTCGTGGTGATCTCCTTGATGCCGTCAGGGCCCATGACCCTGAAAGTGGCGTCCGGCAGGCGGTCTCCAGCGGCGATGCTCATCGGTGCTCTCCCTGATCTCGTTTGGTGGCGCGCACCATAACGGCTTCCCCCGCCAGGGCCAAGCTTGTGCTCGCTACTCGACCTTCCAGATGGTCTCGGTCGAGCCCTGGTCAGAGACGAGCGTGAGCGCCAAGCTCTTGCCCTTGACGGCTGAAGCCTCGGCCGGGGTCGCAAAAATAATGGCGAAGCGCTGCTTGCCGCCGTCGAGCGGGCCGAGCGGCTTCGACGCGGGAATGAACACGTCGCCCCCATCGATGAACAGCCCGGTCGATGTCGCGCCCGGGGGAAAGACGGCATCGACGAGAAGCTCAGGCGGGTCGGCGGCGAGCTTTGCCTCCACGCCGCTCACTTGCGGCAACAGGCCCTCCTTGCCTGGCTTCGGCACGCGGGCGAGAAAGCTATCGATCAGAGCCGCATCGCCTTTGCCGATCTCCGGCGAAAGCGCAAGCTCGAGGCTCACGTCGTTCGGCACGCAGAGATTTTTGCAAAGCCCATAGGAGAACGCGAGCTTGAGCTCGATCGGCTCCCCTTCCCGCTCGGGCGTGAGCTTGACCGGAAACACCACCTCGTCGTCATAGCCGATCGCCGTGCCGCTGGCGTCGGCGAAGCTGTGCGGGGCCGGATAGAGCACCTCCGCCTGTTTCAAATTTTTCGACCCCGCCCAGTCGAAGCTGGGCGGCACGCCGGAGTCGCCGGGGTTCTTCCAATAGGTCTTCCAGCCGGGATCCATGCGCAGCTGCACGCCGGCAATGAGCGCCGGCGTGTCGTCAAGCTCGACGGTGCCCGACACAAGCCGCACCTTTGAACTGTTCGACGCGACCCAAGGCGACGAGCTTGTTGCGGCGGCGAGAGCGGCCTCTCCGACGGCGATGCCCAGGATTGCGCCAGCAATGAAACTCAATGCGGCAGGCGTGAAGCGGCGCGGAAAAAAGGCAGGTGCCATCGTCATATCCGAGAGGTTGTTGGGGCGGCAACTCTAGCGGCAAGCACTTTCCCGCGCGACGTGAAGCGAGACAAGAAGGCTCACTCTTTCGTGAGGGCGGCGCGACGAAAATGCCGCGGCTTGCGTTAATGCCGCAATGGCTATTCCCATGCCGTACAAAGGCTGTACTCTCTAGCCATGTCCGCTCGTAGTACGCCCCCCAAACCGCAGCGCGACGGCTATCTCGATGGCCAACTGCTCATCGCCATGCCGGCGATGGGCGACCCGCGCTTTGCCCGCGCCGTGATCTATATGTGCGCGCATTCCGCCGACGGCGCGATGGGCATCATCATCAATCAGCGCGCGCCGAATATCAGCTTCACCGAGTTGCTGGAGCAGCTCAATATCGTGCCGCCGGAAGATCGCATCAGGCTGCCGGCCGGACTGACTGGCATGGCGGTGCATCTCGGCGGCCCGGTCGAGACCGGGCGCGGCTTCGTGCTGCACAGCGCCGATTATTTCAAGGCCGAAAGCACGCTGCCGATCGATGAGAGCGTCTGTCTCACCGCCACCATCGACATTTTGCGGGACATCGCCAAAGGCTCGGGGCCGGACAAGGCGCTGCTCGCGCTCGGTTATGCGGGATGGGCGCCGGGCCAACTGGAAACCGAGATCCACGCCAATGGCTGGCTCAACTGCCCGGCCGACCCCGAGCTCATTTTCGACCCCGCGGTCGACCGGAAATATTCGCGCGCCTTGCACAAGATCGGCATCGATCCGATCCGGCTGGTCAACGATTCAGGCCACGCTTGATCAGGCGTCGATCGTCAGACGAGTTTGACCATCGATGACTGATTCAGGCGATGCTTGGCGACCCGCTGTCCGAGAATTTCGGGAACCGCTTGCATAGGGCTCGGGAGGAAGTCCCCAGTCCGGCGCGAGCGGGCTTGGCCTGACCTCTCGATTCACGGCGCGCGGGCTAAGTCCGTGTATCGCGTAGAAGCTATCGACCAGGATGGAAGCACAAATTGCCTGTGACCATTTCATGACCGTCTCTCTCCCCAATTAGTGTCGCGGCATATGGGCAGCCGGTTTTGGTCTTTCCAGATGGGCCACTTTGGTTTCCAACTGGGCCCACTTTGGTCCCTACTGATTGGGCCTATTGAACTGTGCCTGGACCAGGGAGAGCCGGAACTGGCGCCGCGCCACCAACCTGCACTTCCAGTCCCTTAGGCGCCTGCGGCTCGGCCGGCGCGCGGGCCCGCTCGCGCTCGCGGCGCTTGCGGTGACTGGCGAGAGCGGCAAGCAGGTTCGCCACATCCTTGGCCGGCATTGGCTCTCCGTAATAGTAGCCCTGGCCGTATTCGCAACCGATCGAGCGGAGATAGGCGGCGTCGGCTTGCGTCTCCACGCCCTCGGCCACGACCTCCTTGCCGAGCTCATGCGCGAGCGCGATGACCGAGCGGAGGATGAGCGGGGTCGAGCCGTTCAGCCCGCTGTCGCGCACCAGCGACCGATCGACCTTGATGGTGTCGCACGGGAAGCGGTGCAGATAGCTCAGCGAGCTGTAGCCGGTGCCGAAATCGTCGAGCGCGAGGCTCGCGCCGAAGGTCTTGAGCCAGGTGAGGATTTCCACCGCGCGCTCGGGGTTCTCCATGACCAGCGACTCGGTGATCTCGAGCTTGAGCGTGCCTCGCGGCACCGCCTCGCGCGCCAGCATCAGCCTGATCTCCTGCACCATGTCCTGGCGGAACAGCTGGCGGCTCGACACATTGACGCTGACGAAGAGCGGGTCGCGGTCGCGCGGCAGCAGCTTGTGCCAGCGGCTTGCCTCTTCCAGCGCCTGGCCGAGCACGTAGCTGCCGAGCTCGACGATCAGTCCCGATTCCTCGGCGAGCGGGATGAAATCGTCGGCGCCAAGCCGGCCGCGGGTCGGATGGTCCCAGCGCAGCAGCGCCTCGAAGCCGGCCAGCTGGTTGGAGGCGAGCCGGGTGATGGGTTGGTACAGCACCGCGATCTGCTGCCGCTCCAGCGCCTTGCGCAAGTCGCTTTCGAGCGGGAGCTTGCTCTCGTCCTCGCCGCGCATGGCGGGGTTGAAGATCTCGATACGATCGGCGCCGCCGCGCTTGGCGCGCAGCATGGCGAGCTCGCCTTCGCGCAGCATGTCTTGCGCCGTCTCCTGGCCGTCATGCACGACGATGCCGATCGAGGCGGTGAGGATGATTTCCTTGGCGCTGATCTTCATCGGCGTGCGCAGCGCGCGCCTGACCCGCTCGGCGAGCGTCGCCACATGATGCGGGTCGCTCTCGGAGATCAGCAGGATGGCGAATTGATCGCCACCGAGCCGCGCCAGCGTGTCCTGCGCGTTCAGATGCCGGCCCAGCCTCCGGCCGAGCGTGAGCAACATGGAGTCGCCGATCACCAGGCCGAAGCTCTTGTTGACGTTCTTGAAGCGGTCGATGTCGATGAAGATCACGGTGGGCCGGTTGGCCTGCCCCTCGCGCGCGCGGGTGATGGCGCCTTGCAGGCGATCCATGAACAGCTCGCGGTTGGGCAGCCCGGTCAGGCTGTCATGCACCGCGTCGTGGATCAGCCGCTCATGCGAGCGCTTGAGATTGGTCACGTCGCGAATGAGCCCGGTACAGCGCAACAGCCGCGCATTCTCGCTTTTTGCCGCATGCGCGCGCAGATCGTACCAAAGGTACGTGCCGTCGTGACGTCGCAGCCGGAAATCGGTCTGGAGGTCGCCGCCCTGCTTTTCCTGCAACGACCACAGCATCAGCCGGAACCGCTCGCGGTCCGCCGCGTGCATGTGCTGGAGGAAGTCCTCGACCGCGACGTTGAGCGCACCAGGCTCCAGCCCAAGTTCCTGCTCCACCTCATTGGCGACGGTGATCTGATCGCGGCCCGCGTTCCACTGGAAGACATAGGCGCCGGAGCCGTCGACCGCGAGCGACTTCATTTGCACGAGGCTGGGCGGCCCGAGGCTTAACGGCGAGCTGCCGGAGCGGAAGGCGAATTGCGTCACGGTGAAGCCGAGCAGCACGAGGATGAGCACCAGCCCCGCCACCAGGCCCGAGACCACCAGGTCGCCCGAGAGCTTGCCGAGCACGACCATGGCGGCGCCGAACAGCCAGACGATCAGCAGCATCCAACTCGGGATCAGCGAGAGCGCGCGGTCCTGGCCGCGCAAGGCGAAGTAGGCGATCAAACCTGTGCCGACGCCGGCGACGGCGAGCAGCGAGGCGCGCGCCAGGCCGGAGGCGACGGTGGGATCGACGATGGCGAGAAAGATCAGCGCGAATTGCGCCGCGATCCAAGCCCAGAACACCGTCCTGATCCAGACATGCCAAAGTCCGATGCGGAGGAAGGTGTAGAGAAACAGCACGAGGCTGGCGGCGAGGCCGGCTTCGGCCACCGCTCGGTAGAGCGCGGTGCGGTCCGGCCCCACCGGGAAGAGCTTGTTCCAAAAGCCGAAATCGACGCAGAAATACGCCAGGGCCGCCCAGGCGACCAGCGCGGTCGCGGGGAAGATGGCGCGGTGATTGGCGGCGAAGATGGCGGTGAGAAAAATGGCGAGCAGGCCGGTGATGCCGAGCAGCACGCCGTTGAACAACATGCGGTCCTGCTGCTTGGCTTGATAGGCGTTCGGGTCCCATAGACTGAGCGGTGGCACGAGCCCCGAGCTCAGCTCGGCAGCGAAGGTGATGGTCTGCCCCGGTTCGAGACTGAGCCGGTACATGTCGGCGCGATCGCTCTTCAACGGCTCCGGGCGGAAGCCGAGCGAGGGGGTGACCGCGGCGATCCGGCCGGCGTCGAGCTCGGGCCAAAACACGCGGCTATTGGCCAGCGTGTAACGCGGCGCGACGAGCCACCGGACGATGCGTTCGGAGGTCGGATTGGACAGCGCGAAGACGAGCCAGCCGGGATTGGTGCCCGGCGTCGAGGCCGCCACCGCCATGCGGCCGACATAGCCGTCGGGCCCGGGCGCCGTCTCGATCTGCAGCCGGTCGCCGCGGCCCTCGTACAACTCGCCCTTGGCGGTAATGTCGATTTTTTCCTGATTGGGCTCGACCGAAATCGCCTCGATGGCTTGAGCGAGCCGCATCGGCAGAACGAGCAGAGCGGCAAACAGGACGCAGGCGAGCAAAGCCGCATGCCCGCTCCCTCGCCAGGAAGGCGCTCCACCTCGCATCGAGGCGCTCAACTCCGCCATTCCTCCCCCATCTTCTTGCCGGCTTATGGGTGCGTATCGGTATCGAGCAGCGCGTAAAGCAGGTGGTCTTGCCAAACGCCGTTGATCCGCAAATAGCGACGCGCGAGACCCTCGCGCTTGAAACCCGTCTTTTCCAGGAGCTTGATCGACGCCGCGTTGGTCGGCAGACAGGCCGCTTCCAGGCGGTGCAATTCGAGCTGATCGAACACGAATGGGATCACCGCGCGAACTGCGGCCGTCATATAGCCCTGCTTGGCATATCTCGCGCCGACCCAATAGCCGAGCGTGCAGGACTGGGTGACGCCCCGCCGCACATTGCATAGCGTCAAGCCGCCGACCAGGTCCCCGGTGGTGGCGGCGAAGATGAACAGCGCGTAGCCGACATCCTCGCGCAGATCGCGAAGGTAATGGCGCACGCGGCGGCGGAACGAGGCGCGGGATAATTCGTCGCTCGCCCACAGCGGCTCCCAGGGCATCAGGAAATCGCGGCTCTGCGCCCTAAGCTCGGCCCATGCCGGGTAGTCCGACATCTGCGGCGTACGCAGCATGACAAAGTCCGACTCGATGACCGGTCCAAGATCGCTCGGCGAGGCGGTGCGCAATAAGGCCATGGCTCAACACACCTATCTCAGGCGGCCCGGCTGGACGGAACGCTGAATTTTTCCGCCACCCTATCGAATCTTGCAACATGCAGAATGGGCCCGACCGTGGCAAGGCTCAGCGGCGAGGAGAGCATGCGCGCAACCAAGGCTTGCAGGTCGGCGGCCTGGACTTGCTCGACCTTCTCGATCAGCTCCTCGGTGGTCAGCGGCCGCCCGTGGATCAGGATCTGGCGGGCCAGCTGCTCGGCGCGGGCGCTCGAGCTTTCCAGCCCCGTGAGCAGACCCATTTTCAGCTGCGCCTTGACGCGGGCAACCTCGTCCTCGAGGAAGCCCTCGTCGGCGGCCTTCACCAGCTCGTCCCTGATCACCGCGAACAGCTCATGCGCACGCTCAGGCCCGCCCGCGGCGTGGATGGCGAACATGCCGCTATCGGAGAGTCCGCTGGAGAAGGAATAGATGGCGTAACAGAGCCCGCGCCGCTCGCGCACCTCCTGGAACAGCCGCGAGGACATGCCGCCGCCGAGTGCGCCGGCGCAAATCTGCGCGGTGAAGTAATCGGGATGGCGGTAGGCCGGCGCCTGGAAGGCCAACACGAGATGGGTTTGCTCGAAGCTCTTCTCGGAACGCCGGGCGCCGCCCGCGTAAAGTGCGCTCTCGGGCTGCGGCGTCGAGTGAGTATCGAACGAGCCGAGCCGCCGCTCCGCCTCGGCCACCAGCGCCGCGTGGTCGACGGCGCCGGCCGCCGCCAGCACCATGTTCGGCCCGTGATAATGCGCGGCGAGATACGAGCCGAGATGGGCGCGCTTGAAGCGGCTCACGCTCTCCACGGTGCCGAGGATCGGACGGCCGACCGGCTGGTCGGGAAAGGCCGCTTCCTGCACCAGGTCGAAGGCGATGTCCTCGGGCGAATCCAGAGCCGCGGCGATCTCTTGCAGGATGACGTCGCGCTCGCGGGCAAGCTCGCCGCGATCGAAGCGCGGCGAGACGATGATGTCGCTCAAAATGTCGAGCGCCAGCGCCAGGTCTTTGCGCAGCACGCGCGCGTAATAGGCGGTCGAGTCGACGCCGGTGGCGGCGTTGAGATCGCCGCCCACCGCCTCGATCTCCTCGGCGATCTCCTTGGCGCTGCGCCGCGCCGTCCCCTTGAAGGCCATGTGCTCGAGGAAATGAGCAACGCCGTGCTCGCTAGCCGCCTCGCTGCGGCTGCCGGCCCCCACCCAGATGCCGAGCGAGACCGTCTCGACCTCGGCCATGGAATGGCTCACCACGGTGAGCCCATTGGCAAGCTCTGACCGCTCTACGCTCACGCGCGCACCTCGGCACGGCGCTTGCCCTTGGCCGTGCTCTTGCCGCCCACGCGGGCATTGGTGTCGATGAAGCTCGCGATCGCCGCAAAATCGTTGGGCAGCATGGCGCAGCGCTCGTGCTGCCCCAACCTGAGCCGCAAGCGCTCGGGCTGCTCGGGCACGCGGCCGCAAGCCCGCTCGACCGCTTCGGGAAACTTGGCGGGATGGGCCGTCGACAGCACCACCATGGGCGTGGAGCCAAGCCCGCTCTCCTCGCGCGAGGCGGCGACGGCGACGGCCGTGTGCGGATCGACGAGCATGCCTGTCTCTTCCACAAGACCGCGAATGGTCATCTCCGTATCATGCTCACCGATCGCGTGCGCGCTGAACAGCGCGCGCAAGCCCGCAAGCTCGGCCTCGTCCAACCGGAACGCTCCCGTCTGGCGCAATTCCCCCATCAGCGACCTCACCCGTGCGGGGTCGCGGCCGGCAAGCTCGAACAGAAGCCGCTCGAAATTGCTGGCAAGCTGGATGTCCATGCTCGGGCTAGAAGTGGCGATGACGCCTTTTGGCTCGTAAATACCGCAGCTTAGGGCGCGAGGAAGACTGTCATTGAGGTTCGTGGCAATAACGAGGCGCGCGACCGGAAGGCCCATCGCCCGCGCCGCGTAACCCGCGAAAATATCACCGAAATTTCCAGTGGGCACGGTGAAGGCGACCGGCCGGTAGGGCGCGCCGAGGCTGACGGCTGCGGTGAAGTAGTAAGCGATCTGGGCGAGGATGCGGGCGAAGTTGATGGAGTTGATGCCGGTCAGCGCGAGCCGGTCCCTGAGCGCGAGGTCGCTGAACAGGGCTTTCACGATCCCCTGGCAGTCGTCGAAGGTACCTTCGACGGCGATGTTGTGGACGTTCTCCTCCGTCGCCGTCGTCATCTGCCGGCGCTGCACGTCGCTGATGCGGCCTTTCGGGTGCAGGATGAAAATGTCGATGGCTTCGAGCCCGCGAAACGCCTCGATGGCCGCGGCGCCGGTGTCGCCGGAGGTCGCCCCGATCACCGTCGCATGCGCGCCTTGGCGCATGAGCGCGCGGTTCATCAGCCGCGCCACCACCTGCATGGCGAGGTCCTTGAAGGCCAGCGTCGGCCCGTGAAACAGCTCGAGGATGAAGCTGTTCGGCGCGATCTGCCGCAAGGGCGCGACAGCCGGGTGATGGAAGCTGCCATAGGCCTCCGCCAGCACGGCCTCCAAGTCCGCCAGGCAAGGATCGCCTTCGAGGAACGGCCGCATCACGCGATAGGCGGCATCGGCATAGTCGAGGCCGGCGAGCCCGGCGATCGCGCCCGGCTCGAGCTTGGGCCACGCCTCCGGCATGAACAGGCCGCCATCGCGCGCGAGCGCGGCAAGCAGCGCGCCTTCAAAGGAAAGCGCCGGCGCTTCGCCCCGCGTTGAGACAAACTTCACGACAAGCCTCTTCTGGCAGGAAATGGGGGTTTTCTCGCCGCGACCCTAGCCGCGCCCGCGCCCGCTCGCAACAGGACCAAGGGCTTATTCTAAAGGAGGGCTCGGCCTGTAGAGACCCCGAACGTAGACCCCGTAGATGATGAGGAGCGCGCCGGCCAGGAGGAACCAGGTGATGGCATATTGCAGATGGTTGTTGGGGAGCTCGACCCGGGTCTGGCCGCCCTCGGGCCAGCCGCCCGGCACGTCGCTTTTCTCGGCCTCGAGGTAGAAGGGCGCGACCTCGGCGGCGCCAATGGAGCGCGCCATGGCGTCCAAGTCGCGCCAGAACCAACGATTGGCCCCGACCTCGTTGTCGGGCGTGAAGGTACCTTGGGTTTCCGGGACCCGCACGATGCCGGTGACGGCAACCACGCCGCCAAGCTCTCCTTGAGCGCGGGAGGATGGATCTCTCAGCTCCTCGGGCACGAAACCGCGATCGATCAGCACGACCTCGCCGTGTTCGGTCGTGAGCGGCGTGATGACATGCCACCCTGCCCTGCCCTCGGACACGGCAAAGAGATAAAGCTCCTTGGCGTGGTCGAAGCGGCCCTCGACTTTGACCCGGTAATAGCTCGGATCCTTCCCCTCGCTGGACGAGCGCGGTCGCCTGGCTGAGGCTGATGGGCTCGCTCTTGGTGCGCGTCTCGATTTCGGCGATCAACCCTTCCTTCCAATGCAGACGCTGTAGCTGCCAGACGCCAAGCCCGATCAGCAGCGCAAAGGCGGCAAGCATCAGGGCCGTGAGCCCGGCCAGGCTTTTCGTCCGCATGGGGCAGCCTTATTTGGAGACGAGCTTGCCCTCTTCGGCCTTGTGCCTGAATTGCAGCGCGATGAGCGCGCCCTTGAAGGACCGAAGCAGGATGAGCGGCAGGATGATGGCGAGCGGGCCCCATATCGCCGCGTGCAGCCAATAGGGCGGCGCGTAACGGATCTCGGTGAACAGCGCGAGGCCGGTCACCACGAAACCGGTCACCAGGATAACGAAGACCGCGGGTCCATCGCCCGAGTTGGCGAAGCTGTAATCGAGCCCGCAAACATTGCATTTCTGAGCAAGCGTAAGGTAGCCGGCAAACAGCTTGCCGCGGCGGCAGGACGGGCAGCGTCCGGCAATCCCCGCCCATAGCGTCGATCCCAATGACGGCGCATCGTGCCCCTGTGTCGCTTCGCCCATCGCGCCTTTCCTAGAACGAAAAAGGGGCGGCCCTTGCAAGACCGCCCCCCGAATTTGCACCCGGTGCCGCTAATGCGCCGGATAGCTGCTGCCCGCGCCCCACACATAGATGCAGGTGAACAGGAACAGCCACACCACGTCGACGAAATGCCAATACCAGGCGGCGGCCTCGAAGCCGAAATGCTGCTTCGGCGTGAAGTCGCCGCGTATCGCCCGGATCAGGCACACGGTGAGGAAGATGGTGCCGACGATGACGTGGAAGCCGTGGAAACCGGTCGCCATGAAGAAGGTCGAGCCATAGATGTGATTGGCGAAGCCGAAGCCGGCATGCATGTACTCATAGGCTTGGCAGGTGGTGAACAAGATGCCGAGCACGACGGTGCAGGCAAGACCCAGCACGAGACCTCGGCGATCGTTTTGCAGCAGCGCATGGTGCGCCCAGGTCACGGTCGTGCCCGAGGTGAGCAGGATCAGCGTGTTGACGAAAGGCAGAGCCCAGGGGTCGAAGGTGTGCTTGAAGCTGCCGAGCCCGGCGACATCGGTGTCGGCGCTAGGGATCGGCGGCCACTGGCCGCCGAGCACCTGGGTGCGGGCATAGGTGATGGCCTCGTTGGGATACAGCGCGGCGTCGAAATAGGCCCAGAACCAGGCGACGAAGAACATCACCTCGGAGGCGATGAACAGGATCATGCCGTAGCGCAGATGCAGCTGCACCACCGGCGTCTCGTAGCCCTCGTGCGCCTCTTTGATCACGTCGCGCCACCAGCCGAACATGGTGAGGATGATGATCAGGAGGCCCGGCAGCACATACCAGAGATGCGGATCGCCGGCTTTCTTCGAGATGAAATATAAGACCGCGCCGATCGTGAGCGTCAGGCCGCCGATGCCTCCGACAATTGGCCAGGGGCTCGGATTGACGAGATGGTAGTCGTGTTGTGGTTTGGCGTGCGCTTCGGCCATGGTTCGCTCCGTTTCCTCCCAATATGCTCGAGGCGGCGGCCCGCCTCAGTCAATCACGATCCCGAATTGCTGGCGGGAGCGGCGGCGGCGCCGGGCTCTCCGCTGGGGTAGAAGGTATAAGACAGGGTGATCTCCGAGATGTTCTTGGTGTCCTCGTCGTCGACGATCTTGGGATCGACGAAGAACGTCACCGGCATCTCCACGCTCGCGCCGGCGGCAAGCGTCTGCTGCTTGAAGCAAAAACACTCGATCTTGGTGAAGTAGCGCCCGGCCAGCTCGGGCACGACGTTGAAGATGGCGGTGCCGCTCACCGGAGCATTCGAATTGTTCGTGGCCTTGAAGTAGGCAAGCGTCGTCTCGCCGATCTTGATGTCGATCAGGCGTTTGACCGGGGCGAAGGTCCAAGGCAGCGCAGGATCGACATTGGCGTCGAAGCGGATACGGATGGTGCGATCGAGAATCTGGTCGGGGGCGCGGTCGGCACGCTGCGGCACGCCGCCATAGCCGGTCGCTTGGCAGAACATGCGGTAGAGCGGCACCGAGGCGAAGGCGAGCCCGGTCATGGCGGCGACCAGACCGACCAGGGCGAGCGCGATGGCGCCGTCGCGGCGCTTTCCCTTAGGTTGGTGTTCGGTGTCGCTCATGATCTTGGTGTCGGCCGAAGCTCAAAGCGGCCGGACGGCAACATTGCCGCCAAGCCTGACAATGGTGACGATAAAGAACAGCACGACGAGCGCCGCCAGCGTCCAGGCGATGGCCAGAGATCGCATGCGTTGGCGGCGCTGGCGTTCCTTTTCCGCATCTTGCATCACAACGCCCAAAGCGACGGCAACGTGCTGCCGTCAATGCCGAACCCCTGCTCGACGAGAAGCACCGCGAACAGGAGGAACAGGTACAGCACGGAATAGGCGAACAGGTTCTTGGCGGCGCGGTCGGCCACCTCCCCTTCCCTTTTCCGATAGCAGTCCAAGGCCATGACCACGAACAGCGAGCCGAGGATCGAGGCGGCGATCATATACAGCGTGCCGCCAAGGCCGATGATGGCGGGCACCATGCCGAGCGGCGCGAGGATGAGGCTGTAGATCAGGATCTGTAGCCTTGTGGCGTCGGGGCCGGCGACCACCGGCAGCATGGGCACGCCGGCCTTGGCATAATCGCGCGTCCTGAGCAAAGCCAGCGCCCAGAAATGCGGCGGCGTCCAGACGAAGATGATCAAGAACAGCACGAAGGATTCCAGGCTGATGCCGCCCGTGGCCGCGGCCCAGCCGATCATCGGCGGCACGGCGCCGGCAGCGCCGCCAATGACGATGTTCTGCGGCGTCGAGCGCTTGAGCCACATCGTATAGACGAGAACGTAGAAGCCGATGGTGAGCGCGAGCAGCGCGGCGGCGACCCAATTGGCCATCAGCCCCAGGCAGAGCACCGAGCCCAGCGCCAGCACCATGCCGAACGAGCGCGCTTCCTCCGGGCTGACCAATCCGCGCGGGACCGGGCGCGCGGCGGTGCGTGCCATCTTCGCGTCGATATCGGCGTCGTACCACATATTGAGCGCGCCGGAGGCGCCGGCGCCGGCGGCGATGCAGATCAGCGCGGCGATGGCGAGCACCGGATGCATCGAGCCCGGCGCCGCGACGAGGCCGACGAGAGCGGTGAACACCACGAGGAACATCACTCGCGGCTTCATCAGCGCGATGTAATCGGCGACGTCGCCGCCGGTATCGGCTTCGACCGTTCCGGCCCTTACAGAATATGCGACGTCAGCCATGCTCACTCACTTGATTGCCGTGAGGCTCGGGGGTTCCCGAGCCTCCAAGCGCCTCTCTCTATTTGACGCGCGGCAGCGTCTCCCAGGTATGGAACGGCGGCGGCGAGGGCAGCGTCCATTCCAGTGTCGTGGCGCCCACGCCCCAAGGATTGGCGGGTGCGTGCACCTTGCGCGCGAACTGATTGATGATGCCGTAGAGGAAGACCAAGAATCCCGCGAAGGCGATGTAGGAGCCGATCGAGGAGACGAAGTTCCAGCCGGCGAAGGCATCCGGATAGTCCGCGTAACGGCGCGGCATGCCGGCAAGCCCCAAGAAGTGCTGCGGGAAGAAGGCCAGGTTGGCGCCGATGAACATCAGCCAGAAATGCAGCTTGCCGATCGTCTCGGAGTACATGTAGCCGGTCATCTTCGGCGACCAGTAGTACCAAGCGCCGAAGATGGAGAACACGGCGCCGAGCGACAGCACGTAGTGGAAATGCGCCACCACGTAATAGGTGTCGTGCATCGAGCGGTCGACGCCGGCATTCGACAGCACGACGCCGGTGACGCCGCCGATGGTGAACAGGAAAATGAAGCCGAGCGCCCACAGCATCGGCGTGCGGAAGCTGATCGAGCCGCCCCACATGGTGGCGATCCAGGAGAAGATCTTCACGCCGGTGGGGACCGCGATGACCATGGTGGCGAACACGAAATAGGCTTGCGTGTTCACGCTGATGCCCGCCGCGTACATGTGATGCGCCCAGACCACGAAGCCGATCACGCCGATGGCGACCATGGCGTAAGCCATGCCGAGATAGCCGAACACCGGCTTCTTGGAGAAGGTGGAGACGATCTGGCTGACCATGCCGAAGCCGGGGATGATGAGGATGTACACTTCGGGATGGCCGAAGAACCAGAACAGATGCTGCCACAGCAGCGGATCGCCGCCATGCGCTGAGTCGTAGAACGCCGTGCCGAAATTGCGGTCGGTCAGCAACATGGTGATGGCGCCGGCCAGCACGGGCAACGACAAGAGCAGCAGAAAGGCGGTCACCAGCACCGACCAGACGAACAGCGGCATCTTGTGCAGCGTCATGCCGGGGGCGCGCATATTGAAGATGGTGGTGATGAAATTGATGGCGCCAAGGATCGACGAAGCGCCGGCGAGATGCAGCGCGAAGATGGCGAAGTCAACGGAGGGTCCGGGCGTGCCCTTGCTCGACAGCGGGGCATACATGGTCCAGCCGCCGGCCACGCCGTTGGTCCCGGGAGGTCCAGGCACGAACAAGGAGATGACCAGCAGCACGAAGGCCGAGGCCACAAACCAAAAGGAGATGTTGTTCAGCCGCGGGAAGGCCATGTCGGGGGCACCGATCATCAGCGGCACCATCCAGTTACCGAACCCACCCATGGTGGCCGGCATGACCATGAAGAACACCATGATCAGCCCGTGCGCGGTGACGAAGACGTTGAACATCTCCGGATTGCCGAAAATCTGCATGCCGGGCTGCATGAGCTCGAGGCGCATGCCCATCGACAACAGGCCGCCGACAATGCCGCCGATCATCGCCAGGATGAGGTACAGCGTGCCGATGTCCTTATGGTTGGTCGAAAACAGCCAGCGCCTGATGAAACTCGGATGCTCGTCGTGATGGGCTGCTTCGGCATGGGCGCTATGTGCCATGGCTGTCTTCCTTGTTCTTCAGTCGTGCGTTGCTTCGATTGAGGGCGATCGTCCCGCTTTGGCAAAGCGGGTGCATTATTCCTGAGCCGCGGCCACCTTGCCCGCACTATCGAGAGCGGCTGCGGCTTTGGTCTTGGCGAGCCAATCGTCGAATTCGGCTTGCGATACGACGCGAACCTCGATCGGCATGAAAGCGTGATTGCGCCCGCAGAGCTCCGAGCACTGGCCGTAATAGATACCTTCGCGCTCCGCCCTGAACCAAGTGGTCTGCAGACGCCCGGGCACCGCGTCGAGCTTCACGCCGAAAGCGGGCACCGCCCAGTCGTGAATCACGTCGTTGGACTTGATGCCGACGATGACATTCTTGTTCACCGGGACGACGACCTCGCGATCGACGGTAAGGAGCCGCGGTTGACCCTGCTTCAGATCGGCCTCGGGCACCATGATGGAATCGAAGCTGATGCCCTGGTCCGGATATTCGTAAGACCAATACCACTGATTGCCGGTGGCGGTGATCGTCAGATCGGGCTTGGGAAAATCGTATTGAGCGAACAGCAGCCGGAAGGAGGGGATGGCGATGGCGACGAGGATCAGCACCGGCACGACGGTCCAGGCGATCTCGAGCGGCGTGTTGTGGGTGGTGCGGGAAGGCTCGGGATTACGCTTCTCGTTGAAGCGGGCCATCACGTAGACGAGCAGGCCGAGAACGAACAGCGCGATCAGCGTGATGATGATGGTGACGTAGGTATGGAAGGAGCGGATCTGGTCCATGATCGGCGTGGCGCCGGGCTGGAAGCCAATCTGCCATGGCGCCGGCTGGCCTTCCTTGGCATAGGCCGCCCCGCACAGGACGAGACTTGCCGCCGCGCCAACGGCCACCTTGATTCGATCGAAAATCGCCATGCCTTTCCACTCCCTAAAGCCAGCTCCTTCGCCCGCCGCGAAACTCTGTCAGGAGCCGCAGCAGACGGCAACTCGAGGCGCGGGCGAACCAAGCTTCGCCAACGCCGCTTGATCGAAGCAAGGGCGGCGCGAAAGTTCAATAGCGATAAAGAGCGTCGCCCCCAGCGTCGATTTGCTGCCCCAGCCCTGACCTATGTCATGAGGCTGGCGGCGCTTTTCCGGTGTTCAAATCATAAAGGAAATAGATTGGCAACACTCATGATTCAGGGCGCTCGTGCGGCATATGCACGCTTGCGGCGCGAAGTTTTCTCGGCCGGAAGATTTCAGGCCCCGCTCGCGCCGAAATTTGGCCCCAATACTCGGCGATGGCGATTTTCAATGTTGCGCATCTCCGCTTCACGGCGCCTCATCTCACAATCTAGTCTGGCCCGTGCCGGTTCGCCGATGTATCTGCGCATGCGCCGGTCGCATTAGCCTTAATGGGTGACATGCCGAGATTTCCATTCTTTCTGCCAGGCCTGCGGGCGCTTGCCGGCATCGCTCTCGTGCTCGGTTTTGCCGGCGAGGCTCTGGCGCAAGGCGCCTCGCCCGAGGCGGCCCCGGTCGCCACAGGGCCCGGCAGCGTGGTGAAGGAGACGCATGGCGCCTGGCAGGTTTCCTGCCGCACGCCGCCCGGCGCCAAGGAAGAAAAATGCGCGTTGGTGCAAAGCGTCACCGCCGAGGACCGGCCGAATGTCGGGCTGACGGTGGTTTTCTATAAGGCGATCGGCGAGGACAAGAAGCTCTTGCGCGTGGTGGTGCCACTCGGCGTGCTGCTGCCCACCGGCCTCGGACTCAAGATCGACGGCCAGGACGTGGGCAACGCGCCCTTCCTCAAATGCGGCAAGCGCGGCTGCGTCGCGGAGGTGGTCTTGCAGGACGAGGTGATCGCCAAGATGAAAACGGGCACGACGGCCATGTTCATCATCTTCGACACGCCGGAGGCCGGGATCGGTATTCCCGTCGCGCTGCAGGGCTTCGGCGACGCGCTCGCCAACATGAAATAGCTGGAAACTCGCTCGGGCAAAAAAATCGGCGACAGAGAAAGGAGACTTTGTCGCCGACGACATCCGTCTTTTGGGGGACGGACTAACGTCCCTCCGTGCAGGGTAGCGGAAGGGACGTGTGACTTGGCCCTCATATGGTTAGCGCGAGGCTTACGGTCAAGCCCGCGGGACCTAAGCCGGAGCGCGGCTTACAGGGCAGGCTGATGTTCCTCGGCGGTCGCTAAAGTCATGCCGAGAGGCAGCGGCTGCACCGTGCGAAAATGCTGGCAACTCATACACGCACGCTTGCGTCCACATGCCTCTCGCCAACAGACGACCTCGTCGAGCCGCGCCAGCATGATGCGTTCGAGATGTTGGGAGACCGATCCCTTAACGTAGATCAGCTCGCCGGCGATCTCATCGCGATCGATGAACTGGCTCGCCTGGTAGGTGGTCTGGAAGCCAAACAGTCTGTCCGTGCCAATCCCTCGCCGCAGCAACCTGCCGATATGTCCGGCATGCGGACCGACGAAGATGACGCGATCTGCGACCTCTAACGCGTCGCGGGCGACGCGGCGATAACGCGGACCCGCCGCGCCCGGATAGTCCGAAATCGTCCCGAAGATGATCGTCTTGCGCGGCGCGCTGACGCTCTTTACGAAGGTCAATCCTTCGACGATCGTCCAATAAGGCGCCTTGTGCGAATCGAGCACAAAAAACGCGCCGTCGTCCCGGGGGTGGACCGTATACCTGCCGAATACGGGTTCCGTGCGCTCGACGATTTGGGCACAGCTTTTCAGATCGATGCCACACGCCAGCCCGACGCCAATCGCGGCCAACACCGACGTCACCCAATGCTTGCCGATGAGCTTGGTCTGAACGCGAACGGTTTCGCCCTGGTAGGCGATACTCATCGACATCCGCTCGGGCCAATCGCTGGATACGTCGAACGCCCTGAGATCGGCCGCGGGAGAACGGCCGAATGTCAGCAGCCGTGCGCGCGTCCGTTTCGCCATGTCCGCGATAAGCGGATTGTCGACATTCAAAATGCCGACACCGTTTCGCGGCAGCCTTTCCATCAGGATGCCCTTCTCGCGAGCGACCGCTTCGCGGCTGCGATAATTCGTGAAATGATCGTCGCCGACTGTCGTCACCACACCGATTTGCGGTTGGAACGCCCATAGCGACTTGCCCAGGCCGCCGGGAAAGCTGGCGTGGGCCTCAAGCAGGCAATACGCCGTCGATGCGTCAGCCCGGAGCACCGTATCGGCTGCGAGCGTCGTGCCCCGATCGATTCCTTTGCGGCATTTGCCGACCGACGAAAGGATGGCTTCGGATAGTGCAATGGCCGTGCTCTTACCGCAGCTGCCGGTGAAGGCAATGAAGGTCGTGTGGGTGAGCCCGAGCCGTTTGAGCCTGGCGATCAGGTTCAACACATTGCTTCCGTCCTTCGGCGCCCTCCTGCGCAATGTTTGCATCAGCGGGCGAAACGGACGACGCAATATGTTGCGGACAAACTCCATCGAACGCGGAATTACCCCCTCCTGCCGCTCCGGGCGTGCTTCGCCTTACCCTCGGAGTGCTTGCGCCGCCCGACGGCACGATCGGCGTTCACGGCTCTCCCACTACCGGTGAAAGAATATGCGAAGCCAAGTTCTACGGTCCGTGCCTGGCGATCCGAAGGTTAGCGTTCGACTGGATGTCCGTAAAGCGCGAGGTGTTGATTGTGTGGCGTTGACGGGCGCGCATTTCAGTCCGGCGTCTCGGTCAAGAATGGCGGCGTTGCAGTTATTCCGCTTGCGGCCCCGCTCAACGATATCTCCCCCACTTCCAACCCAAAACACAAGGAGATGACCATGCCTCTCATCAACGTGAAGCTCATCGAGGGGGTATTCAACGAGACGCAGAAGAGGAAGATGGTGAGCGATCTCACCGACGCCATGGTTGCCATCGAAGGCGAGCCCATGCGCCAAGTCACCTGGGTGGTGATCGAAGAGGTGAAGAGCGGCAATTGGGCGCTCGGCGGCAAGCCGCTCACCACGGCCGACGTCAAGGCCTTGCAGGCCAGGCGAAGCGCGGCCTAGCCACGGCATCGCTCAAGCAGATGCGGCGCGGCCGGCGGCAGCACCCGCCGGCCCGCTCGTGTCCGCCTTGCGCCACACGGTTGGCGGCACGCCGAATTCGCGCTTGAACGCGCGCGTGAAGGCGGCCTCCGAGTCATAGCCGCTGCGCTCGGCGATGCGCGCGATGCTTTCACCGCCCGCGCGCAGCGTTTGGGCCGCCAGAGTGAGCCGCCATTGCGTCAGATATTGCATCGGCGGCAGGCCGATCGTGGCGACGAATCGCTCGGCCAGCGCCGAGCGCGACAACGCCACCTCGCGCGCGAGTTGATCGACGGTCCAGCCGCGCGTCGGCTCACCATGCAAAAGCGCGAGCGCGCGACCCACGTAAGGGTCTTGTAGCCCCGCGAGCCAGCCCTTCAGCTCGGGCGGGTTGGATTGCGCATAACGGCGCAACGCCTCGGTGAAGGCGAGCTCGGAAAGCTTCGCCAGCAGCGACTGCGAGCCGGGCCGTTGCGCGCGCGATTCTTGCACTCCGACGCGAAGCAGGTCGGCGAGCCAGCCGCTGCGCGAGATGTCGCCGAGCGAGATGCGCAGCATCGGCGGTAGAGAGCCAAGCAACGCGCGCGACGCGCGCCGGTCGCATGCCAGATAGCCGCAAATGAACCGGGTCGCTTCGCCGCCACCGCCGGCGTGCAGTTCGAGCAAGCCGCCACTTTCGGGTGGGGCATTCCTGACTTCGCCGAAGGGGAGCTTGAGATCGCTGCCGATGACGTGCAGATCGTCGTGCGGGAGCAACAACAGGTCGCCGGCCTTGACCGCGAAGACCTCGCCCCCAGCCGCCAGGCGGGCGAGACAAGACCCGTCGGTCAGGAGATGAAAGAACACGACGTGGTCGGTGTCGGGCAATTTGGGCGCGGCGGTGTGCAGCCCATATCGCGTCGCCACGCACCACGGCGCCGTAAACTCGGCATTGACATAGACCGCACCGTCGAGGCGGACGGCCGAAAGCACGTCAGACAGAGCGTCCATGCCAGATCCATCTCGCGCGAATGCGGCCACTTGCGACCGCGGCGCGCATTATACTTCGCCGCGAGGATAGCGGAACTAGAATGCCTGGGTGTCGAACACGCGGTCGATGTCGCCGCGCCAGGGCCCGGCAAAATCGGCCAGCAGGCGATCGGCCGACGATCGCCCTTCCTCGACGATCTCGACCAGCGGCGCGAGCGCCTTGCCCTCATCCTCGCCGCTGCGGTCGAGCCGGGCGCGCCGCTTGAGACCGCCTTGCGCGAGATCGACGACCTCGCGGCCGATATCCCTGAGCGTGCGCCCGCGGAACGGCGTGTTCAATCCCAGGCGCGGGACCGCATCGCGCAACCCCTGGCGCTCGTCCTCGCTCCAGTCGCGGGTCAGCGCCACGGCGCCGTCGAGCGCCTGGCTATCGTAAAGCAGACCGGTCCACAGCGCCGGCAGCGCCCAGAGCGCGGCGAACGAGCCGGCGTCCGCGCCGCGCATCTCGAGGAAGCGCTTCAGCCGCACATCGGGAAACAACGTGGTGAGATGATCGGCCCAATCGTCGAGCGTCGGCCTGACGCCCGGCAGGGCCTTCAGCTTGCCGGCGAGAAAATCCCGGAACGAAGCGCCGGCCACGTCGATATAGCGGCCGTCGCGATAGACGAAATACATCGGCACATCGAGCGCGTAGTCGACATAGCGCTCGAAGCCCATGCCGGCATCGAAGGCGAAGGGCAACAGCCCGGTGCGGTCGGGGTCGGTGTCGCGCCACATCTCGGCGCGGTAGGACTGATAGCCGTTCGGCTTTCCTTCCGTGAAGGGCGAGTTGGCGAAGAGCGCGGTCGCGACCGGCTGCAGCGCGAGGCCAACGCGCAGCTTGGCGACCATGTCGGCCTCGTCGGCGAAATCCATGTTCACCTGTACCGTCGCGGTGCGGAACATCATGTCGAGGCCGTGCCGCCCTCGCGTCGGCATATAGCGACGCATGATGCGATAGCGCTCTTTCGGCATCACCGGCGTCTGCTCAAGCGTCCATTTCGGGGAGAAGCCGATACCGAGAAAGCCGATGCCGAGCTCTCCCCCCACCTCGCCGACTTCGACGAGATGCTGGCGGAGCTCCTCGTAGGTCTCGTGCACATTTTCGAGCGGCGCGCCCGACAGCTCGAGCTGGCCGCCCGGCTCGAGGCTGACCGCGCCGCCCTTCGGGCAGTCCTTGCGGCGCAGCGCGATGATGTTGCCGTTCTCGGTGACGGGATCCCAGCCGAAGCGCTGTGCAAGCGTATCGAGCAGCGTGCTTATGCCGCGCTCGCCGTCATACGGCACCGGCGCGTAGCTCTTGCGGTAGAAGCCGAACTTCTCGTGCTCGGTGCCGATGCGCCAAGCCGATTGCGGCTTGGAACCCGCTTCGAGATCGGCGACGAGCTCGTCCCGTGACTCGATGATAGGGCTTTGCGGCCCATCCACCCGTGTCGACATCAGGAGAGCTCCGTAACGGTTGAGAGGCGTCCCGCGGAAGCGGGGCGGGGCGCCAAAGGGGCGCCTTTATGACGCTCCTAGCATGAGACTGACAAGCGATCGTTACAGTCGATGCTTACCGCCAGTCGCCAAGCGCCGCATTCACCAGGGCGAGAGCCGCGACGGCGGCGGTATCAGCCCGCATCACCCGGGGCCCGAGAGAGATGGGGAGCACGAACGGCTTTGCAAGCAGCGCCGCGCGCTCCTCGCGCTCGAAGCCGCCCTCCGGGCCGACCAGCACGGCGAGCTTGGCCTTGGGCCGCGCCCGAAGCGCCTCGATGGGGGATGCGTGCGCGGCGGCCTCGTCGGCGAAAATCAGCAGCCGGCTCTCATCCCACCCGGCGATGAGCTTGGCGAGCGGCTCCGGCTCCATCACCTCCGGCACGCGCAAGATGCCGCACTGCTCCGCCGCCTCGACGGCATTGGCGAGCAGCCGGTCGGTCTTGACGCGTTCGGCGACGGTGTGCCGCGTGATGACCGGCCGCAGCGCGCTGGCGCCGAGCTCGGTCGCTTTCTGCGCCATATAATCGAGGCGGGCGCGCTTCAAGGGCGCGAACAGATAATGCAGGTCGGGCCCCTCGTCTTGCGGGCGCGTCTGATGCGTCACGCGCGCTTCCGCGCCCTTCTTGCCGATGGCGCCAAGCTCGGCGCACCACTCGCCGTCACTGCCGTTGAACAGGAGCAGCGCGTCGCCCGGCTTGAGTCTGAGCACGTTTCCGAGGTAATGCGCCTGGTCCTTCGCCAGCGCAACCGTCGCCCCTTGGGCAAGCGCGGACGTGACGAAGAGGCGCTGGAGCTTCGCTGACATGGATGCTTATCTAGGCCGTGAAGGCTTCCCGCGACACGTAATGACACGTGCCATCACATGACACGTCCGCTCACCCAAGGCAAAGCCAGCGCCGTTGCCGACGCGCCCGCGCGCAATCTGGTCGACCGCTTCGCGCCGGCGGCGATCCTGCCTTATCTCAGGCTCGCCCGCTTCGACCGGCCGATCGGCTTCTTCCTGCTGGCATTTCCTTGCTTCTGGTCGGTTGCGCTTGCGGCCCGCAGCATCGAGGACCCTTATCCCGATCCTTGGCTGCTGCTTCTGTTCGCCGTCGGCGCCGTCGCCATGCGCGGCGCGGGCTGCACCTATAACGACCTGGTCGACCGCGAGATCGACGCGCAGGTTGCGCGCACGCGATCGCGGCCGCTGCCGAGCGGACAGGTGAGCCCGCGCGGCGCCTTCATCTTCATGCTCGTGCTCTGCCTGATCGGCCTCCTCGTGCTGCTCAGCTTCAACAGCACAACGATCTGGCTCGGACTGGGCGTGATCCCCATCGTCGCGCTCTACCCCTTCGTCAAGCGATTCAGCTATTGGCCGCAGGCCGTGCTCGGGCTCGCCTTCAACTGGGGCGCATTGCTCGGCTGGCCTGCCGCGCTCGGACGGCTCGATTGGCCGGCCATCGTGCTCTATGCCGGCGCGGTCGCCTGGACCATCGGCTATGACACCATCTACGCGCATCAGGACCGCGAGGATGACGATCTGATTGGGCTGAAGTCGACGGCCCTTCGATTCGGCCGCGCCACCAAGCCCTGGCTCATCGCGCTGTACAGCCTCGCCTGGCTCGCCATCACGGCTGCCGGTCTTATGGCCAATGCCGGCACGGCCTTTTTGATTGGCATGCTGGCGGCGGCCGCGCAGCTAACCTGGCAGGTCGCGACGCTGGACATCGACAATGCCGAGAATTGCCTCAGCCGCTTCCGCTCGAACCGCGATTTTGCGGTCATCGTGCTCGGCGCGATGATGGCCGATACAGCCCTTGCGGCAATATTCTGAGTTGCGCGCGGGGCGATCGGCGCGCAAAAAGCAACCGGGCCCCAGAGCTGTTCGCCCTGAGGCCCGGATGACGCCTTGCTGTTAGCTTCCCCGTTCGGCTGGCAGCCTTATGGCGGCCTTTGATTGCCACGATGCTGCCATAGAAGTTTTCCGAAGCGCTTAATGGACGTGTTTAACGTCCGGTATGCGCCAACAAGCTGCTCACATGGTTTAGAGAACTCTTCCGAAAAGTTTAGAGAATCTTCCGCTGCCCATGATCGCCGTCGAATCCGCCAATCGCCCGTTGCAAGCACCCTCCTTGGAGGAGGATTACGCACTTCTTAAGCTCGCCGCGCGCGACGCCGGCGAGCTCGCGCTGACCTATTTCAAGCAGCAGATCCTGGTGAACCGGAAGCCGGACGGCTCGGAAGTGAGCGAGGCCGACATTGCCGTCGACACCGCGCTCAAGCTCGATCTCCGTACCAAGCGGCCTGACTATGGCTGGCTCTCGGAAGAGACCGAGGACGATTCGGAGCGGCTCAATTACCGGCGCGTGTGGATGGTCGATCCGATCGACGGCACCAATGCCTTCTTGCGGCATGTGCCGGAATGGACGGTCTCGGCCGCGCTGGTCGAGGACGGCGTGCCGGTGCTCGGCGTCGTGTTCAATCCCGCGACGGGAGAATTCTTCCATGCCATGCGCGGCAAAGGCGCCTTCCTCAACGACACGCCGATCGCGGCAAGCAAGAAGAGCGCGCTCGACGGCGCGCTGTTGATCGCCAGCGGCGGCCTGTTCAAGAAGAAGATCTGGAAGGAGCCGTGGCCGGAGGTGAAGACGCGCTGGGTGAACTCGGTGGCCTACCGGCTGGCGCTGGTCGCTTGCGGTCAAGCCGACGCCACCATCTCGCTCTCGGCCAAGAGCGAATGGGACCTGGCCGCCGCCGCACTCATCGTCGAGGAGGCCGGCGGGGCGATCACCGACCATCACGGCGAGGCCCATGTCTATAACCGGCCCACCCCGCGCTTTCCCAGCCTGGTCGCGAGCGGCAAGGCGCTGCATCCTCTCTTGATCGATCGCACAAACCGCGTAGACCTCTAGCGATCTCCTCGGCACAATAAAAAGGACAGAGTGGGGGAAGGACGGACCATGGCCGCAAAGGACGGCGCCAAGACCAAGGGGCAGCAACTGCTTCATCTCGTGTTCGGCGGAGAGCTGACCTCGCTCGACAAGATCGAGTTCAGCGATCTGAAGCGGCTGGACATCGTCGGCATCTATCCCAATTACGCGCAAGCCTATGACGCCTGGAAGGACGCCGCCCACCGCACCGTCGACGACGCGCATATGCGCTACTTCATCGTGCATCTGCACCGCCTGCTCGACCCGGGCGAGAGCCCGGGCGGCGAGGCGCCATAGCGGCATTAGTGCGCGCCGGGTTTTTCGCCTTATAGGCGTCGAGCCCGGCATGCTAGAAGGACGGAAGGGCTGCTCAAGCCCCTCCTGCCGAAGCCGGGAAAATCGGGGAACCGCTTGAAAGACCAGTTGTTCAAGGACTCCAGCGCGATCACGCGGAGCGCGGACGAACTCCAAGTCGAGTATACGACCGGCACCATCGTGTCGCGCATCTGGCAGGAGCATCTCAAGCCCCGCATCGGGCTGCTGCTGCTGGCCACGTTTGCCATGCTGCTCACCGCCGCGACGACGGGTGCCATCCCCTTCCTCATCCAGCGCACTGCCGACGACGTGTTCGTCGGCAAGAACGCGCAGATGGTTTACTTGATCACCGCCGCTATCGTCGTCGTCACCGTCATCAAGGCGATCGCCGAATATGTCGCCGACGTCACCGTCGCCTATCTCGGCAACCGCTTCATCGCCGACCTGCGCATCCAGATGTTCGCCAAGCTGGCGCGCGCCGATTTGAGCTGGATCCAGACGGTGCATTCGGGACGGCTGCTCTCCAGCTTCCTCACCGACGCCCTGCTGATCCGCCAGACCGCCAGCCGCTCGCTGGTGACGATGGGCGAGAACTATCTCAAGGTCATCATTCTGGTCGGCACCATGTTCTACATGGACGCGCGCTTCGCGGTGCTGATCCTGCTGTTCATGCCGATCGCCTGGTTCGTCCTCTCGCGCCAGCGCCGCAAGATGCGGAAATCGACCACGCAGTCGCTCCAGGAAACCGGCGATCTATCCTCGCTGATCACCCAGACCTTGCGCGGCATGCGCATCGTGCGCGCCTACCGCCAGGAGGATCGCGAGGAGGCGCGCGCGGCCTCGGCCATCAACCGCGCGCTGGAATTCACCATGCGCGGCACCCGCGCCCGCGCGCTGTCGAGCCCGGCGATCGAGCTCTTGACCGGTTTCGGTTTCGCTCTCGCCATCTATTTCGCCGGCACCAAGGGCGTGCGCGGCGATCTGACGCTCGGCCATTTCATGGGTTTCATGACCGCGGCGCTGCTGATCTACGCTCCGCTGAAGAGCGCCGCCACGCTGCAGACGCAACTTCAGGAAGGCGTTGCCGCCGCCAGCCGGGTGTTCGGCGTGGTCGATCGCCAGGTCACTCTCATCGAGGTGCCGGACGCAAAGCCGCTGAAACTCAAGCAGGGCGAGATCGAGTTCAGAGACGTCTCATTCGCCTATGAGCCCGAGAACGCCGTGCTGAAGAGCGTGAGCCTTATCGTGCCGCCAGGCAGCACGGTGGCGCTGGTCGGCCCTTCCGGCTCGGGCAAGAGCACGCTGGTCAACCTCACACTGCGTTTCTTCGATCCTGAGCGCGGCAAAGTTCTGATCGACGACCAGGACATCAAGCACGTCACCGTCGACAGTCTGCGCGAGGCCATTGCGCTGGTCACGCAGGACCCGGTGCTGTTCGACGACACGATCCGCGTCAATATCGCTTATGGCTCCAAGCCGGTTGACGAAGGCCAAGTGATCGCGGCCGCCAAGGCCGCCGCGGCACATGATTTCATCATGGGCCTGCCGCGGGGCTACGATACCCGCGTCGGCGAGGCGGGCGGGCTGCTCTCCGGCGGCGAGCGGCAGCGCATCGCCATCGCGCGGGCGATCTACAAGGATGCGCCCATCCTCCTGCTCGATGAGCCGACCAGTTCCCTCGATTCGGAGGCCGAGGCGAAGGTGCAGGCCGCGCTCGAAGTGCTGATGCGCGGCCGCACGGTGCTGATGATCGCGCACCGCCTGTCCACGGTGAAGAAGGCCGATCTCATTTGCGTGCTCGACCAGGGCCGCATCATCGAGAGCGGCCGGCACGACGACCTCGTCGCCAAGGGCGGCCTTTACACCCGACTGCATCGCACCCAGTTCGGCATTGCCGGGGGCTATGCGCCAGCCACGCCCCCAGAGGGGGGACAAGCGGCCGTCGCAGTGGCCGGCAAGTAGCCAGATCAAAAAGTCATGTTGAAACGGCTGCTAGCATCGAAGCCCGCCGTAGCCGTCATCGGCGCGCTTGCCGCCGCCTATATCGCGCTGGTCTACGCCACGAGCCGCATCAAGCGCGACCCCGAGGACACCGACGCCAAGCTGTTCTCGCAGCACCCGCAAATTCTGGCGATGTGGCACGGCCAATTCCTGCTGCTGCCGAAGCTCAAGCCGAAGCGCCCGGCCGATGTGCGGGCCATGATCTCGCGTCACGGCGACGCGGCGCTGATCGGCGCCGTGCTCAAGCGGTTCGGCATTAGCCTGATCAGGGGCGCGGGCGCCGGCAAGCGCAAGCGCGATCGCGGCGGCGCGACGGCGTTGCGCGAATCCTTGCGCGCGCTATCGAGCGGCGCCACCGTGGCCATGACTGCCGACGTCCCACCGGGACCGGCGCGTCGCGCCGGCGAAGGCATCGGCACGCTCGCCTCGCTGTCGGGGCGGCCTGTCGTGCCGTTTGCCATCGCCACCAAACGCTTCATCACCACGCCCACCTGGAGCGCCTTCACCATCAATCTTCCCTTCTCGACGCTTGCCATCGTCGTCGGCGATCCGGTGCTTGTGCCGCAAACCAACGATGCCGAAATCATCGAGCGGGGACGGATCGCCATCGAAAGCGCTCTCGCCGAAGCCACCGCGCGCGCGTATGCTCTGGCAGGAGCACGCGATCCCTTGACCAAACAAGACACCGCCAAGCCTGGGCTGTCGCTCAAGGCCTACCGGGTGTTGACGCGCCTGGCGGCGCCGCTCGCGCCCATGATCCTCGATTGGCGCACGCGGCGCGGCAAGGAGGAGCCCGAGCGCAGGTCCGAGCGCTACGGCATCGCCAGCTCGCCACGCCCGCCGGGCTTCCTCGTCTGGTTCCATGCGGCAAGTGTCGGCGAGGCCAACGCGGCGCTGCCGGTGATCGAGACGATCGCCGCCGAGCGTCCCGAGCTGCGCATGCTGCTCACCACCGCCACCGTCACCTCGGCCCGGCTCGCGCGCACGCGGCTGCCGAAGGGCGTGCTGCACCAATACATCCCGCTCGACAACCAGGGCTTCATGCAGCGCTTCTTGCAGCATTGGCGCCCCGATCTCGCCGTGCTGGTCGAGTCGGAGATTTGGCCCAACCTCGTGCTGGAGACGAAGGCCCGCGCCATTCCGCTGGTGCTGATCAATGGGCGCATATCGACGTCCAGCTTCAAGCGCTGGCGGCGGCGGCCGGGGATGAGCCGGCCGCTGTTCGGGGCGTTCGATCTCGTGCTCGCCCAGAACGAGGGGCTCGCCGAGCGCTTCGCCCAGCTCGGCGTCCCGCGCACGCTCGACGTCGGCAACCTCAAGGCCGACGCGCCGCCGCCGCCCGTCGATCTGCCGGGACGGCGCAAGCTCGATGCCGCGTTCGCCAGCCGCAGCGTGTGGCTTGCCGCCAGCACGCACCCGGGAGAGGACGAAATCATCGCTGCGGCGCATCTGCGCATGCGGGCGGCGCGACCCGACCTGCTCACCATCATCGTGCCGCGGCACCCCGAGCGTGGCCCGCTGATCGCCGCTCAGTTGCAGCCTACGGGCCTTAACGTGGTGCTCCGCTCGGAAGGCAAGCTTCCCGAGGCTTCGACCGACATCTACGTTGCCGACACGATCGGCGAGCTCGGCCTGTTCTATGCGCTGTCGCCCGTCGCCTTTGTCGGCGGCTCGCTGGCGGAACGCGGCGGGCAGAACCCGGTCGAGCCGATCAAGCTCGGCGCCGCGGTGCTGACCGGCCCCAATGTGCAGAACTTCCGCGATTCCTATTCGGCGTTGCTGCGCGCGGGGGGTTGCAAGCAGGTGAGCGACGCGGCGAGCCTCGCCGAGGCGGCGCTGGCCCTGCTCGACGACGCGAGCGCGCGCCGGGCGATGACCGAGCGGGCGAGCCGCGCCATCGCCGCCATGAGCGGGGCCTTGCCGCGCACGCTCGCCGAACTCGAGCGCTACCTGCCGCCAAGCACGACGCTGCAACATGCCTCTTGAGGCGCCGTTCTGGTGGTACCGCCGCAAGGGCGCGCTCGGCTCGGCGCTTGCCCCCTTGGGCAACCTCTATGGCCGGATTGCCGAACAGCGCTTCGCGCAAGGCACGCCGTACCGGTCGCGGCTTCCCGTCGTCTGCGTCGGCAATTTCACCGCAGGCGGCGGGGGCAAGACGCCGACGGCCGTTGCCATCGCCGCCTTGCTCAAGGAGCTCGGGGCAAAGCCCGCCTTCCTCACGCGCGGCTATGGCGGGGCGAGCAAGGGCCCGGTCCTGGTCAAGCAGGGCGACAGCGCCACAGCAAGTGGGAGATGAGCCGCTGCTGCTGGCGGACGCCGCGCCGACCATGGTTTCAGCCGATCGCCCCGCCGGCGCCAAGGCCATCGAAGCGACCGATGCAAGCGTCATCGTCATGGACGATGGGTTCCAAAATCCGAGCCTCGCCAAGGATCTGTCCCTGGTCGTGGTCGACGGCGGCGTGGGCGTCGGCAACGGCCTGATCATCCCGGCCGGCCCCTTGCGAGCGCCGCTCGATGCGCAGATCGCGCGGGCCTCGGCGCTGATCGTGATCGGCGAGGAGGAAAGGGTCGCGAAATTGATCGAGGCCTTCACGGCGCAGGCCAAGCCCGTGCTGAAGGCGCGCATGGTGCCGCGGCAGGACCGGCGCTGGCTCTCGGTGTTGCCGGTGATCGGCTTCGCCGGCATCGCGCGGCCGGCGAAATTCTTCGCCACCTTGCGCAATGAGGGCGCGCGACTGATCGACACCCGCGCCTATCCCGACCATTACCGCTATAGCGAGCGGCAGGCGCGCAGCCTGTTGAAGGAGGCGAAGGACTACAACGCCATGCTGGTCACCACCGAGAAGGATTATGTGCGGCTCGAGGGCGAAGCGGATTCTGCCGTGGCCGAGCTAAAGCATCGCGCCCGCCCCTTCGCCATCGCGGTGGAATTCGCCGACAAGGAAGCGGTGAAACGGCTGCTGGCGACGGCGCTGGCTAATCCGCGGCTTGATGCGTCTCGCGGAAGCGCTTGAGCGAGGCGGCCGCGTCGACATAAGCCTCCTGCAGCTCGACGCTCCAATAGCGGAGCTCCTCGAGCGGGATGGTGCGCCCCGTGACCGCGCAGCGCACGAAATCGCCGGGCGTCATCACCTGCACCTCGCCGTCGAGATATTTGAGCTTGGCTTCGCCCTTGAAGGCGATGTTGCGTTCGAATCGATTCATCAAGACCGAGTGGCTCGTCTCTGCAAAATATCTGTCACCATAACCTCAAGCCGGCGCGCAACGCCAGCCTGCTCTCGCCTTTTCCAGCACGATCTTGGCGAAAGCGCGTTCACTTTCGCCTCAGAGCAATGAGCCCTGCTTGTCGTCGCCGCGCCGGCGCGGAGTCTTCGCTGCGGGCTCGGGCTTGCGCGCAGCGGCGTCGGCATGCGCCTCGATATGGCCATCGGCGAACTCGATGTCGAGAGCCGATCCCGGCTTCACCTCGGCGGCGCGGCGCAGCATCGCGCCGTCCTCTCCGCGCACCAGAGCGAAGCCGCGCGACAGCACATTGTGGTAGCCGAGCGTCTGCAGCAATTTCGCCTGGCCGTCGAGCTTCGCGCGCGAGCGCGCGAGCAGCGTGGCGAGCGACCGCGCTTGCGAGCGGTCGAGCCGGATCAGACGGTCGCGGCCCGCTTGCGCGGCACGTGCCACGACATGCGGCCTTAGCCGACCCGATGCGCGCTCGAGCCAATTACGGTGCACCCGGGCATTGGCGATCAGGGCACGCTTCAATCTCGCGCTGGCATGGTCGAAGCGCTGGCGCGGCAGGTCGAGAATATTGGCTTTGCGCGGCAGGGCGCGCGCGAGCCCGGCGAAGCGATGCCGCTCGCTGCCGATCCGCCGCCGGAGCGAGGTGGCGACGCGCAAGCCGTGCTGCGTCACGGTGATGAGCAGGTCGGCGCGCACCGGCACGGCGCGCTCGGCAGCGGCGGTCGGCGTCGGCGCGCGGAAATCGGCGACATAGTCGATGATGGTCCAGTCGGTCTCGTGGCCGACCGCGGAGATCAGCGGGATCGCGCTGGCAGCGACCGCGCGCGCCATGGCCTCGTCGTTGAAGCCCCACAGATCTTCGAGGCTGCCGCCGCCGCGCGCGACGATGATGAGGTCCGGCCGCGGAATCGGCCCGGCGCCATCGAATGCGTTGAAGCCCGCGATCGCGGCGGTCACCTCGACCGCGCAGGTCTCGCCCTGCACGCGCACCGGCCAGACCAGCACATGGCAGGGAAAGCGATCGGCGAGCCGATGCAAGATATCGCGGATCACCGCGCCGGTCGGCGAGGTGACGACGCCGATGATGCGCGGCAGGAAGGGCAGCGCCTGCTTGCGCGCCTCTTCGAACAGGCCCTCGGCGGCGAGCCGCTTCTTGCGCTCCTCGAGCTGCGCCAGCAGCGCGCCGACCCCGGCCGGCTCGAGCGCGTCGATGACGATCTGGTATTTCGACTTGTCGGGATAGGTGGTGATGCGGCCGCGCGCCACGACCTCGAGCCCCTCGTCAGGCTTGAACTTGAGCCGCTGGAAGGTGCTCCGCCAGATCACCGCCTCGATGCAGGCGCCCTCGTCCTTCAAGGTGAAATAGCAATGGCCGCAAGAATGCCGGCCCTTGAAGCCGGAGATCTCGCCCCTGAGCTTCACCAACCCATAGGCGTCCTCGACCGTCCGCTTGAGCGCGAAGGCAAGCTCCGAGACGGTATATTCGACGAGATTCGTCGCCGTTGATGCTATTCGATCAGCCATTGGCGTCCATCAACCTGATGCAATACAAGCTCGCCATGCGGGCTACAAGCCAAGGCTTTTTCTAGATGAATCTGCTGTTGATCGGAGGGGGAGGCCGCGAGCACGCGCTCGCCTGGAAGCTCAGGCAAAGCCCCCTGCTCGACCGACTCTATTGCGCGCCGGGGAATGCGGGGATCGAAGCGGTCGCCGAATGCGTGGCGCTCGACGTGGCGGATCATGCGGCGGTGATCGGCTTCTGCCGGGAGAACGACATCGGCCTCGTGGTGATCGGGCCCGAGGCGCCGCTCGTGGCAGGGCTCGCCGACGATCTGCAGGCGGCAGGCGTTAAGGTATTCGGGCCGTCGCGGGCGGCGGCGGCGCTCGAAGGCTCCAAAGGCTTCACCAAGGATCTCTGCGCCGAATACGGCATCCCCACGGCGGCCTATCGCCGCTTCGATGACGCGTCCGCGGCCAAGGCTTATGTGGCGACGCAGAGCCTGCCCATCGTCGTCAAGGCCGACGGGCTCGCCGCCGGCAAGGGCGTGGTCATCGCCGAGACGCGCGAGCAGGCGAATGCGGCGATCGAGGATTGCTTCGGCGGCGCGTTCGGCGCCGCCGGCGCCAAGCTCGTCATCGAGGAGTTCCTCGACGGCGAGGAAGCGAGCTTCTTCGCGCTGGTCGACGGCGAGACCGCTCTCCCGCTCGCCACCGCACAGGACCACAAGCGCGCCTTCGACGGCGACCAGGGCCCCAACACCGGCGGCATGGGCGCCTACTCGCCGGCGCCGATCATGACGCCTCAACTCTGCGCGCAAGTGATGCAGCAGATCATCCTGCCGACGGTGCGCGCCATGCAGGCGCGCGGCACGCCGTTCAAGGGCGTGCTCTATGCCGGGCTGATGCTCAAGAACGGCGCGGCGAAGCTGATCGAATACAATGTCCGCTTCGGCGATCCCGAGACGCAGGTGCTGATGCTGCGGCTCAAGTCGGATCTGCTGCCTGCCCTGCTCGCCGTGGCCGAAGGGCGCTTAAGCGGCGTCGCGCTCGACTGGCACGACGATGCCGCACTCTGCGTGGTGATGGCGACGCGCGGTTATCCAGGGTCTTATGCGAAGGGCTCCGAGATCAAGGGGCTCGATGCGGCCGGCGCCGACCCGAATGTGCAGGTGTTCCACGCCGGCACCAAGCGCGACGGCAGGCGCATCCTCGCCGATGGCGGCCGCGTGCTCGGCGTCACCGCGCGGGGCGCCGGCATCGCCGAGGCGCAGACCCGCGCCTATGCGGCGGTCGACAAGATCGATTGGCCGGGCGGCTTCTGTCGCCGCGACATCGGCTGGCGCGCGGTGAGGCGGGTAGCGAAGCTGAGGCCAGGGCTCCCCCCAGCAATCCACTCAATTTAGCTAAAATTGTTCTGTGAACTCTCATCAGCGCTCAAGTATTCACAGTATTTCTTCTGCCTCATTCTTCGGATTTATTGCTGGCCTCAACGCATTGGTAGTCCGCCGGCGCGATAGTACACGCCAACCGATGGAGACTCCCATGCGTTGTTTGTTGCTAGCCCTCTGTTTTGTCGTCGTCTCGACCTACCCTTCCCTTGCTGGCCAGAGCGTTGGCGCGCGTTGGGAACAAGCCCTGCTCGATGCGAAGCGTCACGGCACGCTGCCAGGCCCGCGGCCTGGGCAAAAGTGCTTGTGGTCGAAGCCTTTGGGCGCTTGCCTGTGGTACACCCCGGCCAAATGGGATTTGCGCCTCGAGTAGCGGCCAAGCTTTATCCCCGCCTCCTAAACCTGCCGTATGATGCACGCACCTCGTCCACTGAGGGGCGCGATCATGAGGCGTCGTGAGGCGGGACGAGGTGCGGCGCCCGCGGGCCTTGCGCAACAAGGCACTCGGGCGGCATCGGAGCTCCCTCCGGGACCCAATAGGAGGTCCTGCCAGGAGCTGGCTGATGGCTCGGTCGGCGCGTTCGATGCGCGACGGACCGGACGAAAGCAGGGCCCGGTGCCGGAAAACGCTGCGATTGGCGCGCCGGAAGGCGCCCGCGTGCCGCAAGGCACGAGCCATAAGGATTTTGCGCTTTTCGGCGCGCCATCCCCCCTCATCCTGAGGAGAGCCGAAGGCCCGTCTCGAAGGATCGAGGTAAATTTCATCAAACTCCGGACGCGTGAAGCGTCGCGGCAAGGAGCCTGCATGCCCAATCCTGCGGTGAAGCGGGCATGCCACATGGAGAAATATTCATGACTTAACGCTGGAATAGCGCCGCAAACGCGCCAATATTGCAGGACAGCGTGTCGCAAGTGCGGGGCAATCCAACAGGGTAGTCTCTCTGGCACGGTCCGTGCTTCGCGTCATCCTGCCGTTTTGGCCTTTAATCAGCGTCTGACCCGAGGAGTTCATAGGTGGTCCGGAAAATCCGTTACGCGCTTTTGGGGCTTCTCGTGCTGTCCGTTTGCGGTGCCGGCGCCATGGTGGGATTCGCCGAGAACGCACCGGCGGAAGGCAATGCGCAGCTCTACAAGGACCTCAATCTGTTCGGCTCGGTGCTGGCGCGCGTCCGCTCCGACTATGTCGAGAAGCCGGACGACAACAAGCTGATCGAGGATGCCATCAACGGCATGCTCGCGGCGCTCGACCCGCATTCGACCTACATGAACGGCAAAGAGTTCCGCGAGATGCAGGTGCAGACGCGCGGAGAGTTCGGCGGGCTCGGCATCGAGGTGACGATGGAGAACGGCGCGATCAAGGTGGTCGCGCCGATCGAGGATACGCCGGCCGCCAAGGCTGGACTCCTGAGCGGCGATCTCATTGTCGCGCTGGACAAGGAGCCGATCGAGGGCCTCACGCTGGACCAGGCCGTGGAGAAGATGCGCGGTCCGATCAATGCGCCGATCACGCTGACGATCAAGCGCAAGGGCATCGACAACGCGTTCGACGTCACCATGACGCGCGACGTGATCCGCATCAAGCCGGTGAAGTTTCAGGCCGAGGATGACGTCGGTTATGTGCACGTCACCAGCTTCAACGAGCAGACCACCTCCGAGCTGGAGAAGGCGATCTCGGAGCTGAAGCGGACGATCGGTCCGAAGCTCAAGGGCTACATCATCGATTTGCGCAACGATCCCGGCGGCCTGCTGGATCAGGCCATCTCGGTGTCCAACTCCTTTCTCGACCAGGGCGCCATCGTGCTCACCAAGGGGCGCAATCCCGAAGAGACGCAGCGCGCCAACGCGCGACCAGGCGACATCACCGACGGCAAGCCGATCGTGGTGCTGATCAACGGCGGTTCGGCTTCGGCCTCGGAGATCGTCGCCGGCGCGCTCCAGGATCATCACCGGGCGACCCTCGTCGGCACGCGCTCGTTCGGCAAGGGCTCGGTGCAAACCATCATTCCGCTCGGCGGCGGCGGCGCCCTTCGGCTCACCACGGCTCGCTACTACACCCCGTCGGGCCGCTCGATCCAGGCTCTCGGCATCACGCCGGAGGTGAAGGTCGAGGAGGAGCTGCCCAAGGATGCCAATAAATCGGCCGCCAACGCGGTCGGCGAGGCGAGCCTGCGCGGCCATCTCAAGAACGAAGGCGAGCCTGACGACGAGCCGGAAGAGGCCGGAAGCTCATCCTATGTTCCGGACGACCAGGCCAAGGACACGCAGCTGAGCTACGCGCTCGAACTCCTGCGCGGCACGAAGTCGGTCGCCAAGAGCGTGGATAAGAAGGCCGAGACGAATTAGCGCGTTCAGTGCTTGCCTTCGCGCTTGGCGATGACGCGATAACGCCTGAGCGCGCTGGCGTGATCGCGCACGATCAGCTCGAGCGTCACATGCAGCGGGTTGGAGTCCTCGGGCAGGAATAGCCATGCGGTGATTTGCTGTTGAGACGTGCGCGCAACGGCGCCGGCGCGGGCTTCATGCGGGCCGAGATGCAGGTCGAGCGGAATGCTCGCCGTCGCTTTGTCGGTGGTCGGATGCGACCAGACCTGGAACTCGCCTTTCCGCGTGCTGACCTGCTTGATCGGCGCCATCAACCGCGCCGCTCGCGGCTTGACGCGTTTGAGTTCGTCGACCACGAGGGCGTAAGGCGCCTGGTTGGCGATGGAAACATGGAGCTGGAACCAGCCGGCCTGCAGCTTCCTGAAGGAGGCCTCGATGCTCGGCTCGACGCCGGCGCGGATCGATCTGAAGGCGAAGCCGATGGTGGAGACGGCAATGGCGAGAATCACCACCAGCACGATGCCGAGTTGCAGAGCGAAAGCCCAGTCATTCATGGCTGTGGCATCGAATCGGGGATTTCCGCATCTTCTTACCGGGACAAGTTGCAGCCTGAGCGGCGGGTCTTTAAGCTCTCATCGAACCGATCGGAGAAACACATGACGCATCGCTTGCCCCGCGTAACAAGAGTGACCGCCCTACTTGGCGCAGCCGGGACGATCGCTCTCGGACTGTTGCTGTGTGCCGGCAGCGAGACGCGCAAGCCGCGCCCGGGTTTGTCTCAGGCCTCGCCAACGGGGCTTCTCCCGTCACCGAGGTCCGCATCTACCGGCGCGGACGCACACCCATCTATCCCTACTATTACAATCCCGGGCGACCGGGCGGTTACAGCTTCTTTTTCGGCTTTGTCCCTTACGCCAAGGGCGACATCGAGAACCAGGCGCTGCAGCGGGGGCAGTATCCACAGAATATCGAGTGGCCTCCGGTAGGAGCGCCTCCGCCTCGTCCGGGCTGGGGGCCAAAGGCCGAGGATTGACGCCGGCCACCCGCTCAGCGCCGTCCCGCGAAAAAATCCTTGAGCAGGCCTGCGGCCTGGCTTTCGTCCAAGCCGCCGACGATCTCCGGCCGATGGTGGCAGGTGGCTTGCGAGAAAAGGCGCGGGCCATGCTCCACCGCACCACCTTTGGGATCTGACGCGCCGAAATAAAGCCGGCGGATGCGGGCGAAGGAGATGGCCGCGGCGCACATGGCGCAAGGCTCGAGCGTCACATAGAGATCGCAGTCGGCAAGCCGCTCGCTGCCGAGTTTCGCGCAGGCCGCGCGGATGGCAAGCAGCTCGGCATGCGCGGTCGGATCGCGGAAGCTGAGCGTGCGATTGCCGGCGCTTGCCAGCACCTCGCCGTCGGCGCTCACCACCACGGCGCCGACCGGAACCTCGCCCAGGTCGCGCGCGCGTATCGCCTCGGCGAGCGCGAGATCCATCGGCCGCGCGGCCTTGCCAGTCACGCCATCATCTGCAAGCTTGCGCTCCATGGGCGGCAAAGTGGGGGCCAGAGCGAGCCGGGGTCAAGCCCCGCGGACGGGCAAGGCCAAGCCACCGGCGGTGAGCCCTTCCGACTCCATGCGCATCGCCAAGGCGATCGCCCATGCGGGCCTTTGCTCGCGACGCGACGCCGAGGCCTGGATCGCGGCGGGCCGGGTCGCCGTCAACGGCACGGTGCTGACCACGCCCGCCACCGTGGTTAACCCAAGCGACACGATCACCGTGGACGGCAAGCCGCTGCCGCAAGCACAAGAGGCGCGGCTATGGCGCTATCATAAGCGGCGCGGCCTCGTCACCAGCCATAAGGATCCGCAAGGGCGGAAGACGGTGTTCGAGGCTCTGCCGCCCGGGCTGCCGCGCGTCGTCTCGGTGGGGCGGCTCGACATCAATACTGAAGGCCTGCTGTTGCTCACCACCGACGGCGAGCTCGCCCGCCACCTCGAGCTGCCCAGCACCGGCTGGATCAGGCGCTATCGCGTGCGCGCGCATGGCCGCGTCAGCCAAGAGGCGCTCGATAGGCTGCGCCAAGGCATCACGATCGACGGCGTGCATTACGGCCCGGTCGAAGCGCGCATCGACCGGGAGCAAGGCGCCAATCTCTGGCTCACGCTGGCTTTGCGCGAAGGCAAGAACCGCGAGGTGAAGCGCCTCGCCGAGCATCTCGGCTTGACCGTCAATCGGCTGATCCGCGTGTCGTTCGGGCCCTTCGCGCTCGGCGATCTCGCCGAAGGCGCGGTCGAGGAAGTGAAGCGGCGCGTGCTCGCCGAGCAACTCGGATCCAAGCTTGCCGAAGAGTTCGGCTTGTTCGAGGCCGCCAAGGAACGCCGGGGGCGGCGCCGATGAGCGCATGCGCATCGTAGCCGGCAAATTCAGGGGCGCGCAGATCGAGGCGCCGAAGGGACTTGCCACGCGCCCGACCTCCGATCGCGTGCGCCAGGCCTTGTTCAATGTGCTGGAGCACGGCGCGCCTCGCTTCGACTTCGACGGCGCGCGCGTGCTCGATCTGTTTGCGGGCTCAGGCGCGCTCGGGCTGGAGGCGCTGTCGCGCGGCGCCCGCTATTGTCTCTTCATCGAGGAAGATGCCGGGGCGCGCGCCGCCATTCGCCGCAATGTCGAGGCGCTCGGCTTGACCGGCGTCACCAAGATCTGGCGGCGCGACGCGACCAAGCTCGGCGAGGCGGGCGCGTTGCAACCCTTCCAACTCGTCTTTTGCGATCCGCCTTACGGCAAGGGACTGGGGGAACGCGCGCTTGCCGAAGCGGTTAATAGGGGGTGGGCTGAACAAGGAGCCGTCGCCGTCTTGGAAGAGCGCGCGGACGCTGACATCGCCTGGCCGGCCGGCTTCGAGGAGATCGACCGGCGGCGCTACGGCGACACGCAGATCGTCATCGCAAGGGTCGGACATTGAAGGGATTTTCGGCCTTAACCCAAGCATGGTTGCGACCATGCTGTAATGGCCGCAACGCCCCGCCAGGACCTTCCATGAAACTCAAAGCCTCGCTCGTCGTGCCCCTCCTCGCGGCGGCGCTTTTGGTGCTCGAAGCGGATAAAGGCGGCTTCATCTCCGGCGTATGGCAGGGCGACGCCAATTACGACAGCGACGGCAAGTTCTCCGATTGCACCATGACCGCGCAAGCCGAGAGCGGCGTGCTGCTCGGCTTCGTCATCAGCAAGGACTACGACTGGGGGCTTGTGCTCGCCGACGATCAGCGCAGCTTCGAGCTGGGGACGACCGAGGCGGTCGTGCTGCTCGTCGACGATCGCGACCCGATCGCGGCCATCGCCAAAGTGGTCGACGTGCATGGCATCGTCATTCCGCTGCAGAGCACAGACCCCGTGGTCGACGCGCTGCGCGAGGGTAAGGTGCTCACCATCGTGGCGGAAGGCTCGAAGATCAGCTTCAAACTGACCGGCACCAAGGACGCGATCGCCGCGCTCGCGGCCTGCGTCACCGAGCATCTCGGCACGGAGAAGGTGTGAACGCCCGCGCCTGCCTCAGCGGCGGGAGAACAGCTTCTCGATGTCGGCGAGCTTGAGCTCGATATAGGTCGGGCGACCGTGATTGCATTGGCCGGTGAACGGCGTCTGCTCCATGTCGCGCAGCAGCGCGTTCATCTCCTCCGGGTTCAGCCGCCTGCCTGCCCGCACGCTGCCATGGCAGGCCATGGTGGAGAGGACATGATCGAGCCGCGCGGCAAGCAGCCTTGTCTGCTCGCTGTCTTCGGCTTCGGCCAACTCGGCGGCGAGATCGGCGAGCAGCCCCTTGACGTTGCACGTGCCGAGCAGGGACGGCACCTCGCGCACGAGAATGGCGGCCTCGCCGAACGGCTCGACCACGAGGCCGAGCCGCTCGAGCTCGGCAGCGGCGGCGCAGAGATTGGCAACGGCCTCCGCGTCGAGCTCGATGACTTCGGGGATCAGCAATAGCTGGCGGGAGATGCCGCCATTGGCGAAAGCGCGCTTCAGGCGCTCATAGACCAGGCGCTCATGCGCGGCGTGCTGATCGACGATGACGAGCGCATCCTCGGTCTCGGCGACGATGAAGGTGTCGTTGATCTGCGCCCGCGCGGCTCCGAGCGGATAGAGCGTCGCGTGAGCGTCGTCTTGCGTGACGGCGCCGCGCATGTCCCCGCTCGGCTCGGCAAGCGTCCCGAGCGGGGCTTGGGCGCTTTCGGCAAAGCCAACGGCGCCTCTACCGCTCGGCTGGGCTTCCAAGGGACGGAAGCTCTGCGTGGCCGGCCGGTGGCTCTCCGGGGTCGCCATGCGTTGCAGGGCGGCTTGCGACAGAGACGAGGTGGCGCGGTGACCGGCGGCGCCGAGCGTATCCCTGAGCGCGCCGATGATGAGCGAACGGATGCCGTTCGGATCGCGGAATCTGAGCTCGGTCTTGGCCGGGTGGACATTCACGTCCACTTCCTCGGGCGGCAGCGTCAAGAACAGGGCGAGCATGGGGTAGCGGCCTTGCGGTACCAGATCGCCATAGGCCGCGCGCACGGTGCCGGCGAGCAGCTTGTCGCGCACCGGGCGGCCATTGACGGCGAGATAAAGCTGGAGGCTGTTCGGCCGATGCAGCGTGGGAAGGCCGGCAAAGCCTTCGAGCGAGACGCTGCCGCGCTGGGCACGCACGGGCAGCGCGTCCTCGACGAAGTCAGGCCCGAGGATGCGGCCGAGCCGATCAAGCCCATGGTCGAGCAGCCCGGGCGAGCAGGCTTCGAGGCGAAGGGCCGTGCGCTCCTCGCTGGTGAGGCTGAAGGCGATCTCCGGCCGCGCCAGAGCCAGCCGCTTCACCATGTCGGCGATGGCCGCCGCCTCGACCCGCTCCGCTTTCATGAATTTGAGCCGCGCCGGCGTCGCATAGAACAGGTCGCGCACCTCGACGCGGGTTCCAGCCGCGAGCGCGGCGGGCTTGAGCGTGGTCTTGCGGCCGGCATCGACGGCGATCTCGTAGGCCTCGCTCGCGCCTTCAGCGCGACTCTGGATCGAGAGCCGGGCCACGGCGCCGATCGAGGGCAGCGCCTCGCCGCGAAAGCCGAGCGTCAGGATCGAGGAGAGATCGTCGCCGGCGAGCTTGGAGGTGGCGTGGCGCTCGACGGCGAGCGCCAAGTCGTCAGCGCCCATGCCTGAGCCGTCGTCGGCGACGCGGATCAGCCGCAGGCCGCCGCCCGAAGTCGCAATGTCGATGCGGTGCGCACCGGCATCGACGGCGTTCTCGACCAGCTCCTTGACGACGCTCGCAGGCCGTTCGACGACCTCACCCGCGGCGATGCGGTTGACGAGATTCGGCGGCAGCTGACGTATGGCCATCCTGTGCCCCAGCCTGCCCGCCGGCGAGATACCGGCGGGTGAGTAATCAGAAACCGGCCAAGAAGGCCAACCCTGAACCTGTAGGAGCGTGTCTTAGGTCTTCGGGGCCCGCCTCAGGGCCCTGCCCCCACAGCCTCACATGCTCTCCGGCGCCAGAAGCGGCCCGAGGAAACCATATCGCGACGCGAGGCGCCAGAGCCCGAGCCACGGCGGCTCCGGCCGCCGACGCGAACGCGCAAGCCCCGGATAATGCGCGCCAGTTTACTAGGCCGTGAACTCATAAATCGAGATTGGTAGGCAGCGGTTTGTCAATGTCCGCTTTGCCCCCAAAAGCGGACAATTGTCAGCGCATTGAGCATGTCTGCTTTGTGCCAGAAGCGGACATGGAAGGCGCGAGCCAGTTCGGCCGCCTGCGCGGCCGGCCTCCTGGCAAATTGCTGTTCGGTGTCAAAATCCCCCATAAACTGGCGATGCTGGTTGGTACCAGCGTTTGTCCATGAGAGGGCGCAATGCCAAAGGCCAAACCGGGTTTTTACTTTTTCGTCGTCTGCGTGAATTGCGGCAAAGACATCATTCTTAGAGACGCGCCCAGTCTCAAGGAGAAAGAGCTCCCCAAAATGAGGAGCATACAAACAAACTGCTCTTTATGTGGAGCGGAGCACACCTATCACCCGAGCACGGTACGTCGAGGAAGGCGCGGCCGCATGGCGATGGATACCCTCAACGTCGTCGTAGACGGCACCAGTATCACAGTCACCATGCCCGGGACTGATTTTGCAGTCACCTACCAGAAGCGCTTCGCCAATCCCCATCTGGTGTTAACGCGAAGCTGGATTGCTGGGAGCGTCGACTCCCCCGCCATCTCGGAGTTTCGTGCTCGAGCCTTCCATGCCGCTGTCGACAAGGCGCACGAGCTCGGATGGATCAAGTGAAGCGTCGGCGTCCGCGCTTTACCGTAGAGGAGGGCGTCTATCTCGATAGAGTTCAGCCGGCCTGATCCCTTTCCACCCGTAACCGTGACTGAGAGGAGATTGCCGCTTTGGACGATAACGACGTTGCCTCGTTCTCCATTGCTCTCGACCCATCCTGAGTAGCGATTACCGCCCGAGGCATCCACACGTCCAGAGATGTCGTAGCGCCCGGTGTCAGTCGTGCATTGCGATGAGACATCGAAGGAGGCACCGGCAACCTTGGTAAATCTCGCGTGGCACTGAACCGCATCGGTGTTGTTGCGAGAGCTGACCGTGCCCGAGCCATGCCACGATCCAGCGAGTGTGGCAGGTACAGCCAGCGCAGGCGTGAGCGAAGCGCCTAGTACGACAAGGTACGAGATCAAACTGTGACGCATGGGGAGCATCTCCTTCATCGCGAATTGAGGATTAAGAACGTAGGCGGACCTGAAGGGGTCCCATTATTCTGGGGCGAGGCGTGCTTCTCGTCGAAGTGTGGTGAGCGCGACAGAGGCGCACGCTCCGGCAGGCCCTTTTTGCTGCTTGCGTTGCGGGAAGGTGACAGCGGATCTCCTGAAAAGCACCTAGGATTGACCTGCTTCAAACCACAAGCCATATCGCAACTCGGCCCCGTCCCTAGCGGGGCTTTTTGTTTGTCCAGGAAGATGCGAATCTGGAAGGGCCGGCTTATCGCCAGCTCGGGGCGCCCCGCTCTTCGGTCGGGGAAGGTTATTTCTTAGCCCCCATATCCGCTCCCACCCGACCAAAAGTGGTAGGCCAGCGCGCCTCTTACCGTCTGCTCATCTGCATCAAAGTTGGCGGAGGCATTGCTGTTGATATTTCGGAACAGCTGATTATCGCGTGTATCCCTTCCCTCGAAGCAGCACTGCGACGCGTCGGCGCTCGCACGTCCAGAGCCACCTTCGAGATGCGTCCACCGGTATTCTAGTTTTAAGGTCCACGGCCCACCGAGTTTGGCTTCGGCTCCGCCGCCAAGGCTCCATCCGTCGAGCGAATCCGGCAATTTCACCAAGAGGCTCGTATTGCTTGTTGGGAATGGACTGCTACCGGGTGGCCCTCCGAGCAGCACGCCAACCAAATCGCTTGGATCAGGGATGCTGACCTTGACCTGAGCATCACTGAGATCGGCATGGGTGTAGGCGGCAAGCAGATAAAGCAGCGTTCCCTGATTTGCCAACCAGCCGATACGCCCGCCCACCGAAATGTTCCACTCGGTGCTCACTTTGGTATTGATGGTTCCATTGCTAGGAGCAAACGAGCCGACAGGTTGGTCTTCGCAGTTCCCAGGGTTATCGCAGGCGAACGTGATGTAAGAGCCTCCTGCCTGTTTTGCGTGACCGCTGACATTGGACCAATCTGCATCGACGAAGGCGCCAACCACCCAGCGCGGCGCAAATTGATAGTCGTAAGCACCTTGCACCGTGAAAAAGCCACCAGTGCCGCCGAGATCACTGAAAGTCGAATTGTAATTTTGATCGATCTCTCTCAGAACTGTCCCAGAGGGGCAGTCCAAAGAGCCTGGCGCGCATCCAACACCGTCAATCCGTGACGCCTTTGCATTTACATCAGAGTTGAGGAACCCGACGCCGCCACCGACGCCCACAGAAAATCCGGTCCACGTCTCGACCGACGCTGGCGGAGAATAAGGTCCCATGTCGGCTGCTTGCGCGGCCGTTACCAAGACCGCCGAGGCACCGAGAAGTCATCAATAAAGATCGGTAGACTTTCGAACCCTTCAATGCCGCCCCCCAATGTTGCGAATTATCGGGAATTACTGGATCACTCGGGGCATTAATTGAGCGTTAATACTATCTGCCTCTGGGCGCAACTGATCGTGGCGGGTGTCATTTCGGCCACGCTGCGTGATCCTGTCCTGCGGCTATTCGCAGAATGGCAGGAGGTCGACAAAGGAGCTCTCCTGGTTTCCTCACAGTGGAGGTTCCAATGAAACGTCTTGCACTAGCTATAATGTTTTCTGCTTTAGCCTTAGGTGGCGCATTGGCAGACGAATCCTGCAAAGCTCAAGCGAGTGATAAGAAGCTCGCAGGAGCAGCGCTTACCAGCTTCATGAAGAAATGCGATTCGGACGCCGCATCCCTTTGCGATACGCAAGCTGCCGACAAGAAGCTGTCTGGCGCAGCCAAAGATAGCTTCACCAAGAAGTGCGTGAAGGACGCGACTGGTACTTAGTTGTGTCGCGCGTCGCCGACACACCGCTGATCAGGGGTCAAAATGTACGAGACCCCACCTGAGTGCTGGGGTTACTTGTTCATCGCCTTCATGACGGCAGCCACGATCCCGGTGAGGATCGCACCACCGCCCGCGCCACCAATCGCATTGCCGAGAAGACCGCCCAGTGCGCCGCCCGCAGCAGGATCGGCACCCGCAGCACCCCCAAGGAGGGTACCAAGAAGTGTTCCTCCAGCGACCCCGCCGACCGCACCGCTAATGATCTTGGTCAGCTGGCTCATCGCCACTTGCTGCAGGACCGCGCCGATGGCTTGTCCGCCGAGGATGCCAGTAACAATCTGAACAATGATCGGAAGAATTGCTTCCACGTTGAAATCCCCCTTAAAAAGCCAGAACCCAGTTGTTCCGGCCGTCAATTGGCAGGCTGTCCGACGAAATTAGTCAAGCTCAAAGGCATAGCGTCCACAGTTAAGCAAACCCCATCGGCACCGGGCAGCGGATGTCTGCTTTGGGTCATTAGCGGACGCTAAAGCGGGGATCAGGGATGTCCGCTTCACCCCTAAGAGCGGACATGCTCAGCGTCGGGATGGATGTCGGCTAAGTGCCATTAGCGGACTTCCGGCCACCTCGGCGCGTTCGGAATCCCATTACCTGAGGTTCCGCAGGGCGCACGCGGAAAGCGGGTGCGTCGACGAATTGGCGCGCAGGGGCAGGATTCGGCTGGCAAGAGTGCAGTTCATCGCCCCAAAGGACCTCTAAGTCCGCGTTGACTTAGCCGGTCATTTTCACTTGAATCCACCGTGTTTCCCGAAAACCATGACGAATCCGCCATTCCCAGTTTGCGCAAGGTGGCCGAGATCATTGGCCTCCTCGGCGAAGAACTGGCTTTTGTAGCCCCCAATCAAGACGCTGGAATTCTTCCTATCAACAGACTCGTCATGGACCTGGAGGAACTCCCAGAAAAGGACTTCCCGCCCTTCTTGACCGCCGGTTTGGAGGTGGCGCGCGCGTGGTTGGACCAAATGTTGGACGGTCCGGGCAAGTTCACCGAGGAGACCATCCGCAACTTCAACCAGTGGCACACGTGGATGACTTCCATCTTGCTAGCTTGTGAAACGGGAAGGGCCATGCCGGCTTGGCCGAAAGGGTGGGCGGGAGTTGACCGGTCGGACAACGCAACCGAAGCCGACGAGCCATCTATTCGCCTCAACCTTGTCGAGGACCTGACACTTCTGCGCGAATTCCACGGTGAGTTCGTAGAGCTGTTGCAAAGCATTGAGCAGGGTGTCCTCGTGCTCGAGGAAAATCCCACCCATGCTCCAACAATCGATTCGATCTTTCGCGCCTTTCACACGTTCAAGGGGGGTGCCGGTTTCCTGCACCTGGATGCAATGCGCGACCTGGCGCATGATCTGGAATTACTTTTTGATGAAGTGCGATGTTCGAGGCTAGCCATCACCTCGGAGATCATCGATCTGATCCTTGCCGGGGCCGATGCGCTGAAACGGTTCACGCGCGAGATCGGCGCGCAACTCCAGGGTACGAATGCCGGCGCACCAATCCTCGTTCCCACGCAGCTGATCATCGCTCGCGTTAAGTCTATTCTTCGCGGTGAACCGTTGCCGAACGCTGTGTCTGTGACCGCGGCTGGAGTCAATCCACAGAAAGCCTCCCAAGCGGTTGCAGGTGCATTTTCTGCAGGGGCTAAAACCTTGCCGAAAGTTCGGCAGAGCCCGATAGGCACGCCCGGGGAGCCAGCTGTGCTCAGCCTGTCGAGTGGCTTCGTAAAACTCGATACAGCCAAGCTAGACAACCTCGTAGATCTCGTGGGTGAGCTCGTTATTGCCCAGTCGATGGTAGTCCAGAACCCAGACGTTCAGATGATCAAGAGCCTCCCACTCGTGCGCTGCCTACGCCAGCTCGGCCGGATCACCACGGAACTGCAACGCAACGCCATGTCGCTTCGCATGGTCCCGATTCGCGCGATGTTCCATAAGATGAACCGTCTGGTGCGAGATCTCGCCACGCAACAGCAGAAGCAGGTCCAGCTCGTGCTGGAAGGTGAGGAGACCGAGCTGGATCGAAATATTGTCGAGAAGCTGAGCGATCCGATCGTCCACATGATCCGCAATGCGATCGATCATGGGCTCGAGAATTCGGACGACCGCGTCGCGAACGGTAAGCCAGAGTTCGGCACGATCCGTCTCACAGCTGCTCACCAGCGCGGCGGTATCATCATCCGGATCCAAGACGATGGCAAAGGCCTTGACCGCAGCCGCATTCTCGCAAAGGCAATCGACCGAGGTTTGGTAAAAGCCGACGCAACCTTGACCGAGTCCGAGATTTTCTCGCTGATCTTTCAGCCGGGATTCTCCACGGCTGAGAAGGTCACAGAACTGTCTGGCCGCGGCGTTGGTATGGATGTCGTACGGCGTAACATCGAGAATTTCTAAGCGGCAAGGTGGAGATCCAATCGCGACCTGGACAGGGTACGACCTTTACTATCCTCCTTCCACTGACCCTTGCCATAATCGACGGATTGTTGGTGGGAGTGGGTGGCGAGCGCTACATCATTCCCACACTCTCCGTCCGCGAGTTCTTCAGACCTCTCCCCGGCACGGTCAAAACCATCCAAGGGCGCGGCGAAGTCGTCAGCGTGCGGGGCAGGCAGACGCCGCTGCTTCGCTTAGGTCACTATCTTGGGAGAACTTCGCGGGCGATCAAACCCGAGGATGGCATCGTGGTCGTGGTCGAATCCGGCGACGCGGCCCGGGGTCTACTGGTGGATGAGCTCCTCGGTAAACAGGAAGTCGTGATCAAGAGGTCTCGGCCACGCTTTCGGGCAACAGAATTCGTTGGCCGGCGGCGCAGTTCTTGGCGATGGCTGGGTCGGGCTCATCCTCGACGTGGACACCTTGGTTCAAATGCCCTACCACCCACCGCAGTCTGCTGTGCCAGCCCTCCCTGCCATGCCATGAGCCAAAAGCCATCAGCTCGGACTAAGCCTACCGCGGGGGAGGGACGCTATTTGACGTTCTCACTAGGCGATGAAATCTGATGGGCTTCCCGTGCTGAACGTTCGGGAGATCATTCGCCTTTCTCCGATCACGCCGGTGCCCCGGATGCCGCCGCATGTGAAAGGTGTCATCAATCTCCGCGGCACGGTCATTGCCGTGCTTGATCTCCGCGCCAAATTCCAGCTCGCCCCCAAGGCCTACGGCGAGCGGACCTGCATTATCGTCGTCCAGGTGGCGGCCCCCTCTGGCGGCAGCACACTGATGGGTGCAGTCGTGGATGCCGTCGAAGAGGTGGTACAGCTGGGCGCGGACGACATCGAGGCGACGCCGGACTTCGGAGGCGCACCTGATACGCAATACATTCTTGGCCTGGCCACCATCCAAGGCGGTGTCAAAATTCTACTCAACATAGAAAAGATTTTTTTGGAGGACGGGACCCTATCACTGTCGCCTTTTTCAAAACTGGAACCATCCATTCAACCCGAAAAAGTATGACCATGAACAATTGGACCATCTCGCGCCGAGTTATCGCCGGCTTTGCCACCATGCTGCTGATCATTATTGCGCTGGGTGTGTTCGCCCTCTGGCGAACTCACCGGCCTCGCGCAAAATGTTGCGGATTTGGCAGACAGTAGTCTCCCAAGCGTGCTGTTGTTGAACGAGGCGTCCAAGGTTTCCCGGGGCAACCTAATTGACCTTCTGCAGATCGATGTGACCGGCTCCTCCGAGCGCAATGCCGTCCTCGAACAAAGGATCGCCGCCAACACGGTGCGCCGGGACGAGTTGCTCAAGAGTTACGAAGACCGGGGCTTGATCGCCGATGACGAAGACCGTCGGCTCTTCCAGGAGGTTCAGCGCGCGAAAGAGATTATGACAGCATCCCGCACTCGCGCGATCGAATTAGCTCGCGAAGGCAAGGCCGAGGAATCTCGGCAATTGCAGCAAGAGGCCGTTATCCCCGACTATGGAAAATATCTTAAGGCGATCGACCTGACTGTTGACTACAAAGCCAAGCTTGGCCAATCCACCGCGGATGCGGGAAAGGCTTCTGCGCTTTTCAGTGTCCGCCTGATCGGCGCAGCCCTCGTCCTTGCCTTACTTCTGACGATCGTTCTGGCATGGCAGGTTATCCGCTCGACCAATCGCGCCCTCAACGACATCACGGTCAACCTTGACCGGGGCGCGCTCCAGACCGCCTCGGCGGCTCGGCAGGTATCGATGGCGAGCCAGACCCTCGCTTCCGGCGCTAGTGAACAAGCCGCCTCGGTCGAGGAAACGAGCACCTCGCTCGAGCAAATGTCCAGCATGATCCGTGCAACGGC
>CAVZLT010000021.1:0-51998 GCA_963776235.1 uncultured Alphaproteobacteria bacterium
GGCGCCACGCTGTCGCTATTGAAGTTCACCCACAGACCACCCTCAATAAAGTGGAGGTCCGAAATGGGCAGCCGACGCGCCAAGGTGGCCCACGCCAGCTTGCGGGTCAGGCTCCGGAATTCATCGCCGATACCGGAGGCGCTGATATATGAGACCATTACGGACCCCTCTCCGGCTGAGGCTGGAATGAACCCTCTGTAGAGCGCTCCTTCCTCTCGCGGCGCGGTCAGTGCCTGTTCCCATTCCGTGGCGGGTTTCGCGAGTTCACCATTGACGGAGGAACTCGTCGCAGTTTTTCCTAGTCATGGCGCTGGTCTCCTCGGCCCGGAGGTTGGCGTTCCCTGCCCGGGAACTTTTGAACGACCCGCCGTGGTTTCCCCTCGGCGGGTCGTTCTGTTTTTGGTTTCGGTCATCTCACGCTGCCTTGCTGCTGCCGGGGCGCTCAGCCAAGCGGTCCGCCAGCCACTGGTCGATTTCCTGCTCGACCCAGGCCGTGCGCCACGGGCCCAGATGGACCGGGCGTGGGAACTTGCCCTTGCGGGTCAGGCGTTGGACGTGCTTGCGCGAGAAGTTGATGCCGCGCTCCCTGAGGTCCTCGAAGGACAGGAGCCTGCCGGTAAAGCCCGGCTGCTTGGTCTTGGTAGTCACCGTGGATACTCCCGATGCTGTTGTTGTCGGGAGCAAATAAAGCACGGCCCGGGACGCGCCCTGTCAGACCCCAGCCACAACCGCTCGCTAGAACTAGACGCAGGGGTTGTGCTCGGGTCCTACCGGTTCTCGCGGCCGGTGTAGAGGAACACTAAGTCGCGGTGGAGCGTGCGGGCGGAAGGTGGTTCCGGCTCGCCCGCCGCGCACAGCAATTCCTGTAGGAGGCGTATCAACGGTCCAGTGTGAACTTCCTTCCAATCATTGTAGTGGGAGCCGCTGCCTCTTCCCCGACGGTCACGCCACGTGCCCTCAACGAATTCCACCCAAGCGCGGCGAGCGTTGCGGTCGCGCGTCCTCTGTGGCTTCAAGTCGTCGAGGAATTGCCTGGGAACGCGCGACCACCAGTCCATCTCCTCCTTCGAAAGATGATTGCGGTTGATAAACCGCGCGGTCATTTGCGTGAGGTCAGTCGCGTCCTCGTCGCTAAATTCCACGCCAGCCAACTCGCTCAGCCGCGCGCGGCCCTGCTCGTCGGTCACCGCGTCGCCTCGCGCAGCGGCACGACGTTGTCCGGGCTCGGCGGCGCAACGATGGCTCGCAGTCGGACCGCCCAGCGCTCTAAAGCATCACGCATCTCAGGCTCGTAAGAGTGTAAATCATATACCCGCTGTAATCCCCTGCGGCCGTGACCCAAGCACATCTCAGCAATCTCGTCGGGAACGCGCAGGCTCGCTAGTCTGGTTCGCACCGTGCGTCTCACGTCGTGAGTGACGAACGGGCGCAGAGTTGTGTCGGCCGGGTTCTCGCCGCGCATCCGCGACAGCGAGCGCAGCGTGTGGAGCATCAGCCGGTCGAGTTTCGGCTTTACTTTGCTCAGACCGTGGACCGGGGTCCGACCGAAGGAGGCCGAGAACAAAAAGTCGCCCTGCTTGAACCTCGGCAGCGCGCGCAGCAGGGTGACGGCGTCGCCCGAAAGCGTGACCAGATGTTCTGAGCCCGACTTGAACCGCTCCTCCGGAACCCGCCACACGCCCGCGTCGAGGTCGAACTCGCGCCAGCGCGCCTCGCGCACCTCCGCGTTCCGGCAGCCGGTCAGCAACGCAAGTTGGAAAATCGGTCCATATGGGTAGCGCATCTTGCTTGCGGCTCGCCACAGTGCGCGCAGTTCGTCGTCTGACAGGCTGCGCTGACGCGGCTTCTTGGCGCCAATCAATCTGGTGGGCCTAATCCCTGCGGCAGGGCTGGCCTCAATTCCGAAACGTTCCTCGTCCGCTGCCCACTCAAATAGGCGCTTGAGGTGACCAAGCACGGTGTGCGCGACGTATGGTGCACCTTCGCCCTTGATACCCTTGTCACGAATGTGGGCGACCAACTCCTTAACATCGCGCCGCGTGATGCTGCCTACCGGACGGTCGCCCCACTCAGGCAGAACATAAGTCCGCAACTCGCGCTCAACGTGGGCCGCCTTGCGCTCCTTGTTGCGCACGCACGTCGCGAGCCACTGTTCCGCCATCTCGGCAAGAGTGACGGCCTGTCCCTGCCTGCGCTGCTGCTCGCGCTGGGGGTCGAGGCCACGGGCCAGCGCGCTCAGCCAGTCGCGTGCGGTGGTGCGCGCGTCCTCGACTGTCAGCCTCCCAGCCTCACCAATTTCTCGACGAACCCGGTCCGCCTTGCCGGGGAACTTGGCCCGCAGCGCGAAGGTCTTGTGGCCCTTGCTGGTGGTGCGGACCAGCAGGTTGGGAATGAGGGTGTCGTAAACGTCGTAGCGCTTGCCCGGCGCCGCAGGTTTCAGGGCCCGCACGTTGGCGTCGGTCAGCGTCTTGCGTTGGGTGGTCAAAGCCGCCTCCTGTCATTTCGGGGCCCGCGTCGGGGCCCGGAGGGGGTGTTCCGGGCGGCATCAGGTGAGGGCCCCGTGCTCCGGATAAAACCACGGAGAGGGCCGCAGCACAAGGTGTTGCGGGTCGGGGGAGCACCGGTTTGCTCTGGGCAGAACCCCTACCCTACCCGGCGAGATACCGGCGGGTGAGTATTTTACCCGATTCTACCGCCGGCTGGTCGAATGGGTCGACGCCGAGAAGATGCGCCGCGAGGATGGTTTCCAGCATGAAATGCATCATCAGAGCGCCGAGCGCCCGCTCATCCAGCCGGTCGAGGTCGATGGTGCGCACCGGACGTCCCGCGGCAATGAGCGCCTCCGGGATGGCGCGCTGCTGCGCCGCCACGAGGTCGCCCGCGGCGTGGCCGGCCAGGTAATCGGCGCCGGCGGCCTTGGCGAGATCGGGCGCGACGCGTGGCCCCACGCCCTCGCATTGCTCGCGAATGACGGTGATGAAATGCTGCGGCGCGCCGTCGAGATAGAGCTGAAGCTGGCTGTGCTGATCGACAGGGCCAAGCGCCGCGACCGGCGTCGTCCCCTCCCCATGCTTGCCGAGGCTCTCGCCCCAGAGCTGCACGTACCAGGCGGCGAAGCGCGCGAGGCGGTCGCTGTAGGGAAGCATCACATTGGCGCGCACGCCACGCTGTTTGGCGAGGCCGATAGCGACGCTCGCGCCGATGGCCGGCGCAAACTCGCCCGCGGCTTTGGCCTCAAGCATGGCGGCAATCACCGACTGAGCCCCCTCACGCAGCGCCACCGCATCGAGCCCCCGCGCCAGCGCCGGCAAGAGCCCGACATTGGTGAGGCCGGAGAAGCGGCCGCCAATATTAGGATCGTGGTCGAGCGTGGGGATGGAGAAGGCCTCGCACAGCGCGCGCAGTCCGTTGTTGCTACCTTGCGTCTTCGGCTCGGTGACGGCGAGGAACAGCTCGGGGATACGCTCGGCCAAGCCAGCCTTGCGCACGGCGTCGATGGCGGACGTGACCTGCACCAGCGTCTCCGGCGTGCCGCCGGATTTCGAGATGACGACGAAGCGCGAGGTCTTGAGGTCGAGCCCGGCGAGGCTGAGCTCCAGCGTGCGGGCATCGAGATTGTCGTAGAAGCGCGTGCGCGGACGGCTCTCGCTGCCATGCTTGTCGTCGCCGGGAATGCCCCAGCCGCCAAGCTGGGCCAGCGTCTGGCCGCCAAGGCTCGAACCGCCAGTGCCGAAAAACACCAGCGTGCGCGCGCCTTGGGTGAGCTTGTGCAGGGCGTCGCGCGCGACGGCGATGTCGTCGCGCCATTCGGGCACGCGCAGCAAAGGCAGCGTCGATTTGGCGTAGGCCTCGCGCAAGGCGGCAAGGCGCGGCTCCAGCCTGGCGAGATTGGCGTCGAGCGAGGCTTGCGGCAGGCCAAGGGCGCCGATGCTGGATTCCAGGCAGCCCTGAACGGATTGCGACAGCGACATGCTAACCCGGGGCTGCCTGCGTCTTCGTCGCCACCGGCTTGCCGACGATGGTGGTGATGAGACGGTCCGCCTCGAACAGGCGCTTGGCGACACGCTTGATGTCTTCGAGGCTCACGGCTTCGATCAGCTCATTGCGGTGATTGACGTAATCGATGCCGAGATCCTCGATCTGGATCCAGAGCAATTGGTTGGCGATGCTCGAGGAGGATTCGAATCGGAGCGCGTAAGCGCCGGTGAGATAGCTTTTGGCGCTTTCCAGCTCCTCGGCAGTCGGGCCCTGCTCGGCGAGCCGCCGCAGCTCGCTCTCGATCACTTCCAGCGACTGTCCGACCGCTTCGTTCTTGGTGGCGACGTTGCCGACAAACACGGCGCCGTGCTGGAACGGAAACAAATTGGAATGGACCGAATAAGCCAGCCCGCGCTTCTCGCGCACCTCTTCCATCAGACGCGAGGAGAAGCCGCCGCCGCCGATGATGTAGTTGAGCACATAGGCCGGGATGAAATCGTCATCCTTGCGCGCAATGCCGCGATGGCCGAATTGCGCCACCGATTGCGGCACGTCCATCTCGATGATCTGTTGGCTCGGGCCCAAGGGAGGATTGGCGTCGGCCACAGGCGCGAGCACGGCATTGGCGGGCAGATCGCCGAAGATATGATCGAGCGCGCGCCCAAGCGCGGCGGCATCGATGTCGCCGACCACCGAGATCACCAGCTTGTCGCGGGCGAACACGCGCTCGCTATAGCTGCGGAGATCGTCCGGCGAGATGGAAGCGATCGAGGCCGTGGTGCCCTTGACCGGGCGGCCGTAAGGATGGCTGGGAAAGGCAAGCTTGTCCCAGGCGAGGGAGGCCACGGTCTCGGGATCGTTCTCGTCGAATTTCAGCCCGGCCAGGATCTGCGCCCGCACGCGCTCGACCGCGTCCTTGTCGAAGCGCGGCTTGGTCAGCGCGAGGCGGACGAGATCGAACACCGCGTCCTGGTTGGCCGTCAGCGTCTGCACGTTGCCGAGCATGACGTCGCGACTCGCGTCGAAATCCATACGCATGGCGAGCCCCTGCTCGCGTTCCTGGAAGGCCACGGCGTCGAGATCGCCGGCGCCCTCGTCCATCATGGCCGAGATGAAATATGCGAGACCTTCCTTATCGGGATCGTCCTGGCTGGCGCCGCCGCGAAAGGCGAAGCGCATGGCGATCAGCGGATTGGCGTGGCTCTCGACGAGCCAGGCCTCGATGCCGCCGGGGCTCACGACGCGCTCGATCTTCATACCGCTAACCTCGCCTGCTTGCGCGCCCGCGCCGATCAGCGAGGCGGCAACGAATAAGAGGAGCGGAAGCCGGGAACTCCGCGCCATGACGGCTACGACTTGCCTTTACCTGGCGCATGGGCCGGCTTTTCACCAATGCTGCTGGTGTATTCGGGAGCGGGCAGCAGATAGCCGGTGACGGAATTCTTGTCGACAAGATATTTGCGCGCGGCCTCGCGGATGTCGTCGACGGTGACTTGCTTGAGCCGATCGGGCCACGCCTCGACATCGGCGACGCTCATGCCGGTGGCGAGCCGCCAGCCGTAGTGCCGCGCCATGCGCGACTGGCTGTCGGAGGTGTAGACGAACTCGGCGATATAGGAGGCGCGCGCCCGGTCGAGCTCGTCTTGCGTGACGCCCTTCTCCTTCAGCTCCTCGATCACGTCCGCGATCGCCTTGTCGAGAGCCTCGGCGCCGACATTCTCGGCGGCGATGGCGTAGAACCCGAGCCTGCCGGAATCGAGGCCCGAATCGGAATACCAGCCGCCGGCATTCGCCGCCTGCTTGTCCTCGATCACCAGCCGCTTGTAGATCTTGCTCACCGAGCCCGTGGCGGCGATGCGCATCAAGAGGTCGAGCGCCTCGGCCTCGCCGGGCTTGGCCGACGCGTAGCTCGGCACGAGATAGAAACGCTGCACGGTGGTGCGCCCGGCGCGGGGGTCTTCGAGCGTTACCCTCACCGGCGCGAAATGGGTTGGTTCCTGCGGCCGGTGCCTGCCGTTCAAGGCGCGGTTCGGCGCGAGCTTGCCGTAGGTCTCCTCGGCGAGCTTCTTCACCTCCTCCGGCTCGACATCGCCGGCGATCACCAGGATCGCGTTGTTGGGCGCATAGAAGCGCCGGTAATAGGAGAGCGCATCCTCGCGGTTGAGCGCGGCGATCTCGTGCTCCCAGCCGATGATCGGAATGCCGTAAGGGTGATTGGCGTAGAGCGCGGCCATCATCTGCTCTTGCAGGATCGAGCCCGGATCGTTGTCGACGCGGGAGCGGCGCTCCTCGAGAATGACGTCGCGCTCGGTCTTCACGTCATCCTCGGTGAGACGCAGATTCTCCATGCGGTCGGCCTCCATCTGCATGACGAGAGGCAGCCGGTCGCTGGCCACACGCTGGAAATAGGCGGTGACGTCGTGATTGGTGAAGGCGTTGTCCTCGCCGCCGTTCTTGGCGACGATCTTGGAGAATTGCCCGGAGGGGATCTTGTCGGTGCCCTTGAACATCAGATGTTCGAGGAAGTGGGCGATGCCCGAGGAGCCCGGCGGCTCGTCGGCGGCGCCGACCTTGTACCAGATCATCTGCGTCACGACCGGCGCGCGGTGATCCGGGATCACCAGCACCTGCAAGCCGTTCTCAAGGGTGAACTCGCTGACCCGCTGGACGGCCTGCGCGCCGTTCGCGGCGACGGCGACGGCAAGGGTGGCAAGGCTCAGCGAGGCGAGCACAACGCCCGCGCCAGGGTTCAGCGCGGCGAGAAGCTGATCGACCATCCATAGTGTCATAGAGCGGGACCTGGCATGAGGCATCTGTAAGACCCAGCAAAGTTCGTGCCGTTCGCTTGCCGGGGGCTCTCAGCCTCTCATTTCAGGCGTTAGGCCGGCATTTTCAAGCCAGATTCCACACGGGAGCCGGCGTCGCGCGCTTATAGCCGCTCAATATAGAGCGCTCGGATTCTTGTAGCTTTCCGGTGCCGCCGGGTGGAACGGGTCCTCGGCAGTCGGAGAAGGCAATTCCTGCGGCACATGCGGCGTCAGCGGCGGCGGCTTCGACTGTGCAACGGCCTCCCCCTCGGACGGCTTATCCGTGGGATCGGGCTCCGGCGTGTCGTCGGGCTGCGCCACCTTCTTCTTCTTGCTGAGCCATTTGTCGATAAGCGGGTTCGACTTGCCCTGGAGAGGGTTGAGAGGATCGGTCGCGTCGGTGACCTGCTTGGCCTTTGCCTCCTTCTGGGCATCGACCGTTTCCTGCTCCACGACCTCTGGATTCTTCGGCCAGTCCTCGCGCGCGGTCGCCACCGCGACGCCATTTCCGGGCTGGGGAAGGGCTTTGGTATCGGGCGGGAGAATGAGCGGCGGCCGCTCGGCCATTTTCACGTCGGGTTCCTTGCGGTCGCCGGAAAGGCCCATGTAGTCGAACACCTTGCCTTGGAACTCGATGCCGCCACAGCCGCCAAGAGCAAGCGTGGCGGCGAGAGCCGACGCCAGAAGCGCCGCCCGGCACGGGCTGGAGATGGCTCTGTCGTGCCCCAAGGTTCCCCCTCGAATGCCCGCGAGTCCGGGCTTTTTTACATCTTAGAAGGGTTTCCGACCTTTTTGTGACCCCTGAACAGAGAGTCATACAGAAGTCCCACCACACCGGCAACAATGGCCGTATCGGCGACATTGAACACGTACCATTGATAGCCGAAGGCGTGCAGCGAGAAGAAATCGGCGACCGCCCCGTAGACGATGCGGTCGATGGCGTTGCCGATGGCGCCGCCGATGATGAGCCCGATCGAGGCGGCGGCAAGTCGCGACTCGATGCGGGCAAGCCAAACGGTCAGCGCCAGGCTCGCGGCCAAGGCGAACAGGATCAACCCCAAGCGTCCAAGCGCGCTTTCCTGCGGCAACAGCCCATAGCTGATGCCCTGGTTCCACACGAGCACCAGGTCGAAGAACGAGGTGAGCGCCACGCTGCCCTTGGCGCGGATGTCGTAGACGTAGAGCATCCAGGCCTTGTTGGCCTGATCGGCCAGCACGGTCAGCACGGCGATGCCGAGACCGAGCGGCGACAAGGGACCCCACAGCCAGGTTCGGAGCATGGCGCTACTCGGCCGCTTCGGCACGACGGGAATCGAACTGACGCACCGCTTCGGCATCGCGCGGGCTGAGCTCCGGGAACTCGGGGTCCGAGCCGACCTCGGCGAGGATCTTCCAGGAGCGTGCGCATTTCACCCCTTGCGCGCGCTCGAACACGACGGCGACACCCTTCACGTCATCGAGGCGGAAGGCGCTCTCGGGCCCCTCGCCCAGCATCAGCCGCGCACCGCTGGTGATGGCGATCTCGGCGAGATCGACGCCGGACAGCGCCGCGCGGAGCTCCTTATCGGCGATATAGACCTTGGGCGCGGCTTCAAGGCTCGAGCCGATGCGTCCCTCTTTCCGCTCGATCTCGAGCGCGCCGGTCACCACGCGGCGCACGGCGCGCACCTTGCGCCATTTCTCGGCAAGCGCATCGTCGCGCCACGCGTTCGGGATCTCGGGGAATTGCCGCAGATGCACGGAAGCCTCATCCCCAGGGAAGCGATTGAGCCAGGCCTCCTCCATGGTGAAGCAGAGCATGGGGGCGAGCCAGGCGGTGAGCGCGGAAAACACCCTGTCGAGCACGGTCAGCGCGGCACGCCGCGTCAGGCTGTCGTAAGGATCGCAATAAAGCGCGTCCTTGCGGATATCGAAATAGAAAGCGGAGAGATCGTTGACGGCGAAATTGAGCAGCGCATGGAAGGCGCGCTTGAAGTCGAACGCCCAATAGCCTTCGCGCACCGCGTCGTTCAGCTCGGCGAGGCGCGAGAGCATGTAACGCTCGAGCTCGGGCATCTCGGCGTAAGGCACGGCGAGGCTCTCTTGGTAATGGGCGAGATTGCCGAGCAGATAACGCAGCGTATTCCTGAGCTTGCGATAGGACTCGACATTGGCCTTGATGATCTCGGGGCCGATGCGCAAGTCCTCGGCGTAGTCCGAGCTCATGGCCCACAGCCGCAGGATCTCGGCGCCCGACTGGCGGATCACGTCCTGCGGCGCCACCACGTTGCCGAGCGACTTCGACATCTTGCGGCCGTCCTCGTCGACGACGAAGCCGTGCGTCACCACCGCGTCATAGGGCGCGCGGCCGCGCGTGCCGCAGGCCTCGAGCAGCGAGGACTGGAACCAGCCGCGATGCTGGTCCGAGCCCTCGAGATAGAGGTCGGCCGGCCATTTGAGATCGGGGCGCTGCTCAAGCACGAATGCATGCGTCGAGCCGGAATCGAACCACACATCGAGAATGTCGGTGACCTGCTGCCAATCGTCGGGATTCTCCACCAGGCCTTCGAGGAAGCGCCGCTTGGCGCCCGGCTTGAACCAAGCGTCGGCGCCTTCTGTCTTGAAGGCCGCGACGATTCTGTCGATCAACTCGCCGGAGCGGGCGAAGCCTGAACGCGGGATCACCTCGCTTGTGTCCTTATGCACGAACACGGTGATCGGCACCCCCCAAGCGCGCTGGCGCGAGACCACCCAATCGGGCCGCGTCTCGACCATGCCGGTGATGCGGTTCTCGCCTTGCGGCGGGACCCAGCGCGTGTCGGAGATGGCTTTCAGCGCGCGGGCGCGCAGCGTGCCCCCCTCGCCCTTCCGCTTTGTCCATGGCGATGAACCATTGCGGCGTGGCGCGGAAGATCACCGGCTTCTTCGAGCGCCAGGAATGCGGATAATCGTGCTTGTGGCGGGCGCGGGCGATGAGCGCATTGGCATCGGTGAGCGCCGCGATCACGGCGAAATTGGCATCGCCGAACTTGCCCTTGTCGTCGATGACGCGCTTGCCCTCGAAGCCCGGCGCGTCCTTGGTGAAGAAGCCGGCCTCATCGACGGTGAAGGGGATTTTCGTATCTATCTTGCGGTCGCGTCAGGAGTTCGCTCGCTGTTGTTCCAGACCTCGAAGTCCTCCACACCGTGACCAGGGGCCGTATGCACGAACCCGGTGCCGGTATCCTCGGTGACATGCTCGCCGGCGAGCAGCGGCACGTCGAAATCGTAGCCCTGCCCGCGCAATGGATGAGCCAGCGTGAGGGCTTCGAGGGCGGCCGACGGCATGTGGCCGAAGCGGCGCCAATCCGACACGCGCGCTGCTTTGAACACTTCCTCCGCGAGATTGTCAGCGATGATCAGCCTATCGCCGATTTTCGCCCAATTGTCGTCGGGCGCGGCGGTGACCTCGTAGACACCGTAATCGATGTCTTTCGAGAACGAGACCGCGCGGTTGCCGGGGATGGTCCAGGGCGTCGTCGTCCAGATGACGATGGAGGCTTTTTCGATCTCGTGCGGGATCAGGAACTCGTCATCGTCGGGACCGATATCGAGTTGCTCCCCCGCATAGCTTGCGACGGGAAACTTCACGTAGATCGCCGGGCTCTCGATCTCCTCATATTCGACCTCGGCCTCGGCGAGAGCGGTGCGCTCGACCACCGACCACATCACCGGCTTGGAGCCGCGATAGAGCAGCCCGTTCATGGCGAACTTCAACAGCTCGGCGGCGATGGTCGCCTCGGCGTCGAAGCTCATGGTGGTGTAAGGATGGTCCCAATCGCCCACCCCGCCGAGCCGCTTGAACTCCTCGCGCTGCACGTTCAGCCAATGCTCGGCGTAGCTACGGCATTCGGCGCGGAAGGCGATCATCGCCTCGGCATCCGACAGATCGGGCTTCGACCTGCCCTTGGCGCGATAATTCTCCTCCTCGACCTTCCACTCGATGGGCAGGCCATGACAGTCCCAGCCGGGAACGTAATTCGCGTCCTTGCCGGTCATCTGCTGGCTGCGGACGATCACGTCCTTCAGGATCTTGTTCAAGCCGGTGCCGATGTGGATGTGGCCGTTGGCGTAAGGCGGCCCGTCATGCAGCAGGAAGGTCGCGCGGCCCTTGGCGTCGGCGCGCAGTCTCGCGTAGAGGCCGAGCCGCTCCCAGCGTTTGAGCAACTCCGGCTCGCGCTCAGGCAACCCCGCCTTCATCGGGAAGTCGGTCTTGGGCAGGAATAGCGTCTCGCTCCAATCGCGCCCGGTCTGGACCTTGCGCGACTGCTGCTCGAGCATGGCCATGAGCGATTGCGGCTTCGCGGCTTGCGGCGTCGCGGTGGAGGCAGGGGCCGCGTTCGGCTTGGTAGCCTTGCGCTTCGCGCCTGACTTCGGCTTGGCAACGGACTTCGGCTTGGCGGCAGTGTTCGGCTTGGCCGGCGCTTTCGGCTTGCTCGCGGCCTTGGGTTTAGCCTTCAGAGCGGGCGCTTTGCGCTTCGCGCTCGCTTTGGCGAGTTTCGCCTTGGCGGAAGCTGCCTTGGTCTTTCCGGCTTGGTCTTGGCGGCCTTGAGCTTCAGCGCGGCCCCAGCCTTGCGGCCTGGCTTGCCGGTCCGCGCGGGTTTAGCGGCCTTCCTGCCGCGCTTCGCTGTCTTTGCCATGATCCCTTGCTTCTGATTCTTCGCCGCGCTTGGAGCCCCGCGGGTTCTAGCAACCAGGCCCCGCACATTCCAGGTTTTCCTAATCCAGCCTTCGCCGCTGCCCTGCGGCGCGCTGCCCTGCTAAACTCGGGCGAAAGGACAAACGAGGGAGGGCGGCGGCATGGTTCGGCTGACGGTTTGGGTGTTGGGACTTTGGCTCTGCGCGGCCGGTTCGGCCTTCGCCGCGCCGGCAGGCGAAAGCAGCGATGAATCGCTACAGGCAATCGAGACCGCGCGGACCGCGGTGCGCGAGGCCTTGAGCAAGGCGCCGCTTGGCTTCCGCCGCATCCTGTTCGTCAGCGCGGTGCCCGAGGGGTTCGCCGCCTACAAGCCGCGCGACACCACGAGCTTCGCCCAAGGCGAGCCGCTCATCGTCTATGCCGAGCCGATCGGCGTGGCCTGGAAGCAGGATGGCGATGAGTTCTCCTCCAAGCTCACCGTCGATTTCGAGATCAGGACACCTGACGGAAAAGTGCTCGCGGGCCAGAAAGGCTTCGGCGAATTCTCGCTCGAGGCGCGCGAGCCGCCGCTCGACTATATGAGCCACATCAAGCTCGATGTCAGCGGCGCGCCGGCGGGCTCCTACATTCTGGGACTCACCATCCACGACGCCAATAGCGGCAAATCGTCGACCAAGGATCTGCCGTTCGAGATCAAATAGGCTCGACCGGGTCAAACAGACTTCTTGATCAAACAGATTTGGCGAGAGCTCGGGCGAGCGGAAACCGGCGGATCGGATCGTCTTCGTCGAGCTTGGCCAAGATCGCGCGCGCCTTGTCGCAATCCTCGCGCATCTGCATCGAGAGCGCCTCAGGTGTGGCGAAGGTCTGGTCGGGCCTGAGAAAGGCGACGAACTCCGCGTCCACCTCCTTGCCGTAAAGATCGCCGGTGAAGTCGAGCAGATAGGCTTCGAGCACCGGATCGCTTTCGCCGAAGGTCGGGCGCGACCCCACATAGCCCGCGGCGGGATGGCTGCGCCCGTCGACGTCGATGCGCATGGCGTAGATGCCGTGGCGCACCGCTTGGCCAGGGGCGAGCCTGAGGTTGAGCGTCGGGAAGCCGAGCCCTTTGCCGCGCCCCGCGCCCGGCTCGACGCGGCCGCGCACGCGCCACCAATAGCCGAGCTGGTCGGCCGCCTCCCGCGTTTCGCCTTGGCGCAGATGCTCGCGAATGCGGCTCGATGAGAAGGTCGCCCCATGCGCGCCGACCGGCGCCACCACATCGACGCCGAAGCCGAGCGTGCGGCCGAGCGAGGCAAGGCCCTCCGTCGTGCCGGTGCGGCCCTTGCCATAGGAGAAATCGTGCCCGACCACGACATGGCTCGCGCCGAGCCCCTCGGCCACGACCTCGGTGGCGAAGGCCTCGGCGCTCAGCGAGGCCAGCGCCTGGTCGAAGGCAATGACGAAGGTCTGATCGAGGCCGAGCGCCTCCAGCAGCTCGAGCTTCAGGGGCAGCGGCGTCAGCCGGAAGAAGGGCGTGTCCGGCGCGAAGAACTCCCGCGGATGCGGCTCGAACACCACCGCGCCCGAGCGGCGGCCTTCCTGCTTGGCGATCCTGATCGCCGCGTTGAGCACTTCCTGGTGACCGCGATGGACGCCGTCGAAATTGCCGATGGCAAGCGCCGCGCCCTTCAGGTTGGCCGGCGCGTCCTGCCAGCAGCGGACAATGTCCATCACGGAACTTCGATCTCGCTTTATTGGCGCGGCGCGCGGCGGTCGACCATCATCACGGCTTCGCCCTCGAGCACGGTCTTGCCGTTGACGGCGCAGTCGCAAGCCAGGGTCGCGCGTCCCTTCTCGACATCGAGGCCGGTGACCTTCAGCGTGGCGACCACCTCGTCGCCGATATAGACCGGGGCTTTGAACTTCATGCTCTGCGAGAGATAGATGCAGCCCGGCCCAGGCAACTTGGTGCCGAGCACGGTGGAGAACAGGCTACCGGTGAGGAAGCCATGTGCGATGCGCTTCTTGAAGATGGTCCCCGCGGCGAAGTCGTCGGAGAGGTGCACCGGATTCACGTCCCCCGACAGATCGGCGAAAGCGAGAACGTCCTCGTTGGTGATCTTCTTGGCGTAGCTCGCCTCCATGCCGACGGACAGATCCTCGAAATAGTAGCCATGCCCCAATCCACCGCCTGACCCATTGCTCGTCATGTGATTTTCCCTGCTCCTCAAGGTTGATCGGGCAAAATAGCGAAGCCGTTGCTGCACTGCAATATCGGTGGGCGGCCCCGTTCGAAGGCGAAAAATCCCCAACGGGCTATGGGTTTAACCATCCGTTCACGGCCAATCCTTAAGCTGCGCGCGAGAACAGGCCCGAAGGCCTCGTGCTGGTTGAAAGCCTCACGCAACGGCAAACACAACAGAACTGTAGGCCCGTGAGGATCCGGAGGAGACAATGGCCGTCAATCATAGCATGCCGGTTCTGATCGTTGACGACTACAAGACGATGATCAGGATCATCCGCAATCTGTTGAAGCAGCTCGGCTTCGCCAATGTGGATGAGGCGGGCGACGGGACCGCGGCGCTCAACATGATGCGGGAGAAGGATTATGGGCTGGTCATCTCCGACTGGAACATGGAGCCGATGACCGGCTACGAGTTGTTGCGCGAGGTGCGCGCCGACGACCGGCTGTCGCGCACGCCCTTCATCATGGTCACCGCCGAGTCGAAGACCGAGAACGTGATCGCGGCGAAGAAGGCCGGGGTGAACAACTACATTGTCAAGCCATTCAACGCGGCGACGCTGAAATCGAAGATCGACGCTATTTTCGGGGAATAGCAATCCAAACACGGGTGGGGGTAGCATGCCAGAGCGGGGGAAGCTTTCCGCGCGGCGCGGCCTGAAGGGTCGTGCCGGGGTCAAGCATAAGGCTAGCAGCCGGTCGGTCTCGCGAAGAGATCACCGTGCTGGTGAATACGTTGCGCGAGCTCGCCGCGATCCGCTCGACGGCCGAGGACGCCGCCGCCCGCATCCTCGATTCGGCGGAAGGTCTGCTCGCCTTCGCCGACAAGGAGGAGGCGAAGAAGGCCGAAGACGCCATCCTGGCGATCATGACCGCTTGCGGCTTTCACGACCTCGTCGGGCAGCGCGTCACCAAGATCACCAAGAGCCTGGACCAGGTCATCGCCAAGCGCCTGAGCGCCGCGGGCAAAAGCGGCAAGCGCGCCGAGCGTCCGGCCAACGCGGCCAAGCTCCGCGTGGACGGTCCGGGGCTTCCCGGCGAAAGCCAGGATCAGGCGCGTATCGACGCGCTGTTCCGCGACAATTAGCTACCAGACCAGCAACCGGATGGCGGCAAGCGGCTTGCCCTTCGCCTCGGCGAACAGTCCGGCGAGATGCCGCGCATCGAGCAGGTCGGCAACCTCTTCGTTGTCGCCTCTCCCCGGCGCATGCAGCCCGCTCGCCACGAACACCGAGCCGATACCGAGCCCGGTCGCGCCGGCGATGTCGGTCATCACCCCGTCGCCGATAGCCAGGATCTCTTTGCGCGGCACGGCCCGCCCGGCAAGCTTGCCGACGGTCTCGAAGGCGAGCTGGTAGATCGGCGCGTGCGGCTTGCCGGCATAGACGACGTTGCCGCCCTGCCCTTCGTAAAGCGCCGCGAGAGCGCCGGCGCACCAGACCAGCCGCTCGCCGCGTTCGACCAGATGATCGGGATTGGCGCAGATCATCGGCACCTCGCGGCTGGCAAGCCCGCTGAGCAGCGCCGCGTAGTCGGCCGGCGTCTCGGTCTCATCGTCGAACAGGCCGGTGCAGACCACCAGATCGGCGTCTTCCGCATCCGCGAGCTTCACCTTGAGGCCGGCGAAGATCGGGCGGTCGCGCTCGGGGCCGAGATGGAACACCTTAGCCGCACCATGCTTGCCAAGCTCGTGCCGGGTGAGATCGCCGGATGTGACGATCGCGTCGTAAGCGTCGTCGGGAACGCCGATGCGGCGGATCTGTTCCTGCACTGACTGGCTTGGCCGCGGCGCGTTGGATAGAAGCACGACGACGCCGCCCTTGTCGCGGAAGCTGCGCGTGGCGGCGACGGCGCTGTGATGCGCCTGGTGGCCGTTATGCAGAACGCCCCAGATATCGACCAGCCAGGCTGAATAGCGCGAGCCGAGCTCGTCGATGGATTGGATGACGGGAATGTCGGACGACTTGGTCATTACGCTCGATTAGAGGCTCGGCCGCGAAGGGTCAAGCATCGGCGGGGCGTCCCGGTCCTCCACCCCCCTCTTGTCATCCCGGCGAAAGCCGGAATCCAGGGGCAACCGGCACGGAGCGTACCGGCAATGGCAGGCCGAGATGGATCTCTTCAAGCGACGGCTTGCGGCCTACGACGGCTCAAGAGCGCCGTAGGGGGCGCAAGCGCGCGCCGCTCGTCGGTCGATACCGAGCGCTTCGCTCAGGCGATGTCGGACATGCGATTTCTGTTCGACGAAGACGTGGAACGATTTGTCAGCGGCCTCTATGACGCCGCGCTCAAGAAGCACGCCCTGGACGCGCTGCTCGAGAAGGTCAACGGTCACGGGAAGGCGCCCGCCGATCAAGCGCTCATCGAGCAAGCTTTCGGCAAGAGCCGGGAGTTGGCGAACCAAATCAGCAACGGCATTTATCGGGAAATGCCGGAGCATATGGAAAAGTTCATGCGGCGCCGGCCTCTCGCGTCTGCGGCTCACTCAACTTTGGCGCCGGCATTGCCATCGCCTCAGCCTGCGCGACCCGAACCTTCGAGACATCCTTAGCCAAGCCAGGTCGGCTCGCGTCAGGCGCCGACACAGAAATCCCGGTCAATAGCGGAAACTTTCGGGCTTGCGCGTTTTCTGCAACAATTCGAAACGATTTGCTGGTTAGCTTCTGACGCTTTTTAGAGAGGTCTCTGACATCAATCGGCCCCTCGCCGCCCGCGCGCCTAACACGCGAAAAGCGGGCGGAATTCGCGACCCAAGGAGATTTCATCACCATGCGCAACGCTTTCGTCACAGCCGGCGCCGCCCTGGTTCTCGGCGGTCTTGGCTTCACCGGCCCCGCCCAGGCCGTCTCGCCGCTCTCCCGCTACGACGCCGCTCCCCTGCTTCATTCTCGCGGAAGACATCGAGGATCAGGAAGTCCAGCACGATATCTATCCCGACCTCGTGCCGCTGCCGTCTCAGGTCGGGACCGAGAAGGCGGCTCCTGATGCCCCCGTCGCCGAGCGGCCCAAAGGCGAAGCCAAGGATGGCGACAATGTGGAGCAGGAGGAATTCAAAGAGGACGGCATCGGCGCCAAATAAAGCTGCCGGTCAGGCGCGGGCTCAAGCCGCGTCGGCGCCCTCAAGCTCGCGGAACAAGGCCGGGCTCATCGGCTTCGGCTTGCCGAACAGATGGCCCTGCGCAAGCTCGACGCCGTAGTCGAGCAGCTTCGCCACCGCGTCCTCGTCCTCGACCTTCTCGACGATCAGCTTCAGGTCGAAATCGTCGAGCGCGCGCTTCATCTCGGCGGCGGTGAAACGCGAGCCCTTGGCCGCCAAGCCGCGCAGGAAGGTCTTGGCGTCGATCTTGACGTAGCGGAAGGAGCGGTCGCGCAAGCTGGCGAAATCCACATCCAGATCGCCGACATGGTCGAGCGAGAAGCCGTAACCGAGAGCGCCGAGCGTATCGAGGGCGCCGAGCTCGTCGGCGTTGAGGGCGAGGATCCCGGGCTGGCCCACCTCGAAGATCAGGCTCTCGCTCAAGCCGGTATTCTCTTCCATGAACTCGACCAGCTCGGGGAAGAACTCGGGATCGAGCAGGGTCTTGACCGAGATGTTGCAGAACACGCCCTTGACGCGGGAGTCGGGCCCGAGCCGCCGCAGCGTCTGCACGCTTTTCACCAACAGCACATTGTCGATCAGCGGCATCATGCCCGAAGTCTCGGCCACCTGGAGGTAGGACCCGGGCAGGATCAACTCGTCGGCCCTGGTCCTGATGCGGGTGAGCGCCTCGAAATAACGCGGCCGCCGGTCGGTGAGCGTTACGGTGGGTTGCAGATAAAGGTCGACCCGGCCGGCCTCGATCGCCTGGCTGACGATCTCAAGCATCTCATTGTCGTCGACGCGCGGCGCGATCACGGTCTCGACGATCTCCTCCGCGACCGGCGCGTCCTCCTCAGGCGCGAGGACCTCTTCCTCTTCGACGACGAGGATGGTCTCCTCCTCTACGACAGGACTCGGCGGCACCTCCGCCTCCTGGTCCAGCGCTTCCTCGAATTCGTCTTCGATTTCGTCCTCGAACTCGATCTTCTGCACCACGGGCTCAGGCGCGCGGCTGACGACGGGAGCCGGGCGCGGCGGCATGGGGGGCGCCGATGCCGGCGCTGGCGCCAGCGCCTCGGCGGGGGCGGCGATCAAGTCGCGCGAGAGCTGCCTGATCAGGCTCTCCAGCGCCCTGAGATCGCCGGTGATCTTCTCCCGCTGCGTTCTCGCCTCGCCCTCGAGATCGGCGCGCACGGCGTCGATCTTGGCATGCACCTCGTCGAATTCGTTGCTGACTTGATCGGGCCGGCCAAGGCCGCCGATCGGCGCGGTCGCGGCATATTCGCTGAGCGCCTGGTCGAGACGCTCGACGCGGTCGGCAAGCAGATCGAGCCGGGAGACGTCGTCCTCGACCCGATCGATGCGCTGCAGGTCCTTGTCGATGATTTCGAGCGCCGCCTCGACCTCGCTCAGCCGGTCGGAGGACGCGGTGGGGCGGGCGCCGCGCGCGAGCATCAAATAGGACGCCGCCATCACCAGATAGAGTGCGGCGGCGGCAATCAGCGCGGGGATCTGGGCGATGCCGGATTGGACGATGAGTCCGACCGCGAAGGCCAAGGCCGTCACCGCCATGGCGATCAACACGATCACGTCGAGCATGGCCAGTCCTCCCGAGGACTCGCTTCGCCTAGAGGCCATGGCAATAGTGTCCGCCAACTCCGCACTCCCCCTAAGCGAAAATCATGCGGCGACAGGCCCCTGTAAGGCAACAGTAATCTGGCGGGTCTGCCGAGGCTTCTTGATAGCAGCCTAGAGCGGCGAAACCAAGTCGTGGCGGCTCAACGCAGCGCCGCGAGGATGCGCCTGAGCTTCTCGGTGATGGCGCCGATCTCCGCTTCGGTCGCGATCAGCGCCGGGGCCAATACCAGCGTATCGCCCACGACGCGGAGCACAAGATCCTCCTCGAAGAAGGCGGCCTCGAACGCGCGGGCGCCGCGCAAACCCGGCGAACCGTCGATCGGGGCGAGGTCAATGCCGGCGGCGAGCCCGATGCTGCGGATGTCGACGACATGGGGCGCGCCCTTCAACGCATGCACGGCATCGGCGAATACGGGTTCGAGCGCGATCGCGCGCTCGAACAAGCCCTCGTCGCGATAAAGGTCGAGAGCGGCCGAAGCGGCGGCAACGCCGAGCGGATGGCCCGAATAGGTGAAGCCATGGGCAAGCTCGGGCACATGCTCCGGGCCTTGCATAAAGGCGTCATGGATGCGGCCGCGCACCAGCACGCCGCCAAGCGGCGCCGCGCCGTTGGTCACGCCCTTGGCGAAGCAGATCATGTCGGGGACGACGCCATAGCGTTCGGCGGCAAAGGCGTGGCCGAGCCGGCCGAAGCCGGTGATCACCTCGTCGAAGATCAGCAAGATGCCATGCGCGCGGGTGATCTCGCGCAAGCGCTGGAGATAACCTTGCGGGCTGGCGAACACTCCCGCCGACCCCGCCATCGGCTCGACGATGACGGCGGCGATGGCCGCCCTCTCCTCGAGCGCGAGAATGGCGGTGAGGTCGTCGGCGAGGTCGCCGCCCCAGGCCGGCTCGCCGCGCGCGTACGCTTGGCGCTCGCGGGAATAGGTCGAGCGGATCTGATCGACGTCGAGCAGCGGCTCGAACAGGTTGCGGTTGGGCGCGATGCCGCCGACCGAAGTGCCGCCGAAACAGGAGCCATGATAGCTGCGGTCGCGGGAGACGAAGCGCGTGCGCGTGCTGGCGCCGGCGAGCTTATGGTAAGCGAGCGCGATCTTGAGCGCGCTGTCCACCGCCTCGGAGCCCGAGGTGCAGAACAGGACGTGGCCGAGATCGCCCGGCGCCATCTTGGCGAGGCGTGCGGCGAGTTGAAAGGCGGGCGCGTGGCCGACCTGGAAGGCCGGAGCATAATCGAGCCGCCCGGCCTGGCGGCGGATCGCCTCGACGATCGGTTCGCGGCAATGGCCGGCGTTGCAGCACCAGAGCCCGGACATGGCGTCGAGCAGCTTGCGGCCGTCGGCGGCGTAATAATGCATGCCCTCGGCGCGATCGATCAGCCGCGGACGCCGCTTGAAAGCGCGATTGGCGGTGAAGGGAAGCCAATTGGCTGAGAGATCCGCGGCTTCGAGCCGCGCAGGGAATGGAGCGTCGAGTGGGGGCATCGTCGTGGTCGCCCTTAGAGCAAAGGACGTTTGCGCGGCTGGTTCAAGTCGAATTTGGCGATTTCGGCCAAAGCGCCGACATCGGGGATGAAGCACCAGCCATGCTCCCATTGCATCAGGCCGCGCGCGGAAAGCCGCTTGAGCGTCTTGTTGGTGTGCACGAGAGAGAGCCCCAAGGCATCGGCAAGATGCTCCTGGGTGAAGGGGAAACGGACCTTGCCCTCGGTGACGAGGCCGACATCCTCGGCGCGGAGATAAAGATGCAAGAGGTAATAGGCCGCGCATTCCACGGCGTTGCGGCGGCCGATACTCAGCAGATTCTCGTTGAGGATCATCTCCTGGGTGGCCGCGAGCCAGGTCAGGTCGAAGGCGAGGCTGGGGCAGCCCTTGTACAACTCCCACACCCGCTCGCGCGGAAAGGTGCAAAAGACCGCCGCGGTCAGCGTATCGACCGAGTGGTCCATCTCGGCTTGCATCGAGGATTGGATACCGACGAGATCGCCGGGCAGCACGAAGCTGGTGATCTGCCGTCTGCCGTCCTCCAGCGTCTTGTAGCGGAAGGCCCAGCCCTCGAGCAGGGTAAAGAGCTGCTCCGAGGGCGAGCCTTCGCGCAGAACCGTAGTGGCCGGCCCGGTGCGCAGCTCGCCGGCCTTCAGCTTGGCGATGAAATCGATCTCATCGTCGCTGATGGTGCGGAATGCTTCGCAGGCCCGCAACGGACATTGCGTGCACGGCACGTCATAGGTGAAGGGCGCGAACTGGGACATGGCAACACGAAGGTCAGCGAGCCGCTCTCACGGAAGCGGCAGGCATATGTCTTAGTTTAAAGACAGGATGGACGCCCGAAGCTTAAGAGGGGCTTGCTGGCACGAACCTAACGCGGCCAGGCGTTGCGTCCAAGAGGCTTACCGGTACGGCTTACCACCACGCTCTCCAAATGATCGATTTCAGCAGTGCCTCAGGGGCTCGCGGCTCCCTGCCGCCTCTGCTCGCCGATGCCGAGCGGCTCGGCCGCGCCATCGAGGCGGGCGCCGTCGCGCTGTGGGAATGGCATATCGCCGAAGATATGATGCAGGTCAGTCCGAGGCTGGCTGAGCTGCTCGGCCTGGTCCCTCCGCTGCTCGCCTTCCCGGCAAGCCGTTTCTTCGCCCTGGTGCTGCCAGAGGACATGGCGCTGTTGAAGTCGGCGATGCGCGAGGCGATGTCGACGGGCGCTGCGTTCGCGCACGAGTTCCGCGTTCGCCGCGAGGACACTGGCGAGCTCCGCTTCCTGTGCCACGAGGGGCGCGTGGTCGAGCGCGACCCAGGCGGCGCGGCGACGATCCTGGCCGGGGCGAGCCATGACGTGACCGAGCGGCGGCTCAAGCATGAGGCGAGCGAGCTGCTCAATCGCGAGCTGTCCCACCGCATCAAGAACCTGCTGTCGGTGGTGGGGAGCCTCGCCACCATGTCGGGCGAGCACCGCCCCGAGACGCGCGATTACGTCGCCGCATTCCAGGCGCGGCTGAACAATCTCGCCGCCGCGCACGATCTCCTCATCCAGGCCGAGTGGGGACCGATCATGCTCGACGGGCTCGCCGAAAGGACGCTGGCTTCGATCGGCGTGCGCGATCGCGTCGATCTTGCGCCGAGCGGGCTGGTGGTCGGCTCGCACGACACGCAGACCGTGGCGCTCGTACTGCACGAACTCGGCACCAACGCCATCAAATATGGCGCGCTGTCCAACAGCAACGGGCGCGTCTCCTTGCGCTTCGAGATGCGGCCGGAGGCGGGCGCCGCCGATCCCGCGACGCTGGTCATCCTCTGGCAAGAAACAGGCGGCCCCGAAGTGATCGCACCCCTCAGCAAAGGCTTCGGCATCAATTTGCTGGAACGGCTCGCACGCCGGCGGGAGCCAGACGCGCCGGTGCTCGACTGGGCGCCGCACGGGCTGCGCTGCAACATCACGCTGCGCCTCACCCCGCCGCGTCTGAAACCGGAAGGTTCGGCCGAAACACCTGCCTGAAGCCGGTCGTTTCTTGCGCTTTCTTAGCCTGGCTTGCTGCCAAACAATCCTTGCTGCGCGGCCAAGGCTTGCCGCGGCAAGAGGCGTGTGGCTAATCGTCAAAATTGTGGGGTAGGCTTCGTTCCATCCACCCCATCTGACCTTGTAACGAGGGTTCCCCATCATGAAAGCCAACACCGTCGCGTCGCGCTTAGCAGTGTCAATCGTCGGCCTCGGCCTTTTCGCGGGCGGGCAGCCCGCGTCCGCGGCAGACCCGGGGCCGGCCGACCTGGTCGGCGCGTTGAACGGCGTGTTCGGCGTGCATCCCGGAGCGCGCGCGGCGCATACCAAAGGCTTTTGCCTGACGGGGCAGTTCACCCCCACGCCCGAGGCCGCGGCACTCTCCAAGGCGCCGCATTTCGCCAAGCCGGTCCCCGTCACCGCCCGCTTCTCGCTCGGCGGCGGCAACCCGCAATCCGCCGACAACGAAAAGGGCAATGTGCGCGGCATGGCGCTCAGATTCGATCTCGGCGGCGGCACCACCACCGATCTGGTGATGATCTCGGCGCCGATGTTCTTCGTGCAGACGCCGGCCTTGTTCGTCGAATTCCTGCAAACCGTCGGCTCCGGCGACAAGGCCAAGCTCGACGCCTTCTTCGCCGCGCATCCCGAGTCGACGCGGCAGGCCGGCTGGCTCAACAGTCACGCAATTCCGGCAAGCTATGCCGGCGTCGATTATTGGGGCGTGCATGCTTTCACCTTCACCAACGCCAAGGGCGAGACGGCACTGGTCAAATACAAGGCCATCCCGGATGCCGGCGAGCTCGGGCTGACCGACGACGAGGCGAAGGCGAAAGGCGACAATTTCTATGAGAACGAAATGAAGGACCGGCTCGCCAAGGGCCCGGTCAGCTTCGAGCTGGTCGCCATTCGCGGCAAGGACGGTGATCCGACCAACGACCCGACGCTCAGATGGGACGATGAGGATTCGCGCGAGACCACTCCGCTCGGCAAGGTCAGCATCGATGCGATCGCGCCTTCAGCGACCTGCGATGCGTTCTCCTTCCTGCCGGGGAACGTGGTCGACGGCATCGCCGGGCCCGCCAACGACCCTGTGTTCGTGGCGCGCTCGCCCGCCTACCTGCTGTCCTTCATCAAGCGGCACCAGCAGGGCCAGTAACGGGCAAGATCAGGCGGCTTCGGGACCGATGCGCCGGCTGACCCGGGCCTCGCGGCAAAGGGCGTCGAGCTCCTCTTGCGTCGCGAGGCTGTTGACCCACGCAGAAGCTTCCGCGTAACCGGGCTCGAACTGCAGCTCGAAAGCGATTGGGCGCCAACCAATGTATTGGCCGGAGCGGGCGAGCTCGCGCGCGCGCTTCTGGATGCTCATGGGGGGTTTACTCATGACTGGAACCTCACGCTTAACGTGCAGCGAGTATATGACAAGAACGGTGGGCACTGGAGTGCGATCTTCTCTCCTAAGGATTACGTCCATTGCGCCCAGCGCCCCGGCAAGAGTTCTGTCAAGGTTAGCGCGCCGGCTGGATAACCCGTTTTGCGTGCCAGCGAGACGGCAAGTGATCCGGAAGCGGCCCGAGCCCCTTTCCCACCTCCGGGCTGTTTCACACGTGATCTTGGGCGTCCGCTCCCCCGGCGGGCGCCCTTTTTCTCTCTATCCCAGCGCCTTCCGCTTGACAGAATCGGGCCGCGACAGTATCTCCACACCAGCTCGCTAGCACTCAACGTAGCTGAGTGCCAAAGCGGCACAAATCCTTAATTTCCAAGCAATCTTGCGGAGACAGATCCATGAAATTCCGTCCCTTGCACGACCGCGTCGTGGTCAAGCGGCTCGAGGAGGAGCAAAAAACCAAAGGCGGCATCATCATTCCCGACACGGCGGCCGAGAAGCCGCAGACCGGTAAGGTCGTCGCCGCCGGGCCAGGCGCCCGCGGCGAGGACGGCAAGCTTCAGCCCATGGGCGTGAAGGCCGGCGACAAGGTGCTGTTCGGCAAATGGTCCGGCACCGAGGTCAAGATCGATGGCGACGAGCTCCTCATCATGAAGGAGTCCGACATCATGGGCATCCTCGGCTGAACCCAATTTCCTCATCCTGAGGAGCGCACCCTTGGCGCGCGTCTCGAAGGATGAGCCCACCCTCGAAGCTCACCCTTCGAGACGCCGGCAAAGGCCGGCTCCTCAGGGTGAGGTCCAAACCAGGAGCAAATTCAAATGGCAGCTAAAGATGTGAAATTCGCGGCCGACGCGCGCGAGCGTATGATGCGCGGCGTCGATATCCTCGCCAATGCGGTGAAGATCACGCTGGGGCCCAAGGGCCGCAACGTGATCCTCGAGAAGTCGTTCGGCGCGCCGCGCTCGACCAAGGACGGCGTGACCGTCGCCAAGGAGATCGAGCTCGAGGATAAGTTCGAGAACATGGGCGCGCAGATGCTGCGCGAGGTGGCGTCGAAGACCAACGACACCGCCGGCGACGGCACCACCACCGCGACGGTGCTGGCCCAGGCCATCGTGCGCGAGGGCCTGAAGGCGGTTGCCGCCGGCATGAACCCGATGGATCTGAAGCGCGGTATCGACAAGGCGGTGCTCGACGTCGTCAACGACATCAAGAAGCGCTCGAAGGTGGTGAGCGGCTCGGCGGAGATCGCCCAGGTCGGCACCATCTCGGCCAATGGCGAAAAGGCGATCGGCGACATGATCGCCAAGGCCATGCAGAAGGTCGGCAACGAGGGCGTGATCACCGTCGAGGAGGCGAAGAGCCTCGACTCCGAGCTGGAAGTGGTCGAGGGCATGCAGTTCGACCGCGGCTATATCTCTCCCTATTTCATCACCAACGCGGAGAAGATGATCGCCGATCTCGAGAACCCGTACATTCTTATCTACGAGAAGAAGCTGTCGGGTCTCCAGGCTCTGCTGCCGCTGCTCGAGGCGGTGGTGCAGTCGGGCCGTCCGCTGCTGGTGATCGCCGAGGATGTCGAGGGCGAGGCGCTTGCCACGCTGGTGGTCAACAAGCTGCGCGGCGGGCTGAAGGTCGCCGCGGTCAAGGCACCAGGCTTCGGCGACCGCCGCAAGGCCATGCTGCAGGACATCGCCGTACTGACCGGCGGCGAGCTGATTTCCGAGGATCTCGGCATCAAGCTCGAGAACGTCACCGTGCAGATGCTCGGCAAGGCGAAGAAGGTGGCGATCACCAAGGACGACACCACCATCGTCAGCGGCGCCGGCAAGAAGGCCGACATCGAGGCCCGTATCGGCCAGATCAAGCAGCAGATCGAGGACACCTCGTCGGACTACGACAAGGAGAAGCTGCAAGAGCGGCTGGCCAAGCTCGCCGGCGGCGTTGCCGTGATCAAGGTCGGCGGCGCGACCGAGGTCGAGGTGAAGGAGAAGAAGGATCGCGTCGACGATGCGTTGAACGCGACCCGCGCGGCCGTCGAGGAAGGCATCGTGCCGGGCGGCGGCGTGGCGCTGCTGTGGGCCTCGAAGGCGATCAAGACCAAGGGCGACAACGACGACCAGGAGGCCGGCATCAATATCGTGCGCCGCGCCCTCCAGGCGCCGATCCGGCAGATCGCCGAGAACGCCGGCGTCGAGGGCTCGATCGTGGTCGGCAAGGTGCTCGAAAACAAGTCGGCCTCCTACGGCTACGACGCCCAGAACAACGAGTATGGCGATCTGATCCAGAAGGGCATCATCGACCCGGCCAAGGTCGTGCGCACGGCGCTGCAAGACGCGGCGTCCGTGGCAGGCCTGCTCGTCACCACCGAGGCGGGCGTGGCCGAGGCGCCGAAGAAGTCGTCAGAAGGCCACGCGCACATGCCGGGCGGCGGCATGGGCGGCATGGACATGATGTAGTCCTGGACTTAAGTCGCAAACATCAAAGGGCCGCTCCTCGGAGCGGCCCTTTTTCTTAGCGCTGCCCCGGCTATGGCGCGCGCTCATATCACACATCCGCCGGGTAACGCGAATATCCGCATCGGAGTCCTCCACATGAGAGTTGACCCCGACCCTTACCCCTTGCATAGCCTAGCTGGCAGAGTTTGACCCATCGAGCCTAGGCAGCGGCCATTGGCCGCCCCCTACCGCCCCGCGCCGGTCACGTAAGCCTTACAGAAACGTAATTTCCCAGGGCCTCGCTTTTCGCCCTATCGTCGCCGCCGGGTCGGTGTCCCCCTACCCTCTGGCCAGTTTCGGAGCCGCCCGTTCATGGCGAATTTTCAAAATACGTACAGAGACTTCGCGCGGATCGCCGTTCCCTATTTCCGCTCGGACGACAAATGGCCCGGCCGCATCCTGCTGCTGACGGTGATCGGGCTCCAACTGTTCCAGGTCTGGCTGAACGTGCGCTTCAACGCCTGGTACAACACCTTCTACACGGCGCTGCAGGACAAGGACTGGAACACCTTCATCTGGCAGATCGGCGTGTTCAGCGTGCTTGCCGCCTTCTTCATCGTCAGCGCCGTCTATCAACTCTATCTCCAGCAATGGCTGCAAATCCGGTGGCGAAACTGGCTCACCCAGCGCTATCTCGGCCGCTGGCTCGGCCAGGGCACGCATTACCGCATGCGGCTGAAAGGCGATCAGGCCGACAACCCCGACCAGCGCATCGCCGACGACATCCGCCAATTCATCGACTCGACGCTCGATATCGGCATCGCCCTGCTCGGCTCGGTGGTGACGCTGGTGTCTTTCGTGGTGATCCTCTGGACCCTGTCGTCGGCCACGCCGCTGATGATCGGCTCGCAGACCTATAACGTCCCCGGCTATCTCGTCTGGGCGGCGCTGATCTATGCGGTGCTCGGCACCTGGATCACCCATCTCGTCGGCCGCCCGCTGGTGAAGCTCAACTTCGATCAGCAGCGCTACGAGGCGGATTTCCGCTTCTCGCTGGTGCGCTTGCGCGAGAATGCCGAGGAGGTGACGCTGCTCGCCGGCGAGCCGGCCGAAGAGGCGCGGCTGCGCGACCGCTTCTCCTGGGTGATCCGCAACTGGTACGACATCATGCGCCGGCGCAAGCGGCTGACCTTCCTGACCGCCGGCTACTCGCAGGTCGCCATCATCTTCCCGTTCCTGGTGGTAAGCCCGGTCTATTTCTTCGGCTCGATGACGCTTGGCGGGCTGATGCAGATCTCGTCCGCCTTCGGCCAGGTGCAGAGCGCGCTGTCCTTCTTCGTCACGGCCTATACCAGCATCGCCGATTGGAAGGCGGTGCTGAACCGGCTGGCCGGGTTCGACGCCTCGATCGGCTGGGCGGAAGGGCTCGATGGGACCGCGCCGCGCGTGGAGGTCGTCGCCGACGGCGCCCGGAATTTCTCCGCCGACGATCTTTCCGTCGGACTGCCCAACGGTCGGCAGATCGTGCAGGTCGATGGGTTCTCGATCGAACCCGGCGAGCGGGTGCTGGTGACGGGGCCGTCAGGCTCGGGCAAGACCAGCCTGTTCCGCGCGCTGGGCGGCGTCTGGCCGTTCGGCGACGGCTCGGTCCGCATCCCCAAGGAGGCGAACGTGCTGGTGCTGCCGCAGCGGCCTTATCTGCCGCTCGGCACGTTGCGCGGCGCGCTGGCTTATCCCGGGCCGGAGGAGTCCTTCACGCATGCGGAGATCGACGAAGTGGTCGACGCGGTGGGGCTTTCCCCGTTGCGCGAGCAGCTCGACCAGACCGCCTATTGGAGCGACAAGCTGTCCGGCGGCGAGAAGCAGCGGCTGTCGATCGCGCGCGCGTTGCTGCAAAAGCCCGACTGGCTGTTCCTCGACGAGGCGACCAGCGCGCTCGACGAGGCCTCGGAGGCCGATCTCTACCGCCTGTTGCTCAAGCGGCTCCCGGATGCGGCGATCGTCTCGATCGGCCACCGCGCGAGCCTGGTGCAGTTCCACGGCCGCTTCTTCCAGCTCAAGCCCGAGGCGCCCGGTCGCCATCGCCTCGCCGAATCGAAGGCAAGCGACATCGAGGAGGATGAGCGGGACTTGACCGCCGCCTCGGCTTAAGCGTCGCGGATCAATCTTCCGCTTTCGTCTTGCAGCCGCTCGAGGCGTCGAGGCCGTTGGGCGTGTCCCAGTCGTTGGCCGGGACCTCGGGGAAGGACGTGCCGAAGTCCTGCTTCACCATGGTGAACTTGGAGGGAACGTTCGAGTTCGCCGGAAAGTCGACGATCCAGAAATAGTCGTAGGTGTCGCCGGGCCAGGTCTTGGGCACGCCGGGCAGGATGTCGAGCTTGAGCAGATGCCGCAGCGTCACGCCCTGGCCCTCGAACTTCGCTTCGAGCTTTTCATTGGCGATGTGCTTGTGCTCCCACACCATCACCACCGTCTTGCCGTTCAAGGCCGGGTTCTGCATGATGTTGCTCGCGGCTTCCTGGGTGCGGCGGTTGAGGGTCTCGACCGCTTCCTCGTCATCCGCGCCTTTTTCCGGGACCGCAGAATACAGAATCAACGGCTTCGACCAGCTCGCCGCCGCAGGCGAAGCGAGCTCGAGCGTATGCAGGGTGATGGCGAAGAAGAAGGCCGGGTCGTTGCCTTCGGTGAACAGCGACTTGGCAGCGCCCTTGCCGAGATAGTTCAAGGCGAAGCGCGTCGGCGCGCTGCTGGCCGATCTGGCAAAGCTTCCACTTATCGGCCTTCTCGCCGTGGCGCAGGATGATGATGCGCGCAGGCGCGGCGAGGGCTGTCTGGGCGCAGGCGGCGAGCAGCAGCGCGGCAAGGATGGTGCGGATTTTCATGGCGCGGGACATTAGCCTCTCCGTTGCATCCTCGCCATTCACCTCACGGTGAACGCGAGTCATGGCTAAGAAAGCTTGGCAAGGATCGCGGCGCGGAGCTTGCTGATGCTTGCGGTCCAAGGCGCCGCGCGCGAGGCGAAGAGATGCGCCTGCGACTGCAAGATGAGCCCATCCTCCAGCACTTTCAAATGATTGGCGCGGAGCGTGGTGCCGGTCGTGGTGATGTCGACGATCAGCTCGGCGGTTCCCGCGGCCGGCGTGGCCTCGGTCGCGCCGACGCTCTCGACGATGCGATAGCCGGCGACGCCGTGACCGGCGAAGAAGCGGCGCGTCAGATTCATATATTTGGTGGCGACGCGGAGCCGCCTGCCATGCACGCCGGCGAATTGCGCGGCGACGTCTTCGAGGTCCGCCATGCGCGCGACGTCGATCCAGCAATCCGGCACGGCGACGACCACGTCGGCGCGGCCGAAGCCGAGCGGCTTCAGGAACTCGACCGAGCCGTCGACATCGGCCAGCGTCTCGCGGATCAGATCCTCGCCGGTGACCCCGAGATGCACGCGGCCCGATTTCAGCTCATGCACGATCTCGGCGGCCGAGGTGAACACCACCTCCACGCCGTCGAGGCCGTCGAGCGTGCCGCGATAGCCACGCTCGTGACCCGTGTTGCGCAAGGCTAGCCCTGCGCGCTCGAACAGAGCGGCGGCCTGGTCCTTGAGCCGGCCCTTCGACGGCACGGCGATGAGAAGCTTCGCCGCCATCACGCGCCCCTCCCGACCGCGGCAAGCAGCCGCTCGGTGTGGATGGCCGAGCCGATGGCCGGCACCGCCCTCGGCGCGCCGAGATAGGACAAGAGGCCGTCATAACGCCCGCCTCCGCCGATCGCCTCGTCGAGGTCCGCGACTTCGATCTGGAACACCAGGCCCGAGTAATATTCCAGGCTGCGGCCGAACTCGGTGGCGAAGGTGGCTTGGCCGAGAGCGACGCCGCTTTTCGCCAGGCGCTCGAAGCGCCGCGTATTGGCGGAAAGCGCGGGGCCGAGATCGATGCCAGCCCCCTTGGCGATCATGGCGATGCGCTCGACGGCCTCTTTGGGAGGGGCCGAGACGGCGAGGTAATAGTCGATGACGGTCGCCACCTCGCGCGGCAGCGGCTCGGCGCGCAGGTCCGCGGCGTGATCGAGCAGCCGCGCGGTGATCTCGCTCAAGCTGCGATTGCCGGAGAGCGGCAGACCTTCCGTGTCGAGATAGGCGCCGACCAGCTCCTCGGCGCGCTCGGTCGTGAGCCCGGTAAGGCTCGCGGCAAGCGCCGAGGTCGGGCCGTCGCCGTTCGGGCGTTCGCCGCGTGCGAGCCGCGCGAGCAGCGCGTGGAACACCGGTGGCCGCCAGAAATAGTGCCGCAGCTTGAGCCGCCAGCGCTCGGGCAGCGCCAGCGCATCAAGCAGGGCATAGAACAGGGCGATGTCGCCGAAGCGCAGGCGGAAATCCTTCAGGCCGGCGCGGCGTACGGCCTCGACCGCGAGCAGCACGATCTCGACATCGGCGCTTTCCGTGTCGGCCTCGCCGAAGCACTCGATGCCGGCCTGGCGGAACTCGCGCGGGTGGGCCTGGTCGTCGCCTTGCGGCCGGAAGCGGAAGGCCGGGCCGTTATAGCAATAGCGCGCCGGCTGATCGGCCTGCGGGTGGCGCTCGAGATAAAGCCGCGACACCGGCACGGTCAGATCGGGCCGCAGACAGAGCTCGTCGCCGGCGAGATCGGTGAAGACGTAAGTGCGGCTTCTGATCGCCTCGCCGATCTGGTCGAGGAAGATGGCGGCCGGCTGGATGATCGAGGGCGCAACCTGCTCGTAGCCCGCCCGCCGGAACAGATCGAGCAGGGTCGTGGCTTGGGCTTCGAGAGCCTCGAACTCTTTCGCCGATTCAGCGGCCATGGCTATTCACTCAGCGTCGCAAACTAGACCGTCATGCCCGGCCGAAGCGCCGGGCATCCACGATTTTGCCCGTGCAGCGGATCAAATCGTGGATGGCCGGGACAAGCCCGGCCATGACGAGGTGTGCGGTTGTTCATTACCAGGAACTCCTTTAGGATTTGTGGCGAGATCGAGAACTTTGCGGACCGCGCATCGACCAACTGCCGGTTCTCGGGCACGGCGAATTGCGCCTCGGCCTGCTTCTTCAGGTACTCTTCGCGGTCCTCGATCGAGGTGAGCGTGGCGCCGAGCACCAGATCCTTGATCTGCACCTCGCCCTTCGCCTTCTCGTCGCCGCCCTGGATGACGACGCAAGGCGAGCCGCGGCGGTCGGCATATTTCATCTGCGCCTTCATGCCGGACTCGCCGAGATAAAGCTCGGCGCGGATGCCGGCTTGGCGGAGGTCTTGCGCCATCTTCTGGTAATCGGCGATGCGGTCGCGGTCGAGCACCAGCACGACGACCGGGCCTTGCGTGGCGCTGGTCTTGAACTTGCCGAGGCGCTGGAGGCCGAACAGGAGACGCGACACGCCGATGGAAATACCGGTGGCCGGAACCTTCTCGCCGGTGAAGCGCTCGACCAGCCCGTCATAGCGCCCGCCGCTGACGACTGAGCCGAGCCTGATGGGCTGGCCGCGCTCGTCCTTGATGGGCGCGGTCAGCTCAGCCTCGAACACGGGGCCCGTGTAATATTCCAGACCGCGGACGACTGACGGGTCGATGACGAATTCTGTCGCTCGTATCCCGCAGAATTCCAACAAGTCTGGACAATCTCGCTGAGTTCCTTCAAGGCCCTCGTTCCGGCGATGCGGCTGAATCCAAACGAATCGAGCAGCGAGTTGATCACTTGCGCACTGTCGAGACCCTGATTTAAGGCACGAACTTCGCGAGCTCCCGTCGTCAGAACCTTGTCGGCGTCATGGTGACGAGTTGCACCGAACATCGAATCTCGCTCATCGACGATACTCTTGCCATCCAACTAGCTTGAGCACCATCTCGATCTGCGTGATCGCTAAGACACTGCCCCTTTTGTGAAGTCGCCGCTTTCATCCTTTCGGCCCTTCCCCAGCAAAGCGAACTAACACCCTCGCTCCCAAGGCGGTCGAGCTTGTCGATGGCCCGCAACACCGGTGAGGCGTTTTCCGAAATTCGCATCTCCGCCGAGACCGATGGCCTCCAGCACTCCATCAAGAACTTTGCGGTTGTTGACCTTCACCACGTATTGCCCGCGCGGGACACCGAGCGCCTCCAGCGTGTCGGCGGCGAGCATGCAGATCTCGGCGTCGGCGGCGACGGACGAGGCGCCCACCGTGTCGGCATCGAACTGGGTGAACTGGCGGAAGCGGCCGGGTCCCGGCTTCTCGTTCCGCCACACCGGCCCGACCTGATAGCGGCGGAAGGGCTTCGGCAGATTCTGGAAATTCTCGGCGACGTAGCGGGCGAGCGGCGCGGTCAGGTCGTAGCGCAGCGACAGCCATTGCTCGTCGTCGTCCTTGAAGGAGAACACGCCCTCGTTGGGCCGGTCCTGGTCGGGCAGGAACTTGCCGAGCGCGTCGGTATATTCGATGGCCGGCGTATCCAGCGGCTCGAAGCCGTAGGACTCGAACACCCCTCTGATGGTGTCGAGCATCTCCCGGCTCGCGCGGATCTCGCCCGCGGGAACGTCGAAGAGGCCCTTCGGCAGGCGGGCCTCGGGGCGGGCGTCTTGCTTGCTCATGGGAATTTCGGCTTGGTTTCTAAAGGCTCCAGCCGCCCGCTTCTAGCCCATGATCATTGATCAGTCATTAGGGATGCACCAAATCCTCCCTCTCCCCTGCGGGGGAGGAGGGAGGGTCGCGAGTTCACTGCGCTAATCGACCAGGGCGGTTTGCTTGGCGAGCTCGACCAGGGCCTCGATCGGGTGGCCCTTGTCCTTGAGCGGGCCGAGCACGTCGGGCGCGGGCCCGCCGGTGGCCCAATCGAGCATCTCGATGGTGTGGACGAAGGGGGCCGTGGTGCCGCCTTGCAGCTGCATCATGCAGCCGATATTGGCGGTGACGATCACGTCGGGCTCGACCTTGGCGATATTGGCGAGCTTCCGCTCGCGCAGTTGCCCCGACAGCTCCGGCTCGAGCAGATTATAGGTGCCGGCCGAGCCGCAGCAGAGATGCCCTTCGGGGATGTTGAGAATGTTGAAGCCCGCCTGCTCCAGCAGCGTGAGCGGCACGGTGTCGAGCTTCTGCCCGTGCTGGAGCGAGCAAGGCGCGTGATAGGCGATGCGCAAGCCCGTCCATAGCACCGGCGGCACCAAGCCGATCTCGTTGATGAACTCGGTGATGTCGCGGGCGAGCTTGCCGACATAGGCGGCGCGCTCGGCATAGCCGCGGTCGCGCGCCAGCAGATTGCCGTAGTCCTTGACCATGGTGCCGCAGCCGGAGGTGGTCACCAGGATGGCGTCGAGCGGCTTCTCGCGAATGACGGCGGTCCAGGCGTCGATATTGCGGCGGGCGTAGTCGCGCGCCTCCTCCTCCTTGCCGAGCGAATGCACCAGCGCGCCGCAGCAGGTCTCGTCCTTGACGATCACCACGTCGACGCCGTGGCGCCGCAGCAGCCTGATCGCCGAGAGGCTGATCGAGGGCGCCAGCGTCTCCTGCACGCAGCCGAGCATCAGCGCCACGCGCTTCGCCTTGGGGTCCTTGCCGATCACCGATTTCGGCCTGGTGAGCTTCGCCGTCTTCACCAGCTTGCGCGGCACGAGCTCGAGCGCGGCGGCGGAACGCTCGAAGCCCGCCTTGGCAATCAGCCCGCGGAACGGCCGCGCCAGCCAGCCCAGGGTGAGCGCCAGGCGGAAGCGCCGCGGATTGGGCAGCACCTTGCTGAGGATCCAGCGCAGCGTGCGCTGGTGCGGGGTGCGGTGTCCCTTGGCCTCGATGCGCACCCGGGCGAGATCGACCAGATGCATGTAGTCGACGCCGGAGGGACAGGCGGTCATGCAGGAGAAGCAGGAGAGGCAGCGGTCGATGTGATAGGTCATCGACGGCGTCACCTCGCGCTCCTCGAACATCTGCTTCATCAGATAGATGCGGCCACGCGGGGAATCGCGCTCGTCCCCGGTCAGCACGTAGGTCGGGCAGGTGGCGGTGCACAGCCCGCAATGCACGCAGCGCCGCAGAATCTCGTCGGCGCGGGCGAGGGTCGGATCGGAGAGTTGCACGGCGTTGAAGCTGGTCTGCATGTCTCGCCTATATCCCCGGATACATGCGGCCGGGATTGAGAATCCCCACCGGATCGAATGCCCGCTTGAGAGAGGCCGTCAGCGCCATCACCGGCTTGTCCAGCGGCTGGAACACGTCGATCGCGGCGCGGGCCGGCGCCTCGGCGCGGATCAGAGTGGCATGACCGCCGATTTCGGCAAGGTTGCGGCGGATCTCGACCGCGCCGGCATCGGAGATCGGCGGCGTCTCCAGCCAGACCAGGCCCCCCGACCAATCGTACAGCACGCGGACATCGATCTTGCGGGCGAGATTATGCACGAGCTTGGCCGCGGCGGTTGGGACGGTGGAGATGCGCCAGAGCGGGCGGTCCGACTTCTGAAACATCTTGAGCGTCCTGATCTCGTCCCAGAAGGCGCGGCTGCGCAGCGTGTCGAGCTCGAGCGCGGGCGCATAAGCCTGCAACATCTGCTTCAGCCGGCTGGAGCGATAGCGGGCGGAGGCCGGGAAATTCTCCACCCTGATGGCGGTGACGGAGGCGCCGGCATTGGCGATCTCCTGGTCGGAGAGGCGCTCGGCGAGCTCGGCATGCATATGCACCGTGCCGGACACCTCGAAAGGCGTGCCCACGGCGAGGCACAGCGCCTCGATGCCGTTCGGATCGGCGAGGCCGAAACACAACACGGTGCGGACCTCGCGCTGGGCGGGAAGCACCTTGATGGCGACCTCGGTCATCACCGCGAGCGTGCCCCAGGAGCCGGAAAGCGCGCGGCTGAGATCGTAGCCGGTGACGTTCTTCATCACCCTGCCGCCCGCCCTGATCGTCTCGCCGCTGCCGTTGACCGCCTGCACGCCGAGCACATGATCGCGCACCGAGCCCGAGAGGACGCGCCGGCTGCCGGAGAAATTGGTGGCGACCATCCCGCCGACGGTGCCCTGCCCCCGCCCGAAGCCGAGCACCGGCCCGAGATCGATGGGCTCGAAGGGCATTTCCTGATCGTGCTCGGTCAGCGCCTGCTCGATCTGGGCGATCGGCGTGCCGGCCCGGGCCACCAGCACGAGCTCGCTCGGCTCATAGAGCTGAATGCCGGTGAGGTTCTCGGTGCTCAGCACCGCGCCATATTGCACCGGGCGCCCCACCTCGCGCTTGGTGCCGCGCCCCATCACCTCGAGCGGCGTGCGCGTGTCGGCGGCCTCGGCCACGAGATAGGCAAGCTCCTCGACGGTATCGGGAGCGTGGAAGCCGACACGCATATGTCCGGTCACTGCGGTCCGATCCCTTCCAGCGGAAACACCTTGCCGGGATTGAGCAGCCATTCGGGATCGAAGGCGGCCTTGACCCGCATCTGCTGCATGATATCGGCCTCGGAGAACTGCACGCGCATCAGCTCGCGCTTCTCGATGCCGACGCCATGCTCGCCGGTGAGGCAGCCGCCAAGCTCGACGCAGAGCTTCAGGATCTCGGCGCCGCACAGCTCGACCCGCTCGAGCTGGAGCGGATCGTTGGCGTTGTAGAGGATCAGCGGGTGCAGATTGCCGTCGCCGGCATGAAAGATGTTGGCCACATCGAAACGATAGCGCCGGCAGATCCAGCCGATCTCATCGAGCGCCTTGGGCAGCTTCGACAGCGGAATCACCCCGTCCATGCAGTAATAGTCCGAGAGCTGGCCGATGGCGCCGAACGCGGCCTTGCGGCCCTTCCAGATCTTGGCGCTCTCCTCCTTGCTGCCGCTCCGGCGCACCACCGTCGGATTGAAGTCGCGGGCGATCTCGCCGATCTTCTCCAGCAGCATGTCGATCTCGTCCTCGGAGCCCTGCACCTCGACGATCAGCAACGCCTCGACATCGAGCGGGTAGCCGGCGGCGACGAAATGCTCGCAGACATGGATCGCCGGCCGATCCATGAATTCGAGCGCCACGGGAATGATGCCGGCGCCGATGATGGCGGCGACGCAGCCGCCGGCCGCCTCGTTGGACTCAAAGCCGAGCAGCATCGGGCGCGCGCCCTCCGCCGCCTTGAGCAGCCGCACCGTGACCTCGGTGACGACGCCGAGCTGGCCTTCCGATCCGACGATCAAGGCGAGGAAGTCGTAGCCGGCCGGATCGAGGCTCGGACCGCCGATATCGACGATCTCGCCGCTCATCAGCACGATGCGGACGCCGAGCACGTTTTGGTGGTGACGCCGTATTTCAGGCAATGCGCGCCGCCGGAATTGGTGGCGACGTTGCCGCCGACGGTGCAGGCGATCTGGCTCGAGGGATCGGGCGCGTAGAAATAGCCCTCGCTCGCGACCGCCTCGGTGATGGCCGAATTGGTGATGCCGGCCTCGACCTGAGCCACGCGGTTGGTGAGGTTGACGGACAGCAGCTTGTTCATGCGCGAAAGACACAGCACGATCGCGTCTTCGAGCGGCAGCGCCCCACCCGAGAGCGAGGTGCCGGCCCCGCGCGGCACGACCTTGATGTGGTTCTCGTGGCAGTAGCGGAGGATGGCGCTCACCTCCTCGGTGTTCGCCGGCAGGACCACCGCCAGCGGCAGGCAGCGATAGGCGGTGAGCGCGTCGGTCTCGAAGGTGCGGCGTCCCTCCTGGTCGGCGATCAAGCTCGCGCCAGGAGCAACCTTCTTCAGTTGCTTCAGGATCTCGTTCCTGCGCTGCAAGATCGCGAGATCCGGGCTGGGCAAGGCGATATGCGACATCAGAGGCTCCGAGCGCGTCCGAAACAATGTTTTAAGGAAAACCGCAGCCCTAGTCTTTCGCATGCTTAAGGGCTGGCGGGCAAGAAGCCGTGCCCCGCGCAGGGCAATTGCGCGGCCTGCCAAGGCAACTGTTAGGCTTGTTCCGAGTTACGATGCCGCAGGTCCCTACTTTTGAGGGCTTGCGGCGTTCTGCTAAAGTCGCCAAACAACAACAAGACTAAGGGAGAACGCTGGGCCATCGTCCAAACAGAGCGCTGGAGATCTCTGACGGACGATATAAGGAGGATCGAGATGAGGAGTTTCCAGCTTATTGGACTGAGTGCTTTTGCGTTGCTTGTGGTGCATGGGCCGGCGCTTGCCGACGGCGATGCCGCCAAGGGCAAGGAGGCTTTCGCCAAATGCGGCATCTGTCACAACTTCCAGACGAATGGCGTGGGACCGGAGCTCAAGGGCATCGTCGGGCGTAAAGCCGCAAGCGCGCCGGACTACACCTACTCGGCGGGCATGAAGAAACTCGGCGACGACGGCTTCGTTTGGACCCCCGAGAATATCGACAAGTGGATCACCAATCCCAAGGCGATGCTTCCGGATTCCCCCATGGCCCAGTTGTTCCAGGGCGTCCCTGACGCGCAGGAGCGGGCCAACATCATCGCCTATCTTCAGACGCAATAGGAAATCGCGCTACGGCGTGGCTTTCGTCTCGGCCTGGGCACTCGGCTCGGCCGAGACGTTCGGCGCGGCCGGCGCCGAGGGAGCTTGCGACTTGGCGCTGAATTTCTCGATGTCATCGAGAACGGTCCTGAAGAAATAGTCCTGGTCGCCTTCGTCCTTGGCCACGTCGGCCCAGGCTTGATGCAGGGACGCGAGCACGCCTGGCGGAAAATTCTCGATGCGGACTCCGGCCTTGGCAAAATCCGCAAGCGCGTCGGCCTGAAGCTTGGCGCTGCTGTTCAGCGTCGCCTGGAGCGTGGCGAGGCAAGCGCCGTCGATCAGGCCGCGCTCCCGGTCGGTGAGGGCGTCCCAGCGATCCTTGTTGACGATCAGCTCCAGCACCGTCTCGGGCTGGTGCCAGCCTGGCACATAGATCAGCTTGACCTTGTCCTTGAGGCCCGATTGCGCATCGGCGGCCGGGGGATAGAGTTCGGCGGCATCGATTTGCCCCTTGTCGAACGCGGCAACGATATCGCCGCCCGGCACGAGCACGGTGGTGGCGCCGAGCCGCGCCATGACCCTGCCGCCGAGCCCGAAAATACGCATGCGCAGGCCTTTGAGGTCCTCCGAGGTCTTGATCTCCTTGGCGAACCAGCCGCCGGCCTCGGCGCCGCCGAAGCCGCACGGCATGACATGCACCTTCAGCTCCGCATGGTCGTACATCTCTTGATAGAGCTTGCGGCCGTTTCCCTGCTCGAACCAATCGAGATAGCCCTGGCCGTCAGGGCCGAAGGGGAAGCCCGCGAACAGCGAAGCGGCGGGGAGCTTGGCAGACCAATAGCTGGCAGTGGTGAAACCGGCATCGACCTTGCCGGCCGAGACCGTGTCGAGGATATCTTGCGGCTTGGTGCCGTCGCCGGGCTGCTTCAGATCGAGCAGGAGCGTGCCGCCGGAGCGCTCCTTGATCAGTCTGGCCAGGCTTGCCGCAGGCTCCCCCAACCCAGGCAGATGCGTGCCATAAGCCAGCGGCGTGACCAGCGTCACCGGCTCGGCAAGCGCGGGCTCCGCCGCGACGAGCGGCGGCAGCGCCAGCGCCAGCATTGCCAGGGCCCCTGCCCGCATTGTCCCCTCTCCTCCCGCGCGCCTTAGGCCGCGTCGAATTCGCGTTTCTTGAGTCGCGCCGCCGATGCTACATCCTGGCTCCACCCTCCCGCCACAAGATGAAGGCCAAGGCCGCCCCCATGCCTCCCACGCCTGCCCCATCGCAGCAAGGCCCGCTGGTCGGCCTGTTCGTCACCTGCCTGGTCGATCTGTTCCGGCCAAGCATCGCCTTTGCCGCGATCAAGCTGCTGGAGGATGCCGGGGCGCGGGTCGAGGTGCCGCGCGCGCAGACCTGTTGCGGCCAGCCAGCCTACAATTCCGGCGACCGCAAGGACGCCGCGGCCATCGCCAGGCAGGTGGTCGAGACATTCGAGGGCTTCGACTACGTGGTGGCGCCGTCGGGTTCATGCGCCGGCATGTTGCGGCTGCATTACCCGCGCCTGCTCGCCGAGGACCCCGATTTCGCCGATCGCGCCGCCGCGCTTGCCGCCAAGAGCTTCGAGCTCACGTCGTTTCTCGCCGGCGTGCTCAAGGTCGGCCGCGTCGATGCGGCCTATCCGGGAAGCGTCACCTATCACAATTCCTGCTCGTCCTTGCGCGAGATGCATGTGCGCGAGGCGCCGCGGCGGCTGCTCGGCAGCGTCGCCGGCCTGACCCTGGTCGAGCTTGGCGAGAGCGAAGCCTGCTGCGGCTTCGGCGGCGCCTTTTCGGTCAAATACCCGGAAATCTCCGGCGCGATTCTCGATGCCAAGATCCACGACATCGCCGGCACGGGCGCCGCGACCGTGCTTTCGGGCGACCTCGGCTGTCTCATGCAGATCGCCGGCCGGCTCGCGCGCGAAGGGGTGGAGGTCGAAGCGCGCCACGTGGCGGAGGTTTTGGCCGGGATGACGGACGACCCGGCGATCGCCGCGCCCCGCCCGAGGCGATGAGCGGCGGGCCCGGGGGATGGAAAACGCAAAGCATGACTTCAGGTCGGCCGCTGCTGAGGCCCTCGGCGACAGATCGCTGCAAAAGGCGCTGCTCAACGTCAAGCGCGGTTTCGTCTCCAAGCGCGCGGCGGCCAAAGCGAAGCTGCCCGAATTCGACACGCTGCGCGAGGAAGCCCGCGCCATCAAGGACCATACGCTGTCGCATCTCGATCTTTATCTCGAGGCCTATGAGCGCAAGGTGATCGAGAGCGGCGGCGAAGTGCATTACGCGCCCGCCGCCGCCGATGCGCGGGCCATCGTGCTCAGGCTCTGCGAACAGGCCGGCGCCAAGCTCGTCACCAAAGGCAAGTCGATGGTGAGCGAGGAGATCGGGCTCAACGAGCATCTCCAGGCCGCGAAGATCGACGTGGTCGAGACCGATCTCGGCGAATATATCGTGCAGCTCAGAGGCGAGCGGCCGAGCCATATCATCGCGCCGGTCATCCATCTCAACAAAGAGACGATCGAGCACGAATTTCGCCGCAAGCACGCGCGCCTGCCGCGCGAGCGCAGGCTCGACCGGGCGGAATATCTGGTGGCCGAGGCGCGGGCGCTGCTGCGCGAAAAATTCCTCGCCGCCGATGTCGGCATCACCGGCGCCAATCTCTTGATCGCCGAGACGGGCTCGTCGGTGATCGTCACCAACGAGGGCAACGGCGACCTCACCTCGACCTTGCCGCGCATGCATATCGTCATCGCCTCGATCGAGAAGCTGGTGCCGACGCTCGAGGACGCCTCGACGATTCTGCGACTGCTGGCGCGCTCGGCCACCGGACAGGAGATCACCACCTATACGAGCTTGTTCACCGGCCCGCGCCGCGAGGGCGATCCAGACGGTCCAACCGCCTATCACGTCGTGCTGCTCGACAATGGGCGGAGCGAGATGCTCGGCAACGAGTTCGCCGACATGCTGCGCTGTATCCGCTGCGGCGCCTGCCTCAATCATTGCCCGGTCTATGGCGCGATCGGCGGCCATGCCTATGGCTCGATCTATCCCGGCCCCATGGGCGCGGTGCTGACGCCGCAGCTCGTGGGCATCGACCACGCGCGCGACCTTCCCAACGCTTCGAGCTTCTGCGGACGCTGCGAGGCGGTCTGCCCGATGGAGATTCCCCTCCCCGACATGATGCGGGCGTGGCGGGAGCGCGACTATGCCCGCGGCAACCCGCCCCGTTTCGAGCGCCTCATGCTGAAGCTCTGGGCTTTCGCGGCGAAACGGCCGCGCCTCTACCATGCGCTTGCCGGGGCGATGGCGCGGTATCTCGCGCGGCGCGCGGGCGGGCGCGGACGATTGAGCCGGTTGCCGCTGATGCAGGCCTGGACCGAGGTGCGCGATCTCCCCGCCCCGCAAGGCAAGACCTTCCAGCAGCTTTATGCACGGTCGATGCGAAAGGATGCTCGATGAGCGCGCCAGAGGACCCACGTTCCATTGTCATGGGACGCATTCGCGCCTCGCTCGGCGTGGCGAGCTTGGACCGCGCACGCAAGGCATCGGTCGAGCGCCGGCTCGAACGCCATTCGCGCAGCACGATTCCCTCGCGCGCCAAGGGCGACCGCGCGGAGCGCATGGCGCTGTTCACCGAGATGCTCACCGCGCAAGGCGCCGACGTGCGGCAAGTCCCGACGCGCAAGGAGGCGGTGGCGGCGATCGCGTCCTATCTCGGCACCTGCAATTTGCCGCCGCGCATCCGCATGGGGAGGGATGCGAAGCTCGCCGCGCTCCCCTGGCGCGACGCCTGGGACATCGAGCGGGCGATCGGACCGGCGGGGCCGGGCGACCGGGCCGCATTGTCGCGCGCCGTGGTGGCCGCGGCGGAAACTGGCACCTTGTTCCTGGTGTCAGGCCCCGGAAACCCGACCACGCTGAATTTCCTCCCCGAGGCCCACACCGTTCTGATCGAAGCGGCGGATATCGTCGGCTCGTACGAGGAGGCCTGGGACCGGCTGCGGGCGATCCACGGCAAGGGGACGCTGCCCCGCGCCGTGAACCTGATCAGCGGGCCGTCGCGGACGGCCGATATCGAGCAGACCATCGTCAGAGGGGCGCACGGCCCCCGCCGGCTGCTGGTGCTGATTCTCGGCTAGCGGCGGGGCGAGGCTTCGCATTTTGCGCCGGAGGAGCCGGCGCGGCTTCGCTTCCGTTCCCCCGACGCTTCGGTTATGGTGCAACGCACTCACCCGCCGCGGGCGAAGATCGGGAAAAAGCCGGCATTTCAAGGCCGGTACGGGGTGGCCTTCAATGCGTCTGGCCGTATGGCTGATCGAGCGTCCTCGCTGGTTCAAGCGGACACTCCTGATCTTCAACGACATCGTGATGCTCAGCATCGCGTTGTGGGCCGCCTATACACTCAGGCTCAGCCGGCTCTACGTGCCCGAGAGCCTGGACAAATGGGCGCTGCTGATCGCCGCCCCCATCATCGGCGTCACCGTCTTCTATATGCGCGGGCTGTACAAGCTGGTGACCCGGTTCATCGGGCCCGAAGGCACCACCCGCATCTATACCGCGGTGGTCATCGCCGCCCTGCTCTGGGCGCTGCTCGTCTATATGAGCGGGGTCAAGGACCATCCGCGGTCGGCCGTGGTGATCTACGGCCTGATCGCCGCCGGCCTCATTCGCTTGAGCCGGCAATGGGCGGGCGCGGCGCTGCTCGCGGCGGCGCCGCAGCACAAGCCGTCGAGCTTCGATGAGCGGAAGCCGGTCATCATCTACGGCGCCGGCACGCTCGGCATCCAGTTGTTGCGCGCGCTGAACGAGGCCGGCGGCTACAAGCCCGTCGCCTTCATCGATTCCAATCCCTCGCTTGCCGGCCAGTTCGTGCACGGCCTGAAAGTGGCGCGGCCGGAGAAGATCGCCAAGCTGATCGCCGAGGAGAACGTCAAGGAGGTGCTGCTCGCCACGCCGTCGGCGTTGCGCAGCGAGCGGCGCATCGCGTTGCGGGCGCTCGAGGCTTTTCCCGTGGTGGTGAAGACCCTGCCGGCGCTCGAGGAGATCGCCTCGGGCCATGTGCAGGTGAGCGACCTCCGCCCGATCGACGTCGAGGACTTGCTGGGGCGCGATCCGGTCATCCCCAACCTGGAGCTGCTGACCGCCAATGTGCGGGGCAAGGTGGTGATGATCACCGGCGCCGGCGGCTCGATCGGCTCGGAGCTGACGCGCCAGCTGCTGCGCTTGGGGCCGAAGACGCTGGTGCTGTTCGAGCTGTCGGAGGTCGCGCTCTACGAGATCTCGCTGGAGATCGAGGAGCTCAAGCGGCGGCTGCAAAAGGAAGAAGACGTCGGCGGGTCGACGCCGACCGCCGTGACCGGAGTGCTCGGCTCGGTGCTCGACCGCAAGCTCATCGCCCGCACCATTCAGGAGCTTGGGGTCGAGGTGATCTATCACGCCGCCGCCTACAAGCATGTGCCGATCGTCGAGATGAATCCGTTTGCCGGCTTGCAGAACAATACGTTCGGAACCCTGGTCGTCGCCGACGTGGCCAAGGAGCTCGGGGTCGAGCGTTTCGTGCTGGTGTCGACCGACAAGGCGGTTCGCCCGACCAATATCATGGGCGCCAGCAAGCGGCTTGCCGAGCAGATCCTGCAGGCGCTCGCGCAGGAGCGCGGCACCCGCACCATCTTCACCATGGTGCGGTTCGGCAATGTGCTGGATTCGTCCGGCTCGGTGGTGCAGCTGTTCCGCAGCCAGATTCGCAACGGAGGGCCGGTGACGGTCACCGACCCCGAGGTGATCCGCTATTTCATGTCGATCCCCGAGGCGGCTCAGCTGGTGATCCAGGCCGGCACCATGGCGACCGGGGGCGAGGTGTTCGTGCTGGAGATGGGCACGCCGGTGAAGATCGACGATCTCGCCCGCACCATGGTCCGCCTCTCGGGCCTGGAAATTCGCGACGACAAGCATCCCGATGGCGATATCGCCATCGAATATGTGGGCTTGCGGCCCGGCGAGAAGCTGTATGAGGAGCTGTTGATCGGCGAGAACACGACCGGCACCAGCCATCCGCGCATCTTCAAGAACTCGGAGCCGATCGTGCCCTATGACGAGCTGGCGGCGGTGCTGGAACGGCTCGAGGACGCGATCCACAGGATGGACGAGGTGGAGATGCAGGACGTGCTGCGCACGACCGTCGAGGGCTATGTGCCGGCGGGCGGCGCGCATCCGATCGCGGGCAAGGGCGAATGGCAGCCCGCCTCGCGCACGCTTCACTAGCACGCATGCCGCAAGCTCAGTCTGCGCTTTGGGCCGCCATGGTGGTCGCGGGATGCGCGGGCCTCTCGGCGCTGCTGATCGCGATCTTGCGGCCGATCCTCATGCGCCATCTGCTGGCGCATCCCAACGACCGCTCCTCGCACAAAATCGCCACGCCGCAAGGCGCCGGACTTGGCGTCATGGCGGCGGTGTTCGCCGGATGCGCGCTCGGCCTTGTCTTCTGGATGCACGGGGCCGAGCCGAAACTGCTCGGCCTGCTGGTCGCGGCGGCCGGGCTTACCCTGCTCGGCGCCATCGACGACGCGCGCCCGCTCTCCGTGTGGGCGCGCCTGCTCGGCCAAATCCTCGCTGCCATCGTCGTGGTCGGCGCGCTGCCCGAGAATTTCCGGGTGTTTCCCAACCTGATGCCGGCTTGGGCGGAGGATGTGCTGTTGGTGCTGGGCATCGTCTGGTGGGTGAACGCCGTCAATTTCCTCGACGGCCTCGATTGGATGATGGTGGCGCAGGTCGTGCCGATGACGCTGGGGATTATTGTCCTCTACGCGCTTGGCGCGGTGCCTCCCTCGGTCGGGCTGCTGGCGCTCGCGCTGCTCGGCGCCGTGCTCGGTTTCGCCATCTTCAACAAGCACCCGGCGCGGATCTTCCTCGGCGATGCCGGAAGCCTGCCGATCGGGCTTTGCCTCGCCTTCATGCTGATCGTCGTGGCGCAAAGCAACCTCGCCGCGGCGCTGCTGCTGTCGCTCTACACGCTCGCCGACCCGACGATCACCCTGTTCCGCCGCTGGCCGCGAAGAGAGCCGATCCTCTCGGCGCACCGCACGCATTTCTATCAGCGTGGCGTGACCGCCGGCCTGAGCGTGCCGCAAGTGACGACGCGCATTTTCCTGCTCTGCTTTCTGCTCGCCGCGCTCGCAATCGTCACGGTGGTGGCGGATAGGCCTGGCCGTCGATCTCCTCTGTGTCGGGCTTGGCGCGGCGGCGACCGCGCTTACGCTCTATGCCCTTGGCAGCGGACGCTAGTCATGCCGCGACGCGTGCTGATCACCGGCGCCTCCGGCTTCATCGGCAAGTCTCTGGCAAAGGCGCTTGCCAAGGAGGGCTGGGACGTCAGGGCCGCTTCGCGCGATCCGGCGGCGATCCCAGCGATAGCCGGGGTGGAGCGGGTGGCGATGCCCGATCTGGCGCAAGCGGCCGATTGGTCCGGGCTGTTGGACGGCGTCAGCCATGTGGTGCATCTCGCCGGCATCGCGCATGGCCCGGGCTCGCTCCCAGGCGCGCTCTACAGCCGCATCAACGGTGAGGCCGTCGGCGAACTCGGCGCCCAGGCGCGCGGCAAGGTCGAGCGGCTGGTGTTCATCTCATCGGTCAGGGCGCAGGTCGGCGTAGCGGCCGAGCACATCATCACCGAAAAGGATCCGGCGCTGCCCACCGACGACTACGGGCGGGCCAAGTTGCGGGGGGAGAAGCTTCTCGCGCAAAGCGGCGTTCCCTTCACCGTGCTCCGCCCCGCCGTCGTCTACGGCAAGGGCGTCAAAGGCAATATCGCCGCGCTCGCAACGCTCGCCAAGACGCCGATGCCGCTGCCCTTCGCCCGTCTCACCAATCGCCGCTCTCTGCTCGCCCTCGAAAATCTGGCGTCCGCGGTCTCGCTCGCGCTCACCGCGGCGGCGGCCGAGAACGAGACATATCTTGTGGCCGATGCCGAGCCGATCAGCGTCGCCGACATCGTCGCGTCGATGCGCGAAGGCCTTGGGCGCCCGCCGCACCTGGTCACCGTGCCGTCCGGCGCCATCATGCGGCTGATGAAGTCGTTCGGCAGGGAGGCAGACTGGGAGCGCATCTCCTCGAGCTTCGTGATCGATGCCTCGAAGCTCGCCGGGCTGGGCTGGCGTCCGGAGGTCACGACAAGCCAGGGTCTCGCGCGCATGATGCGCTCGGAGAATGGCGCGGCAGCCTAGGACGCCATCAATTGATCGTAGAGGTCGATGGTCTGGCGGCCGATCGCCTCGGCTGAGAATTTCGCCACCACCAAGGCCCGCGCGTTGGCGGCAAATCTCTGCCGCATCGCCGCATCGCCGGCGAGCTCGGCCATGGCATCGGCCAGGGACGCGGGGTCGTCCACCGGGACGGTCAACGCGGTCTCGCCAGCGATGGCGATCTCGCGGCAGCCCGGCGCATCGGTCGCCACCATCGCCCGGCCGCAAGCGGCCGCCTCGAGCAGGCTCTTCGGCAGCCCTTCGCGGCGCGAGGCCAGCACGGCGAAATGCGCGCGGGCCCAGACCTCGCGGATATCGGCGACATGGCCGAGCCAGTGAATGCCGTAGAGGCTGGCGAATTCACGCAGTTGCTCCGGCGCGAGCGACCCCGGATTCTCCTTGTCGCAATCGCCGGCAAGCAGCAATTGCAGCGGAACGCCCCGCTTGGTCACGCGCGAGAAGGCATCGATCAGCGTCAGCACGCCCTTGTCGGCGAGCATGCGTCCGACATAGGCCGCGGTCACGGGCGGAGGCGGCTCGGGCAGCGGCGTCAGCGTCTCGGTGTCGACGCCCGACCCCGGAATGGTGAGGACGGTCTCGGGGGGAACGCCGAGACCGAGCACGAAGGCGCGATCGTCGGGATTTTGCACCACGGTGCGACTCCGCCCCCGCCGCAGCAGGCGGGCGAGGACAAAACGCACGGCCTTGCGCGTCAGCCCGCTGACGCGCGCCTCGCCGATGAACAGCGTGCCCAACCCCGTCAGGCTGTTGACCACCGCCGTGGCGGGCATGCCGAGGCTCGCCGTGGTGCCGAGCAGCACCGGCTTCAGCGAAACGTTGTGCTGGATGTCGGGCTGCAGCTCGCCGATGAGGCGGCGCAGGGCGAGAATCGCCGAGAAACTGCCGAGCGGCGAGAGGCTGCCCCGGCTCCAATCGAGCGCATGCGGGACGAAGCCTTCCCTGGCGATGGCGGCCTCGCCATGCTTGATTCGGGCCGCGACATGCACCTCGTAGCCCGCCGCCTTGGCGGCGCGGGCCATCGGCAGCCGATGCGATAGGAAATACCAGTCCTCGGTGACGACATAGAGGATGCGCGGGGCCATCAGTCAGGCTTGTATCAGCGCCGTGGCCCAGGCGGAACAGTGGGCGATGAAAGCGCCGTGCAGCCGAGCGATCCCGCCATTTTCTCAATGTTGCGGCTTTTGCACCCCTTCCTCTTGCCGCGAAGATTCGCTATGTTCTGCTTCGGCTGACGCAGAGCAGCTTCGGGGGATTGCCATGAAATATCTCGCTCTGATTCTGGTTTCTTGCGCCGTGGCGGCGGTTATCGCACCCGAGCCTGCGCGCGCCTTCGACATCCAGGGGCAGAACGCAACCGTGCCGGACGCCGTCGAGCCCTTCAGCGCGCTGTTCCCGGAATCCATCGATTCGAATGACGCCAGGGGAAGCTCGCTGGCGCTGCCCTATATCGGCAAGAGCGACAGTTCCACCTTCATCTCCGATTACGGGAACATGATCGCGATTCCCGCGCCCGGCGTCGACCGGCCGACCCCCGCCTGGGCCTATCGCTAGGCTGCCCTCTCCGACCTACCGTCCAGTGCCGCTCGATCCATGCGCGCGCAAGGTTATGGCTTGGCGCGGCCTGTGATCAATGTGTGTCGGTAAGCGGCAGGAACAGCCAACCTGTTTGGTGAGGCTTCCCTGCATGCGACGGCCAAGGACGGGCCGCGCGAGCCTTATTTTTCCGAATCGGTCGGCTCTATGCTCACGCCAACTTTGGCGCCGAGCTTGGCTCCGATGGTTTCCTCTTGGAGATCGAAGTTTTCCAAGAGCTCCCGGGTCACAAGCTCGAAGCCCAGCAGCTTGGCGAAATCGATCCTGTCAGGCTTTTGCATCTCGTACCCTCAAGGTTCGCAAGCGATGAGCATATCAAATCAGCAGCCGTTGGCGAGGGCTCCGAAGCGGTACATGCCGGAAATTAATCGCCCTCGCGGCCGCGGCCGCCGGATCCGGGCAAAGTAAACCCCGACCGAGGAGAACCCGGCCGGGGCTGGCATTGCCGGAGAGATAGATAGTGCAGAGTCAAGTAATCGGGTTATCCCGTCACTTAACCGAGCTTCAAGGGCTCTGACACGACGGCTTTCTCGTGATGTCCGACACAGCCACCGAGGCTGAGCGCAGCCGAGACGATGATCGCGCAAGCTATAAAGACACGCATGGCTTATCCCCCATTCGCAGCGTTTGTATGGTTAGACCTTATATGCTTTCGCCCGAGAATGCTGTGACACTTGGGACACAGGTGAGAGCGAAAACACAGGCAGCGCCCCCCTGAACCCGTTGAAAAAGGGCGCCGGCCGAAACCGACGCCCCCTCCATCAAGGCCACTCACGGCCCGCCGGAAAGGCGGGCAATCCAGCGAGTTACGGGCAGATCAGCTTCCACCGGCCGAAGACGCCCTGCTTCCAGAAGCAGCTGGGCCTGACCGGCGGGCCCCAAGCCAGCGCATAGGCCGGCTCATCGACGTCGTAAGACACCCAAACGCACCAATTCTCCCCGCACAACCACTCGGCTTTCGCCTGCTGACCGGCGAAGAGCAACACAGCGGCCACCACTGCTCCGGCCAATAACGCTCTCTTCATGCTCCAACCCTCCACCCTATCGCTTTGTGATGCGGCGATTAAACCCTCGCGCGGTGTGAGAGTCCATATGCGCTTCGGTCGCGCTTGCGGATGGGAACATTCTCCGGCGCTCATCCCGCGATGGGCCGCGCTCGCAGCCGGGAATCGGCTGAAGGCGACCCGCTGGCAAAGAAAACCCCGGCAAGGTTCAAACCCGCCGGGGCTAAGAGAAAACTGCAGGGTAAGCTAGCGTGTTATCTCGCCATTTAGCCGAGCTTCAAGGGCTCGCTGACGACGGCCTTCTCATGGTGGCCGACGCAACCGGCGAGGCCGACGACCGATGAAATGATGATGGCGCAAGCAATCAAAACGCGCATGGTTGATCCCCCCGTGTTTGACCCCGGGACACCATACAAGATCCTGCGGGCAAAAGCTGTGGCTCCGGGAACACGCTGTAACTAAAAATGAGGGCGGCAGATGGAAGGCGCGCCCGAAGCCGCGCGTGCGCCGCACCGGGGAGGCCTCGCGGCGGTCGCGACCTCTCCAACGATAAGGCTGGTACCGCCGGGTGAATTCGAATCACCGACCTCTTGATCCACAGTCAGCCTTTCGCTCTATTTTGTGTTTGCCTGGGAAGGCTTTCCCCCCGCTAGTGCCGGACCCAGTCAAGGGGTCGCCTGGCGGGACGGTCTTACCGCGAGAGATGCGTGGGGGCTTTTAGGCGGCCCACCCGCCACAAACGCCGATGTTCGTCCCCCACTCAGAAAAAGGGCGCTCACCAAAACGAGCGCCCAAAGTGTGCCAACGGCCCAACTTAGTAGGATGGAGGAGAAGGGCCGCTTGTGAACGGAGCCTAGGCCTTCAGCCTTGATAGCTGGTTAAGCCGCTCACGCTCCTTCGCGTCGGCACCCGATGTGGGCGACGCCCTCAGAGCCAAATTCCGCGCTGCTTGGCGATCGCCTTATAGGCCCCGTCGAAGGCGGCGACCTTCTCGATGGCGATGGCGATGAACTCCGGTGGCACGCCGCGCGCGATCAGCTCGTCGGGGCGGTTCTCGGCAAGGACCGCGCGGTAGCGGTTGTTCAGCTCCTCATCACTGGCCGAAGACTTGAGGCCGAGAACCTCGTAGGGATCCCGCTTGGAGACGATGACGTGGCGGGCCTTGATCGCGCCGAACTCGCTATCGGAAAGGCCGAAGCGATTGGCGACCTGGCCGAGGAACTCTTCTTCGTGGGGATGCAGTGCCGCGTCCGCCTTGGCGATGTGGAAGAGGCCTTCGAGCACGTCCTCGAGCAGCTTGCGGTTGCCCTTGAAGACGATCACGAGTTGTTCGGCGCAGTCCTCGTAGCCGGTGACATCCTGCTTGGCGAGATTGAAGACGCGCGCACCTTGTTGCATTTCCGCGTCGGAGACCTTGAAGGCATCTTTGAACGCCTTGACCTCGTCCTTGGTGACCACGCCGTCCGCCTTAGCCATCTTGGCGGCAAGGGCGATCACGCCGACGGTGAAGGCCACGTCGTTTTCCGCGTGCTCCACCTTCTTTTCGGGCTTGTCGAGCGCCGCACGTTTGCCCAGCAACGCCCCTATCGGCCCCGCGACCAGAAGCTCCGCGGCCCCGAGTTTCCCCCAAATCGACATGGCAACCCCCTGAATGACCCTGCGGCGTAAACTGGAGCATCACGGCGTCGCCGACAAGACTGTTCCGTGCCCTGCCTATGACCGCTCGAGCGCGATGTGGCAGCCTCTGCCGCCAACGAGGCCGTTTGGATGTTGCGCTGCCAGAACGCCAGCTATCGCGTAACGCTCATTCCCAATCTGGCTGCCAAGGTAGAGAAAGTAGGCGAAGAGCTGCGCAAGGAGGTGCACAAAGCGACCGCACCCGTCGAGAAGGCCGCCAGCCCGCCGCCTGTGACCACAGACACCCAATAGTTCCTCGTTGATGGTTCTTTCCCAGCAGCGTCCGCAGCTTGGCGATGGTGCTGGCAACCCGCCGAGCCTCATCCATTCCAGCACCTTGGCAGTGTCGGCGTTAGCCTTCGTCTCCCAGTTCGCCAAGTGGGAACACTTGCCCGCGCGAATGGTTCAGCAGCACAGCCAACCGCGCGACGAGCCTCGCATCGGCTGGTTAGGCTCGGCGCCCTCCACCCGGAACCAGTGCCGAGCCGCCCTAACACTGCCGTTTTGAACAGTCACGGTCCCACTCAAGAGGGACACCGGCGCTGGGACGAAGTTTCAGGGCTGGTCAGGCTCCGGCGTCATCGGCCGCCGAGGCAATGGGCTGGGCGCCGGGGCTGCATTTCGCAGTCGCGAGAGGGGCTCGCCTGTGGCGCCAAGAGTTGGCAAGGTGGTCTACGTATTGGCCTGCCTCGTTGCCGTCCTTGTCCTCGCTCTGGGAGCCACGGTTTTCTTCCTTGCCGATCCCTCATCTAAGGCTGGTCAAAACCCTATCGCCGTTCTCGCCATATCAGTGGTGGGGGCAGTCCTCATCTGGGTTATAGGCGAAGGTCTGCGTTACATCCTTGCGGGAACAACTGCACACCGCGCGCGCCAGCAGCTCAATGAGCGGCTTGCTGCTCTTGAAGAGCGCATCGATGCTGTGGATGGACGGCTGACGAAATATGAGGAAACCGTGGGTCCTCAACTAAGGACCCTAGGCAGCCTCCTTCACCAAGCCTTGAGTAAGCGGGATAAGGCCGCGGGCTGAGAGCGACCCAGTTCCGGCGGCTCGTTAGAAACCGAACCAGAGGCTGATACCCGGGCGCCAATAGGGATAGCCATAACCCCCATAATAGCCGTAAGGCCGATAGCCGCCATAATAGCCATAGGGCCGATAGCCGTACCCGTAGCCGTAGCGGCGGTAGCCGTATCCGTAGTTCCGATAGCCGTAATTCCGATAGCCGTAATTCCGGTACCCCCTATAGTGCCGATACCCTGTCTCCTGAACGATACCGGTGCTTGTTATGGCGGGTGCAACAGCAGATATCGCTAAGGCCGGTGTAGGCGCTGCAAAGAGGAGCGCGGCGACACATCCCGCAAGGAAAGGGGTGAGACTTCTCTGCATAGTCGTTCCTCCCAAGTTAGGGGCTGATGCGCAAACAGCATAGGACCGCAATGGGTTCCCGGCCGTTAAGTCTTGAAAAGACGGCGACCAAAGCCGGCGTCGAATTGCTGCAACCAACATTCTTTCGGCCACTAATTTATGCGGCTTTCTTGTGAGCTTTGTATTCTGCTTTGCACTGCTTCATCAGGTCACGGTGCTTTCCTGCCATGTGGTGTGTCAGCAGCGCCTGCTTGCAGATTTTGCGACCACCGGCGTTAGCGTCGGTGGAGGCCAGCCCAACGGCGAGGCTTGAGCTCGCCAGGACCAGCGCGAGTGCTAGTGCAGTATTTTTCATTGGGTAGTTCCTTTCCGCGCAAATACGAAAGGGCGCCCGCCGAGCGAGCGCCCCCGTGGCTTCATCCGCAAAGTTACTGTTGCTTCGGCGCGCACTTGTAGGTTTGAGCATCCCACATGCCACCAGCCTTCTCGCAATCCGCGGCGTTCTTCGCCTGTGTGACGTCCCCGGCGAAGGCAGGGCCAGTGAAGGCGAGGGCCAAGGCTAAGGCGAATGTTGATACGAGTATTTTCATGGTGTTACTCCTTACGTTGGTGGGGGTGCTAGGAGAACTCCGTTTCAACGCCTCGTGTTCCATCCACAACTTATTGCGCTTTCGCCGGACTTTTTGGATATCGGTTCCACTCAATCCCTACAGACACAGTTTAGTATTCGTGGTCAGCACAGCAGCGGGGGAATGCGACCATGAGCCACTTGTTCGCAGCAATATTGTTGTTCTCGTCACCCGGCTGTCCGCATGAGGAGCCCACGTGTATAACCCCGACTGAACCTGTCGAGGTAAATCTCTCGACACGGATGCTCCCTCATGTAGTCGCTCCGCCTGTTCACTCTGATAGCCTTCGTAGGCGGGCGATCAGGAGCTAGTCGAGCGACCCACCCCAGCCACCATGTCATCCCCTACGTCCTAAGGGCTTGCCT
>CAVZLT010000022.1:0-16824 GCA_963776235.1 uncultured Alphaproteobacteria bacterium
TGGCGAACCGCGCGAAGCGGAACGGCTCCAGCAGCTTACTCTTCTCGCCCACCAGCTCCTGCGCCACGAGCTTGCCCACGCCGATCATTTTATAGCCGTGATTGGAGTCGGCAATGACATAGACATTCTCGCGGAACACGTCGAAGACCGGGAAATTGTCCGGCGTGAAGCAGCCGAGCCCGCCTGAATTCTCTTCCCGTTTGTAGTGCGGCATCTGGCCCTCGAAGCGCTTTTGGCAATGCGCCAGCGCCGAGCACCACATCTCGATGAAATCCTCGCCGACCACGAATTCCGGCGAGTCCGGACCATACGGATCGATCGCCACCTGGTCGGGGTCCTGGTCGACCTTGTAGGGCGAGGCGCCGCCCTGGACGCCGCCGAAGCTGAAATCGGGCTTGTAATAGATGCCCCACAGCCTGTCGGTGATCAGCTTGCCGTCGCGGTCCGAATAGAGCGGCGCGTCGGTATCGACATGCAGCACGGGGGGAAAGCGCCCGTCATTCGTCCGGTGCATCTCCGGATCGACGCCGAGCGTGCCTTCCTCGAGGCACCAGAACTTCCACATCGGCACGTCGGTGCGAACCTTGCCGTTGACCTTGACGGTGATGGCTTTCGGCAGTTCGAGCATGTTCCAGATCTTGTTGACCCAGGGACCGACGCCGACCACCACCGTCTCGCAGGCGATCCGCCCTTGATTGGTATTGAGCGCCGTCACCGCGCCCGAGTTCGAGCCGAACTCGAAGCTCTTCACCTCGACGCCCGACAGGATGCGCACGCCCTCGGCCTCGGCCTTGGCGGCGAGACCGTTCATGCTGGCCTTGTTGTTGGCATAGCCGCCGCGTTTCTCGTGCAGCACCGAGGTAATGCCTTGCGCCTGCCAGTCGTCGAACAGGCCTTTCATATATTTGGCTGACGCGCCCGCGCCCTCGATGAACACCGACTCGTAGCCGATCGCCTTTTGCTGCTCGTAGATCGAGCCGACGTCCTCGCGCATGCATTCCGGGCTGATCTGCATATAGCCCACCGGATGATAGGAGTAGGTCTTGGCGTCGCTCTCCCACACATCGACCGAGTGGGCCATCAACTCGCGCATGGCGGGCTGGAAATAATTGTTGCGCACGACGCCGCAGGCGATACCCGACGCGCCGGCCGCGATCGCGGTCTTGTCCACCACCAGAATGTCGGCGCCCGAGCCCTTGCCGGTCGCTTTCAGCATCTGCGCGAGATGAAAGGCCGTGCTCAGGCCGTGTATCCCGGCACCGATGATGGCGTATTTGGTAGCCTGCGGAACCGTCATGCTGGCCTCCCGGTCACCCCAAAATTGGTCCGGCTTTGGTCCCTATCTGTGGACCCAATCGAAGAAATAGGGCACAGTCGCGTCTGGAGCCCGTGCGCATTTATATTAGTGCAGGGGGACTATCTGTTGTAAACCAATTTCTGTTTGCGGGGCCCAAAGCGGTCCCAACTTACAGAGGAGGGCAGCATCGTGTCCGAGCATCGGAGCCGGGAAGCTGAGCCCATCTTGGTCGGACTGTCGAAGTCCGGCAGGGGACCGCGCGCGATCTCCGCCTATCTCCAGCGCGCCATCGAGACCGGCGCCTATGGCGAAGGCGACAGGTTGCCGCCGGAGCGGGAACTGGCCGCCACGTTTCAGGCCGCGCGCAGCACCGTGCGCCGCGCCCTCGATCAACTCGAGAAGGCGGGCCTCGTGTCGCGCCGGCTTGGCAGCGGCACCTTTGTCGGCGCAACGACCACCGCCAACCGCAAGACGCACGACCTTGCCGATCAGGTGAGCCCCATTCAGCTGATCGAGGCGCGGCTCGCCGTCGAGCCCTTCACCACGCGGCTCGCGGTGCTGCATGCCACGCGCCGCAATCTCGACGACATGGAGCTTGTGCTGAAGCATGCCGAGGAGTCGCTCAGCGACAAGGACGACTTCTCCAAATGGGACGGCGAGTTCCATCTCTTGATCGCGCATGCCTCGGGCAACCCGCTGCTCATCAATGTCTACCGGCAGATCAATCATGTGCGGCTGCATGCGCAATGGGACGCGATGAAGGAGAAGATCCTGACGCCCGAGGTGGTCGCCGCCTATAACCGGCAGCATCGCGATATTTTCAACGCGCTCAACGAGCGCGACGCGCAAGGCGCCTATGCCCTGATCACCGAGCATCTGGAAAAAGCCCGCGAAGACCTGGTCAAGGCGAACAGCCCTTAGCGCGTCCGAGCCAATGAGCTCAGTGATCCTCGGCCTTGTGGCCGCGCTCTCCTGGGGCGTCTACGATTTCCTGTCGCGCTTCCCCTCGCGCGCCATAGGCCCGATACCAACGGTTCTTGCCGTCACTTTCTTCGGCCTCGTCCTGCTCAGCGCCTGGGTCGCCGTCGGCGGCGGCGGCGTCACGATTGTCTGGCCGAAGCTTTGGCTGGTGGCCGTCGCCGGGATCTTCTTCGCGCTCGCCACGCTGGCGCTGTTCGCGGCATTCGCGCTTGGGCCGATGACCATCGTCGCGCCGATCGTCGGCTCCTATCCCGCGCTCGCCATGCTCTTCGCCCTGACTCAAGGCGCGCGCCCGAGCGCCGCGCAATGGCTCGCGGTCGCCTGCGTCATGGTGGGCGCTGTGATCATTTCACGCAGCGGCGGTCGCTACGAGCACTCGGGCGAGCTTGCCGAGGGCGAGATGCGACGCGTGATCGGTCTCGCTGGTCTCTCCGGGCTCTGCTTTGCGATCGCCATCACCGCCGGCCAAGCGGCGGTTCCGGTCTTCGGCGATGTGCCGACCGTGTGGCTGGCAAGGATTTTCGGTCTGATCGCCATCGGCCTGATCTATTTGTGGCGCTCGCCCGGCGCGAAGCTGCCGGTGCGTTGGCTGCCCTTGCTCGCGCTCATGGGATGTCTCGATGTCGCCGCCCTCGCCGCACTCACCGCCGCCGGCAATCTGCCCTCGCCTGAATTCACCACGGTGGTGTCTTCCGCCTTCGGCGCGATCACCGTCATGCTGGCGCGAGCGTTCTTGAAAGAGCCGCTCGCGCCCGCCCAGCTCGGCGGCATCGTGTTGATCTTCGGTGGCGTTGCCGCGCTTGCCGCGTTATAGCGCTATCGAGTCGCTTCGAGCCATGCTGGCAGCTTCGCGTATTATGCTGCTCTGATCCGAGCGAAAGGGGGCAAGAGTTGGCGTCGTTTTGGAAGAACCCGTGGGTCAAGCGACAGACGCTCCGCTTCCGGCGGCCTGTGCAGATCATCGTCAGTCCGATTGGCGCCAACTTCATCCGTTTCGTCATCAACACTTCGACGGTCATCGCCGACCCTCCCAACTATGTCGAGCGAGCAAAACAGCTCCATCCCTCGATCATCGCTCTGTGGCACGGCCAGTTTTTCCTCCTGGCGGGAATCTATCCGCCGGAGATCCCTGGACGCGCCATGGTGGCACGGCACGAAGACGCCGAAGCTCTTGCCCGCGTTCTTCGCCGGTCTGGCCTGGGCCTCATTCGCGGCGCCGGAGCGGCCGGTCGGCGCCGCGACCGCGGCGGCGCCGAGGCGGCGCACGGGGCCGTCGCCTCGCTGAGAGAAAACTTCAGCGTTGCCATGACCGCCGACGTGCCTCCAGGCCCGGCACGCAAATGCGGCCTTGGTATCGTGACGATCGCAAGCCTTTCCGGCAGGCCCGTCGTCCCATTTGCCGTCGCCACCTCCCGCTATCGCGCGATCAATTCCTGGAGCCGCATGACCATCAATCTTCCCTTCTCGAGGCTCGGCATCGTCATGGGCGATCCGATTTACGTGCCGGAGGGAGCCGGGCGCGAGGAACTCGAGCTCTATCGCAAGCGCATCGAGGCGGCGCTGAATGAGACAACGGCAAAAGCTTATGCCGTGGCGGGCGCCGATCCGGCCCGGGCCACGCCCCCACCCTACGAACGCAAGTCCTCTTAGCCCTCGCCGCGCCCTAGCTCGCGGCTGCCAGCCTGCCCTCGCGATCGAGCGCGCTGAACTCCTCGTCCGACAGCACGATATTCACCGCCGCGACGTTCTCCTCGAGATGGGCGACCTTCGAGGTGCCCGGAATCGGCAGCATCACCTTGCTTCGCCGCAACACCCAGGCAAGCGCGATCTGGCCCGGCGCCGCCTTGTGGCGCTTGGCGATGCCGTCGAGCAGCGATCCGGGCTTGGCGAGATTGCCGGCGGCGAGCGGGAACCACGGGATGAAGCCGATGCCGTTCGCCTCGCAATGTTCGAGCACGTCCTCGCTGCCGCGGTCGACGAGATTGTAGCGGTTCTGCACGCTCGCCACCGGGAACACCTTCGACGCCGCTTCGATGTCGGCGACCGAAACCTCGCTCAGGCCCGCATGGCGGATGATGCCGTCATCGAGCAGCGATCTGATGGCGGCGAATTGCTCCGCGCGCGGCACCTTGGGGTCGATGCGGTGCAGCTGCCAGAGCCCGATCTGCTCGACGCCCAGTTGCTTGCAGCTCTTGATCGCCTGCTGGCGCAGATATTCCGGGCGCCCGTCCATCTCCCATTTGCCGGGTCCGGAACGCCTGAAACCGGCCTTGGTGGCGATCAGCATGCCTTTATAGGGATGCAGCGCCTCGTGGATCAGCAGCTCCGACACGTCGGGCCCGTAGGAGTCGGCCGTGTCGACAAAGTCGATGCCGAGATCGGGCAGGCGCTTGAGCGTGCGCAGCGCTTCCGCGCGGTCGGCCGGAGGGCCCCAAATGCCCGCGCCGGTGATGCGCATGGCGCCGAAGCCGAGGCGATTGATCTTGATATCGCCGCCGACCTTGAAGCTGCCGGACTTCGCTGCGTTCGCTTGCGCCATGACGATGCTGCTCCTCTTGCCCGCCACCCGCACATTTAGGTGGCGGACGTGTCCGGCTCAACGGCGGCGATACGCCGCGATGAGCGCGTGAAAGATCGCGCCGTACAGTCACGGTGACATGTTGTCATCCTTAACCGCCAGGCTGCGACGGCGTAGATGAATCCGCCTTGGATAACGGAAGCAGGCCCGGCATAGTTGCCTCAAGGCGTGCTTTCCTCGCTGAACGGCAGATCCTGACGCGTGGCCACTTTCGAGGAACAAACGGTTTTCGTGCTGCAGGGCGGCGGAGCGCTCGGCGCTTATCAGGCCGGCGCGTATACCGCGCTGGCCGAAGCCGGCTACATGCCGAGCTGGGTTGCCGGCATCTCTATCGGCGCCGTCAACTCGGCCATCATCGCCGGCAATCCGCCCGAGCGCCGCGGCGAGCGACTGCGCGCGTTCTGGGAAGAGGTGTCCAGCCGCCTCACCGCCTGGCCCCTCGCCAACGACGACAATTCGCGCAAAGTGTTCAACGAGACCAGCGCGGCGATGGCGGCTTTATGGGGCGTGCCCGGCTTCTTCGAGCCGCGCGTGCCGCCCGCGGTTCTCATGCCGCCCGGCACGCCTGAAGCGATCAGCGTCTACGATTCCGCTCCGCTCTACGCCACGCTGAACGAGCTGGTCGATTTCGATCTGCTCAACTCCGGCGCGGTGCGCCTGAGCGTCGGCGCCGTCGAGGTGCTCACCGGCAACATGCAATATTTCGACACCACCTCGCAGACGGTAGGCCCCGAGCACATCATGGCGAGCGGCGCCCTGCCCCCTGGCCTCCCGCCCATCGTGATCGGCGACAAACCCTATTGGGACGGCGGCCTCGTCTCCAACACGCCGCTGCAACACGTGCTCGAGCGGAGCGGCCCGCGTCACGACACGGTGGTGTTTCAGGTCGATCTGTTCAGCGCGCGCGGCGACCTGCCGGAGACCCTGTTCGATGTCGGCCAGCGCGAGAAGGAGATCCGCTATTCGAGCCGCACCCGGCTCAACACCGACATCTTCTGCGAGATGCAAGCCATGCGGCGGGCCATCAAGCATTTGCGGCCGAATGTGCCCGCCGAGCTCGGCGACAACCCGCATTGGCGGCTGCTCGACAGCCTGGCTTGCGACGCAGCCATCACCATCGTGCAGCTCATTCACCGGCGCGCGGCCTATTGGACGCAATCGAACGATTACGAGTTCTCCCGCTATACCATGGAGGAACATTGGGCCGCGGGACGCGCCGACGTGGAGCACACGCTTAACCACCCCGCCTGGAAGAACCGCGAGCCGCCGGAGGAAGGCGTGACCGTCCTCGATCTCACCCGCGACATCGAGGCCGACATGAAGGAACGCAGCCTATGAAGATCGCCGACGTGCGCAAACGCGCCTTCGCCATGCCGCTGACGAGCCCGGCCTTTCCGCCCGGGCCCTATCGCTTTGTCGATCGCGAATATCTGATCATCGCCTACCGCACCGATAAGGCCGCGCTCGAAGCGGTGATCCCCGAGCCGCTTACTTTCGACGAGCCGATCGTCAAATATGAATTCATCCGCATGCCGGATTCGACCGGCTTTGGCGATTACACGGAATCGGGGCAGGTCGTCCCGGTCAAGTTCAACGGCAAGGACGGCAATTACACGCTCGCCATGTTCTTGAATGACGGGCCGCCGATCTATGGCGGCCGCGAGCTGTGGGGCTTTCCCAAGAAATACGCCCAGCCCACGCTCTGCGTCGACCGCGACACGCTGCTCGGCACGCTCGACTATGGGCGGGTGCGCATCGCCACCGGCACCATGGGCTTCAAGCACAAGGCGCTCGACGTGAACCAGGTTCGCGCCGGGATGGAAAAGCCGAACTACCTGCTCAAGATCATCCCGCATGTCGACGGCACCCCGCGCATCCTCGAGCTGGTCGATTACCGGCTGGAAGACATCGTCATGAAAGGCGCCTGGTCGGGGCCGGCCACGCTCGACCTGCACCCACATGCCCTGGCGCCGATCGCCGAGCTTCCCGTGCGGGAGATCATCTCCGCGACGCATATTGTCGCGGACCTCACCCTCGGCCTGGGCAAGGTCGTTTACGATTATCTCAAGCCATAAGGAGGCGCCGCATGCAGCTCGACGGCAAGGTTGCCCTCATCACCGGCGCCGCGAGCGGCATCGGCCATGAAATCGCCAAACGCTATGTCGCGGCGGGCGGCCGCGTGGTCATCGCCGATCTCAACGAGGATGGCGCGGTCGCGGCCGCCAAGCAGCTTGGCGGCGCCAAGGAGGCCATCGGCGTCGGCATGGACGTGTCCAAGGAAGACCAGGTCAATGACGGCGTCGCGCGCGCGGTCAAGGCGTTCGGCACGGTGGATATCCTCGTCTCCAATGCCGGCATCCAGATCGTGCACCCGATCGAGGACTTCCCCTTCGCCGACTGGAAGAAGCTGCTCGCCATCCATCTCGACGGCGCCTTTCTCACCACCAAGGCCTGCGTCAAGCACATGTACAAGCAGAATTCCGGTGCGCTGATCTATATGGGTTCGGTGCACAGTCACGAGGCCTCGCCGCTGAAGGCGGCCTATGTGGCGGCGAAGCACGGCCTCTTGGGTCTCGCGCGGGTAATGGCCAAGGAGGGCGCCAAGCACAATGTGCGCTCGAATGTCATCTGCCCGGGCTTCGTCAAGACGCCGCTGGTGGAGAAGCAGATCCCCGAGCAGGCCGCCGAGCTCGGCATCAGCGAGGAGCGCGTGATCAAGGAGGTGCTGCTGGCCGAGACGGTCGACCACCAATTCACCACGGTCGAGGATGTCGCGGAGGTGGCATTGTTCCTTGCCGCATTCGAGACCAACGCGCTGACCGGCCAGTCGATCTGCGTCAGCCATGGCTGGCACATGAGCTGATTATTTCAGGGGCGGCAGCGGCAAGGATTCGTAGACGTCCTTGATGACCTGCTTGACCCGGATCCAAGCGCGCCGCGCGACCCCCTTGGGGCTGCCCCATTCCACCGCCTTGTCGATCTCTTCGTTGAGGCTGCGTTCGCGCTGGGCAAGCTCGGGCAAGGTGGCGTCGCCGAACACCGCCGTCTGCGTCTCGAACTCGGCCTTGATACGGTCGAGCTTGGCGATCGCCTCGGCGCTCTCGCCGCGCTCGAGATGCAACAGCGCATGGTAGACCTCCTTGATCCATCCATTGACTTGCGGGTCGCCGTCGAGGTCGGCAACGGTGGCAGCATGGTGCTGCAGATCCCGCGACAGATAGCTGTCGATATCGGCCGACGGCTGCGTCTCGCCCTCCGGCCATTCGATCGCCAGCTCTGCTGCGGCCCGGCCGGCCGCGCCGCGCCAATCGTCGAGAAAAGTCTCGTAGGAGATAAAGCAGCGGGGATGGCCGCGGCTGGCGTCAACCGCGTCGAGCACGTGCCTCAGCCAAAGCAGCCCGCCCGTACCCGGAAGAAATTTAGCGGCGGGAGAGCTGCTCAAGTCGCTGCTGCATGGCCGTAAGCTCGGCCTTCAGCGTGGCGATCTCGTCCTCGTTCGGCTTGCTGTTTGCCGCCGGCTTGGCCTCGGCCTTTTCGGCCTGTGCTTCCGCGGCCGTGCCGATTGCCGTCGAACCGTCAGCCTTGGTGAACGGTGTGAACAGGCCGAGCGCCCGCTCGAACGCGGCGAAATTCTTGCGTACCTGCTCCTGCATCGCCTCGAATGCGGCGGTGCCGAAGGTGTGGGCGAATCTGCGGCGATATTGCTCCTGCTGACGGGTGAGCGAATCGAGGCTGAACTCGAGATAGCTCGGCACCAGCTTCTGCATGCTGTCGCCGTAAAAGCGGATCAACTGCCGCAGGAAACCGATGGGCAGGAGGTTCGTCCCCCGGCTTTCCTGCTCGACAATGATCTGTGTCAGGACCGAATGGGTGAGGTCTTCACCGGTTTTGGCGTCGTAGACGACGAAGTCGCGCTCGCCCCGCACCATTTCGGCCAGGTCCTCGAGCGTCACATAGGTGCTTGTGTCGGTATTGTAGAGCCTGCGGTTCGCGTATTTCTTGATGATGACCGGCCGGCTCTCCTGTTCGGCGTCCCTTGCCACGTGTCTATCGCTCCTACGCCTTGAGCGCCCGCCCAAGGTTGCTTTATGCCGCAACTGCGAAATCAGTAGCACGTTCTTTGTGCGCAGCACCAGAGGCTTTGCCGCGAGCCTTAACAGGGTCCCAACCGTAGGCTTCCATTGCAGGAATCACTACGTTATGACCTTGGGTCCCGTGGGAAGTGGAGCGAAGTATGAAAGAGGAAGAGATTGTCATCGTCAGCGCGGCGCGGACGCCGGTTGGCTCCTTCAACGGCTCGCTGTCGAGCCTGCCGGCGCACGCCCTGGGCCAGGTCGCCATCAAGGCCGCGCTGGAGCGTGCCAAGGTCGATCCGGGCGACGTCGATGAAGTCATCATGGGTCAGGTGCTGCCGGCCGGTCAGGGTATGAACCCGGCGCGGCAGGCGGCGATGGGCGCCGGCGTGCCCATCGATGCGACCGCCTTCGGCATCAACCAGGTGTGCGGCTCCGGCCTCAGGGCCGTTGCTCTCGGCGCCCAGCAGATCGCGACCGGCGCCGCCGACATCGTGGTCGCCGGCGGCCAGGAAAGCATGAGTCTATCGCCGCATGTCGCCCATCTCCGCAACGGGCAGAAGATGGGCAACTTGGAGCTGGTCGACTGCATGATCAAGGACGGGCTGTGGGACATTTTCAACGGCTACCATATGGGCGTGACGGCCGAGAACGTCGCCCGCCAATGGCAGATCACCCGCGAGGAGCAGGATAAATTCGCCACCGCCTCGCAGAACAAGGCCGAGGCCGCCAAGAAGGCCGGCAAGTTCAAGGACGAGATCGCGCCCGTCACCGTCAAGACGCGCAAAGGCGACACCGTGGTGGCCGAGGACGAATATATCCGCGACGGCGCCAAGGTCGAGGATGCGGCAAAGCTGAAGCCTGCCTTCGACAAGGAAGGCACGGTCACCGCCGCCAATGCCTCGGGCATTAATGACGGCGCCGCGGCGGTGGTGCTGATGACCGCCAAGGAAGCCAAGAAGCGCGGGCTGAAGCCGCTGGCCCGCATCGCCTCCTGGGCCACTGCCGGGGTCGATCCCAAATTGATGGGTTCGGGCCCGATCCCCGCCTCGCGCAAGGCGCTGGAGAAGGCGGGCTGGAAGCCTGGCGACCTCGACCTGATCGAGGCCAACGAGGCGTTCGCCGCGCAAGCCATCGCCGTCAACAAGGATGTCGGCTGGGATAACGCCAAGGTCAACGTCAATGGCGGCGCCATCGCCATCGGTCATCCGATCGGCGCCTCTGGCGCGCGCGTGCTCGTCACCTTGCTGCACGAGATGCAGAAGCGCGATGCCAAGAAGGGCCTCGCCACGCTCTGCATCGGCGGCGGCATGGGCATCGCCATGTGCGTCGAGCGGGAGTAACGGCTCCTCGCTCGCGTTCCATATTGCATCCCCCCGCGAGGTCTTCGCGGGGGATTTCTCACGTTGAATTTCGCACCAGGCGCCAAAGAAGCGCTTCTTTAGGGAGGAACGCATGGGAAGAGTGGCTCTCGTCACGGGAGGAACGCGCGGCATTGGCGCTGCGATCTGCAAGGCTCTGAAGCAGGCGGGCTACAACGTCGCCGCCAATTACGGCGGCAACGACGACGCGGCCAACGCCTTCAAGAAGGAGACCAAGATCCCGGTGTTCAAATGGGACGTGGGCGATTACGTCGCCGCCGAGCAAGGGATCGTCAATGTCGAGAACGAGGTGGGTCCCGTCGAGGTGCTGGTCAACAATGCCGGCATCTCGCGCGACGCCATGCTGCAGAAGATGACGCACGAGCAGTGGGAGCAGGTGATCCGCACCAATCTCAATTCGCTGTTCAATCAGACGCGCCCGGTGATCAACGGCATGCGCGAGCGGGGCTTCGGCCGCATCATCAATATCAGCTCGATCAACGGCCAGAAGGGGCAGCTTGGGCTTGCCAATTATTGCTCGGCCAAGGCCGGGGTGATCGGCTTCACCCGCGCGCTGGCGCTGGAAAGCGCGCGCAAGGGCATCACCGTCAACGCCATCGCGCCGGGCTATGTGAAGACCGACCTGCTCGTCCGGCGTCTCCGAGGATGTCATGAAGGGAATCGTCGGCCAGATCCCCGTGGGCCGGCTCGGCGAGGCGGATGAGGTCGCGCGCTGCGTGGTGTTCCTCGCCGCCGACGAGGCGGCCTGGATCACCGGCTCGACCCTCACCATCAATGGCGGCCAGTTCATGGATTAGGGCTGGAAGTCCTCGGGCGCCAGCTCGAAGCCGGAGAAGTCGAAGCCGGGCGCGACCGTGCAGCCGAGCAGCGTCCAGGGCCCGAGACTCCGCGCGCTCTGCCAGGCATGCGCCGGCACCGCCGCGTGCGGATGGTCGCCTTCATGCCAATCCGGACCGAGCCGGTATTCGTGCCGCGTCTCCCCATGCTTCACTTCGAGCAGGAGCGGCGCGCCGCCATACCAATGCCAAAGCTCCGCCGCATCGACGCGGTGCCAGCGTGACACCTCACCCGCTCTGAGCAGATAGAGAATGGCGGTGGAATGCGCGCGGCCTTTGTGGGCGCCTTCGTCGCGGAAGGTTTCGCGGAAATAGCCGCCCTCGGGATGCGGCTTGAGCCCGAGATGGGCGATGACCTCTTCGGCTGTCTTCGTTGTCGTCATCCCGCATTCAATGGGGTCGTTCAGTGCGATAGTCGAGAGGCACGCAGACCGTCGACGCTCCACGCTCCGGGACCGGCGAACACCAGATACAAGAACACGAAGCAGAACAGCACCGCGGCATCGCCTTTATTCACCAGGGGGAAGAAGCCGCCGCCCGGCACGTGCATCATCCAATACGCCACAGCCATCTCACCCGCCAAGATGAAGGCCACGGGACGCGTGAGGAATCCCACGAGAATGGCGAGGCCGCCGAATGCCTCCAAAATGCCGCCGATCAGCATGAGCGGCGGCAAACCCTCGCCGGCGGCGCCGCCCATCGCGGCAGGGAAGCCAAACAGCTTGGCAGTGCCGTGTTCGATGAAGAGCAGGGCGGTGACGATGCGCAGCACCGCCAAGGCCTGGGGTGCATATTTGCTGAGAGTGTCCAAACCCTATCCCTCCGCTTGCGTGCTCATCGAGGTCTCGCAGCTTCCGGCTATGCGGTCAATCTCTCAGCCGCGTTGAGACTGGTGGCGGCCTGCAACGCGGCTTGCAGCGCCGTCTCGCGCTGCTCGGGGCCGACCAGGATCCCTTCGGCGACGATGATCTCGGCGTGATCATCAGCTTGCTCGGCGACGGCCCGCGCCGCTTCAACGAGATCAAGCGCATGGTGGGAGGCATCTCGCAGCGCATGCTCACCTTGACGCTGCGCGGGCTCGAGCGGGACGGATTGGTGACGCGGACGGTCTTTCCCACGATCCCGCCGCGCGTCGACTACGAGTTGACCGATCTCGGCCGGTCGCTGTGGAAGCCGGTGGAAGCGCTCGGAACTTGGGCGCGCGAACATTTGCCGGAGATCGAGGCCGCGAAGGCCCGCTTCGACAAACGCGCCGAGACCGACTGAGCGGGAGTCGATCGCTCCTAAAATCTATCCTTGCGCTTGCGGATCTCGCCGAAGATCTCGTGCAGCTCCCTGCCCTCCATGCCGAGCCGCTTCTGAATATCGGGGCTCGACGGGCGCAGGAACGGATTGGTGGCAAGCTCCTGGGCGATGGTGGTGGGCAGCGCCGGCTCGCCCTCTTCCGCCAGCGCGGCCGCTTCCGCGGCGCGCGCGCGCAGCGCCTCGTTCTCGGGCTCCACGGTCAGCGCGAAGCGGCAATTATTGTTGGTATATTCGTGGCCGCAATAGAGCGCGGTCGCGGGCGGCAGCGCCATCAGCTTCTTGAGCGAGGACCACATCATCTTGGCGTCGCCCTCGAGCAGCTTGCCGCAACCGACCGAGAACAGCGTGTCGCCGACGCAGACGATGCCGCTCTCCGGGAAATAATAGCTGACATGGCCCTTGGTATGCCCGGGCGTCTCGATCACCCTCCCCTTCACGCCGCCGATGTCGACGCTGTCGCCGTCCTTCACCTCGATGTCGATGCCGGGGATCGAGCCCGCCTCCTTGGCGGGGCCGACAATGCTGCAGCCGGTCATGCGCTTGACGATGGCGTTGCCCGCGGTGTGGTCGTGATGATGATGCGTGGTGAGGATATGCGTGAGCGTCCAGCCCTTCTCATGCAGCGCGGCGAGCAGCTCCTCCGCGTCGGGCGCATCGATCGCGGCGGTGGCCTCGGTTGCCGGATCGTGCAGCAGGACGCCGTAATTGTCGCTGCGCGTCGGGAATTGGTGAACTTCGAGTTTCGCCATGATCTACTCTTTGGTTATTCGCTCCCTAACGGCGCGCAACCTAGCATCTCCACGATAGGGATTGAAATGCGAGCGCATGAAGTCGAGAACGAACTCTAAACGCTAGTCGCGTCAGGATCGGTCCATGCATCTCGACGCCATCGATCTCAAGGATTTTTACGCCTGCCCGTTGGGCGTTGTGGTGCGCCGGCTGCTTGGCGCGCGCATCAGGGCGCGGTTCGGCGAGCTCAAAGACATGAGCATGTTCGGTCTCGGCTTTGCCGCGCCTTACCTTGCCTTGTTCAAGGCCGAGGCGCGGCCCTGCGGTGCGCTGATGCCGGTCGAGCTCGGCGCCATTGCCTGGCCCGAGCAGGGTCTCGCGTCCAGCGTGCTGGTCGATGAGACCGAACTCCCGCTCGACGACGAAGCCGCCGACCGGCTGCTGCTCGTCCATATGCTGGAATGGTCGGAGAAATCCCGCGCCCTGCTGCGCGAGATGTGGCGGGTGCTGAAGCCGAACGGCCGGCTCCTGATCGTCGTGCCCAATCGCCGCGGGCTGTGGGCGCGCGTCGACACCACGCCGTTCGGCTATGGCAGCCCGTTCAGCCGCCGCCAGCTCACCAAGCTCTTGAAGGAGGCGATGTTCTCGCCGGAGGAATGGGAATACGCGCTGTACATGCCGCCCTTCAACTGGCGCATCCTGCTGAAATGGCCGATGTTCTGGGAGCGGCTGGGGCTTGTGCTGTGGCCGACCTTCTCCGGCGTGATCCTGGTCGAGGCGACCAAGCAGGTCTATGCCGCCGTGCCGCTGCGCGAGCTGCGCAAAGTCAAGCACCGCCGCATCGTCCCGGTCCCGGCGGGCGTCACGCCGCGCGGGGCCTCTCGAACCATGAGCGCCCTTGCGGCTGCTAGCGCGACAGCAGGAACACCGCCTGCTCGCCGAACAGATTCTGCGCGAACAGCGGCATTGAGAGGCCAAGCTTCGAGCCCGAGGCGTTGAGCGCCACGGCGCGCTCCACCTTGGCGCCGATATCCTCGCACAGGCCGAGGAAATCCTTGATCGTGCAGAGATGGATGTTCGGCGTGTCGTACCAGCGCTCGGGCAGATTGTCGGTCTTCGGCATCTTGCCGCCGAACATCAGCCCGGCGCGCACGCGCCAATGCCCGAAATTCGGAAACGACACGATGGCGCGCTTGCCGATGCGCAACAGCTGCTCGAGCACATGCCGCGGCGAATAGGTCGCCTGGATGGTCTGCGACAGGATGGCGTAGTCGAAGGCGAGGTCCGGATAATGCACGAGGTCGGTATCGGCGTCGCCCTGGATCACCGACAGCCCTTGCGCCACGCAGGAATTCACCCCCGCCTGGCTGAGCTCGATGCCACGCCCCTCCACGTCGCGCTTCTCCGCCAACAGCCTGAGCAGCGTGCCGTCGCCGCAGCCGATATCGAGCACGCGCGCGCCCGGCTTCACCATCTCGGCGATGAGCAACAGGTCGACGCGGCTCGTTTCGCCCGCGCGAAGCAGATGCGGCGGCAGGTTGACGTTCATGGCAGCCATCCTTCAGGCCCCGCGACACCGCGCTTCAGCGCCGCGGCGCTCAAGAAGCCGCGGATCGTGTCGAACAGCTCCGGCTCATGCAACAAAAAGGAGTCGTGGCCGCTGGCGGTCTTGAGCTCGACGAAGCTGACATCGGCGGCGACCGCGTTCAGCGCATGCACGATCTCGCGGCTTTCCTCGGTGGGGAACAGCCAATCGCTGGTGAAGGAGACGAGGCAGAAGCGCGTCTTGGTGCCGGCGAAGGCATGGGCCAGCACCCCGCCATGATCGGCGGCGAGGTCGAAATAGTCCATCGCCCGCGTGATGTAGAGATAAGAGTTGGCGTCGAAGCGATCGACAAAGCTCAAGCCCTTGATGGCGCAGATAGCTCTCCACCTGGAAGTCGGCGTCGAAGCCGAACGTGACCTTCTCCCGATCCTGGAGATTGCGGCCGAACTTCGTATGCAGCGCGTCGTCCGACATGTAGGTGATATGCGCGGCCATGCGCGCGACGGCGAGGCCCTTGCGCGGGGACCGGCCCTCGTCGAGATAGCGGCCCTGACACCATTCGGGATCGGCCATCACCGCCTGGCGGCCGACCTCATGGAAGGCGATGTTCTGCGAGGAGTGGCGCGCGGCGCAAGCAATCGGCACGGCGGAGAACACGCGATCCTTGTAGGTCGCGGCCCATTCCAGCACCTGCATGCCGCCCATCGAGCCGCCGAGCACCGACAGCACGTCGGCGATGCCGAGATGATCGAGCAGCCGCGCCTGCGCGCGCACCATGTCGCGCACGGTGATGACGGGAAAGTCGAGCCCATAGGCGCGACCCGTGGCCGGATTGTTCGAGCTCGGCCCGGTCGAGCCCATGCAGCCGCCGATCACATTGGCGCAGAGCACGAAATAGCGGTTGGTGTCGATCGGCTTGCCCGGGCCGACCATGGTGTCCCACCAGCCGGGCTTGCCGGTGACGGGATGGATATTGGCGACATGCTGGTCGCCGGTCAGCGCGTGGCAGACCAGCACGACATTCGATTTCGCCGCATTGAGCACGCCGTAGGTCTGGTAGGCGATTGAGAACGGCGCGAGCTCGACGCCACAGTCGAGCTTGAGCGGCTCGTGCGCCGGAAAATGCACGATCTCGCTTTGCGGGTTGGCGATCTGCGCCAGCCGCAAGGAATGATCGGTGAAGGCTTGCGCCGTCGGCGTCTCGCTCATCTATCCCACTCGCAAAGGGCCTCGAACGGCACCTTAACTCCAAATTCCACAATTCGGCGTTAGCTAGGAGCTTACCGTTGAAAGTCAATCTTTTCTTTGCCTTGGCAAGAGGATTGGCCCTATGAGAGGCGCTTCGCTAGCCCGCTTCCGAGGAGCAAAACCGGATGGCCGCCGCCAAGCGGGGCTTGAGCCCGCGTCCAGGCGTTCTCGACATCGCGCCTTACGTGCCCGGCACGAGCGCGCTCGCTGGCGCGCACCCGGTGATCAAGCTCTCCTCCAACGAGACGCCGTTCGGGCCCTCTCCCAAAGCGGTCGAGGCATACCTCGCTTGCGCCCAATCGCTGTCGCGCTACCCGGACGGCTCGGCGCGTCCCTTGCGCGAGGCGATCGCCAAGCTGTACGGGCTCGATCCCGCGCGCATCGTCTGCGGCTCCGGCTCCGATGAGCTGCTCAATCTTATTGCCAGCGCCTATCTCGGGCCGGGCGACGAGGCGATCTATAGCCGCCACGGCTTCCTGGTCTACAAGATCGCCATCCTGGGACGCGGCGCGACGCCGGTCGTCGCGCCCGAGACCGACCTCACCAGCGATGTCGACGCCATCCTCGCTTGCGTGAGCGAGCGAACGCGCGTGGTGTTCATCGCCAACCCGAACAACCCCACGGGCACCTATCTCGCCTTCGACGAGGTGAAGCGGCTGCGCGCCGGCCTCCCCGACGATGTGCTGCTCGTGCTCGACGCGGCTTACGCCGAATATGTGCGCAAGAACGACTACGAGGCCGGCATCGAGCTGGTCGCCACCACGCACAATACGGTGATGACGCGCACCTTCTCCAAGATCTACGGGCTCGCCTCGCTGCGCATCGGCTGGGCCTATTGCCCGACCGAAA
>CAVZLT010000023.1:0-64663 GCA_963776235.1 uncultured Alphaproteobacteria bacterium
ATTGTCTGCTAAGTGCCAAAGCAGACACGGCTCAGTTGTGCCGCGAAGGCACGGCAATCCGTGGAAGTTCTTGTGGTGGAACGTCAGCCGCGCCGCGCCTTGATCGCGGCGATGTCGATCTTCTTCATGCCCATCATCGCATCAAACGCGCGCTTTGCTTCGTCGCCGCCGGCCGCCAGCGCCTCGGTAAGCACGCGCGGCGTGATTTGCCAGGAGACTCCCCACTTGTCTTTGCACCAGCCGCACTGGCTCTCCTGGCCGCCATTGCCGACGATGGCGTTCCAGTAGCGGTCGGTCTCTTGCTGATCGTCAGTGGCGATCTGGAACGAGAAGGCTTCGTTATGCTTGAACACGGGACCGCCGTTGAGGCCGAGACAGGGTATGCCGAGGACCGTGAATTCCACCGTCAGCACGTCGCCCTCCTTGCCGGAGGGGTAGTCACTGGGTGCACGGTGGACGGCACCCACCGCGCTATCGGGAAAGGTCTCGGCGTAGAAGCGGGCAGCAGCCTCGGCGTCCTTGTCGTACCATAGGCAAATCGTGTTCTTGGCCATTGCTTATCCTTTCGCTTCCTTTCGCATCATTTGCCGTTGAGATTCCAGACAATGTTCCTCCTCCCATCGAAAGGGGAACGATCCGCGCGTGGGTTTCCGACGGGCGCTCGATATGCATCTTGAGACACTCTAGACCACGGTTTCGATCCAAGCCGCTAACGCATCCAGTACTTCCGCTCGGACCTCCGTATCTTTGCGTCCGCTGCGCGCGGGCACGTGGAAGGAATGATCGGCGTCGGAAATCAGCTTGAGGGTTGCACGCGAGCCGAGATCTTGCGCTAGCTTCTCCATGAGATGCATGTCCGCAAGCGCATCACGCGTCCCCTGCAAGAACAGCATCGGAATCTCCACCTCAAATAGATATTTTGCCCGTTCGTCCGACGGCCGCCCGGCGGCATGTAGCGGGAATCCGAGGAATGCGAGGCCCCGGACCCGGGGTAGTGGGGCTTCGGCCTGTGCCTGCGATGTCATGCGGCCGCCAAACGATTTGCCTCCTGCGACGAGGCCAAGTTTTGGAACCAGATGGGATGCTTGAGTGACTGCAGCGCGAACGGTCGCTTGGGCAAGTTTGGGCGTATCTGGCCGCTTGGAGCCCTGCTCCATGTAGGGAAACTGATAACGCAGCGTCGCGATCCCACGCTCGGCGATTCCGTCCGCGACGGCGACCATAAACGGGTGCGACATGCCGGCGCCCGCACCATGCGCCAGCACGTAGCAAGCGCGCGCCCGGCTTGGCACCTGCAACAGGCCGGAAACTTGCCGCACGTCGACGGTAATGCTCACGGACTGTGGTTGTGCCATTAGTAGCAAACCCAAACGTGTTTACGTCACAGGATCCAAGGCTTTGGCCGTCGATCGAATCGGAGCCAAAGGCCGCTGAATGGAGAACGCGATGCCCAGCGTCTTGATTACCGGTGCCAATCGCGGGCTCGGGTTAGAGTTCGCCCGACAGTACCTGGCTGATGGCTGGCAGGTCTACGCGGCTTGTCGCGATCCAGCTTCCGCTTCGGAGCTACGCCAACTGGCGGAGGACAGCGGCGGGAGACTGCAGATCCTAGCAATCGATGTCACAGACCCCGGGAGCGTCAAGGCGGCGGCAGCAGAACTCGAAGGGCAAGCTATCGACCTCCTACTCAACAACTCCGGCATTATCGGACCGCACGGCCAGACGATCGGAAACATCGACTACGACGCCTGGGCGGGGGTGCTCGAAGTCAACACTATGGGACCCATGCGGGTATCGGAGGCGTTTGTCGAGCATGTGGCACGCAGCGAGCGCAAGCTTATCGTTACCCTCACCAGCGGCATGGGATCTATTGCCGACAATACCTCTGGCGGCTCGATTGCTTATCGCAGTTCGAAGGCCGCGGTGAACATGGTGATGCGCAGCCTGGCGATCGATCTCGCTCCACGCGGCATCGCTTGCGTAGTTGTCAATCCCGGCTGGGTGCAAACCGATATGGGTGGACCGAATGCGAACCTAACCCCGGCTGAGAGTGTGACGAGGCTGCGGCACTTGATCCAGAACTTGGGACCAACTCATTCTGGCAAGTTCTTCAATCACGACGGCCGCGAATACGCCTGGTAGTGCGTCATTTGCAGACATGACGGCCCACCGTTCGAGAGGCGACACGCTGATGAATGATCAGCCGCAATAGAGAGGAGCAATGAAGATGGAGAGGCAAGGTATCAATCTGTCGGCCAAGCCCAGTGGCACCGGATGCGCTGAATGTTTGGCGAATGGCGGATGGTGGTTGCATCTTCGCAGATGTGCCGAATGTGGCCATATCGGCTGCTGCGACACCTCACCAAATCAGCACGCATCGAAACACAACGCCACGACTGGCCATCGAGTTATTACAAGTTTCGAGCCGGGGGAGGAATGGTTTTATGACTATCGCTCGGGCGAGTTTTTTGCGGGTCCTAGCCTTCCCACTCCGCACTCACATCCGGAAAACCAACCGGTGCCCGGACCAGCTGGGCTGGTGCCATCAAACTGGCAAACTCTTCTCCACTAGCAAGGCGAGTGGGAGCGGCTCTTGAGCCTCTAACTGCGCCCACGCAGTTTCATAAACACGCTCGATAATCTCCAAATCCAGGGGATCAAATACACCGCGTCTTTTTGGAAAGCCCATCTGAGCCTCATTTGCAGAAGCCCAATCGATTCCAGAAACGCATGACATCTTCAAGACCCGCGGCGCAACAACGCGCGACGTTTCGGCTGACTACCTGGAGTGCCGAGGCGTGCTCGTGCCGTGGCTCAGGCAGGCCTCTCGTTCAATGTAAGCAGGCACAAAGGAGAGACCCTCCAGGCAGCGACTTCACCCATCGCGCCACAGAGAGCCGCAGTTAGGGTTGTGTCTTCACTTATGTGGCGGTGGAATCAGAATCAAAGCCGCGGCCGGTACTGGCCAGTTCGCCGGGCCGGTTGCTGGTCCAGAGGAAACGCGTTCGGTATAGGTGGCTGCGATCATCGAAATGCCCGCTCACGCGATATGGAAGGGTGTAAAGAGGTTCATTCGGAGAATCCCGGTTTTAGGGAGGCGTGTCATGACTGACACTTGGAAAGTCAATGCGTTCGCGCTGGCGACGACTACGGGTGTGGCATACGTCTTATGCGCCATTTTCGACCTGCTGTTCCCGCCCTTCGGAATGCTCGCTGCACTTGCGCCCTCCAGTCCGTGGCCGATCACCGGCAGTCCCATCGGTTTCCTGATCGGATTCCTCACGTTCACCGCCGCTGGTTTTGTGCTCGGCGCACTCTATGGAATCGCGTGGGAGTTCTGGAACAGACGATTGCAGTGAGATGAGGTCGTCACGCTGCGGGACAGGCGGCGTGCTAGGTCGGCCATGTTTAGCACCAGGCTAGAGCGACGGCGGCAGTTTAACCGCCTAGCTGTGCTGGTCGCCGCGACCCTGCTCGCGGTCGGGATCGCCTTGATCGCGGTCTGGGCGGTGCGGGCATTCGACATGCTCCGGGCGGCGGAGGCGGATCGTGCGCCGATCATAATCGGGGTGCTCATCGCATTGGCAGTTCTTGTCGTCCTGTGCCTTATCGCCTACGCCGCAGTCCGGGCTGTTGGTCGCTTCACATCGCGCTGATGGAAGGGCGGCGAGCAAACTGCCCGCCGCCCTCTGGCCCGCGAAAATGACCGAAAACGCGGGCCTCCGCGTTCGCCAGCGCCCCAAGGGGCAGCGTATGGCTTTTCGGGGTTGGCCCGATGACCATCTCCTCCAACCCTGGGCGGCCCTGGCCGAACGAAGATCGCTCCGACCGGGGTCGCTTTGCTCCCGACGGGGATGCGCTGGTTCTTTTTCGATTTTCAGCGGCTTGCGCGTGGCGGTCTCATAGCGGCTCCGCACACTAACGCACTTGCAAGTTTGAGCTAATGGGAGCCAACTCGCCTTTGGCAACCCTTGGAGGGGTGCACATGGGCGTGTTGTTGATCTGGTGCCCCGCCAGCGGTCGCGCGTTCTCCACCGGCATCGAGACCGACGCGCGAAGCTTCGCCTCGCTTCCAAACAGTCCCGCACGAGCAAAGTGCCCTCACTGTGGCGAGGTTCACGTTTGGTGGAAGGACGACGCTTGGCTGAGAGCCGACGGTGAAGGTGACTTGCCGCCGATAGGTATTGGGCAAAAACTGAAGAGACGCGCTTTCTAGGTTCGGGCGCTAAGTCGCCAGCTGATTTTCCTCCGATCGCTTGGAATTGGCTCGATCGGACGGACGCCGAGGAAAAAGAAGACATGCAACCCGGAATGCGAAACCGATTCAGAATCGCCGTGCTGATTTACTCAATGACCAATGCAGTCATCTTCGGGGCGGGCTTAATCACTGTGTTGAACGTATCCGCGCTCCGCGAAAACGCTTTCATTTGGATTCCAGTAGTGGTCATAGCGAGCCTTATCCTCGCAGCGCCTTTCGCGTGGTTGATCGCGCCGCGTCTGCAAGCACGCTACGATCGCGAATTCAACAAAAAATGCCCTGACAGTATCTAACTGTACCGAGCGTCGGATTGAACGCGAGGCTCGCGCCCTGCGTCACCAGCACGGCGTCATCATCGACAGCCGAAGTGGTCTCGCCATTTGGTGTGCAGCAATCCGATCTTGCGGTAAGGCGTGCTGAAATGCCAACCAGCATGCCGTTGGTCGTCGCCAGCGACGGCAGGATGGCGCGATAGGTTTCAACGTCGGGATTGGCTGAAGCGTCGTCACGCCAGAAGCAAACCTCATCGAGGATCGCGCACACCAGCGTGCGACCGCGCACCGATCTGAAGCTCGACGGATGCACTGAGATGCTGATGTGGTTCTTCAGCCGGATTTCATGCGCCAGCACGCAATCAACCAACTGCATGAACAAGCGGCGACGCCTCGATGAAGCCCTTGATGTAGCCGAACACCACCTTGGCTTGCTGCACCGTGCTGGCCAGCACCAAGACGTGACCTGTCTCGCCGGGTGACAGCTTGGCAGCTGTGATCGATGCAGCACGCCTCGAACACCGCGAGCGCCGCTGCGATCTTGCGACTTGCCGCCGCGCCGTCCGACCACGTTCCACAATTCATCGACGCGCTTGCTCGGTGGCGTCCGGTTGCCAGTGACAGATTGGAAGGTGGCAAGCTCGTCATCGCTGAGCGGCAATCCGTAGGCACCCTTCAACACGGCGAGCCAAGCGGACCAGCTTGCGATGGGGCCAAGGCCAGCGCCAAGAACATCGTGAAGCGCGGGCTGATCCCTGCGGGGATCGAAGGGACGCTGCTGCTGAAGGATGGCAAGCCCAAATATACGGGGATGCACGTCTTCCGGCACTTCTACGCCTCCTGGTGCATCGACCGGAACTTGCCGCCGAAGGTCGTGCAGGAGCGGCTCGGCCATTCCTCGATCACCATCACTTATGATCGCTACGGGCACCTGTTCCCGCGTGGTGACGATGCCAAGGAGATTGACGCGGCGGAGCTTCGCGTCGTCGGGAGCGCGACATAAACGCGACATACCAAAGGAAAAAGGGCAGAAATTAGCCAAAAAAATCTCAAAAAGGTCAGGCTCATAACCTGAAGGTCGCAGGTTCAAATCCTGCCCCCGCAACCAACCTAATCGCCCAACCCACCCGTGGCCGCGGGCGTGAGCTTGTCGAAGATGCGGTCGGGGGTCAGCGGCAGATCGGGGAAGCGCACGCCGGTCGCGTTGGCCACGGCGTTGGCGATCGCCGGCGCCACGGCATTGATCGCGCATTCGCCTTGCGCCTTGGCGCCCAGCGGTCCGACCTTGTCATAGGTGTCGGCGAAGTACACCTCGCTGCGCGGAACGTCGGCGAAGGCCGGGATGCGGTAGTCGCGCAGCGCCGGGTTCAGCATCGTGCCGTTGTCGTCATAGACCATCTTCTCGTAGAGCGCCCAGCCGAAGCCCATGGCGACGGCGCCGTCGATCTGGCCGCGGCACTGCATCGGATTGATCAGCCTGCCGATATCGGCGGCGTGCACGCTCTGCAAGGTCATGATCTCGCCGGTGACGCGATGCACGGCGACGCGCACGCCGTGCACGTTGAAGCCGACCGAGCGCGGCGACAAATACGCCTTGCGTCGAACCACGAAGCGGTCGCCCACTTTGGCGCCTTCCGCATGCAGGTCGGCGAGCGGAATCTTGCGGTTGGCGCAGATGATCGCGTCGTCTTGCAGGCGGCAGTCGTCCGGCTTGCAGCCGAAATGACGGCTGGCAAAGTCGATGAGGACGTCGCGCAGCGCCAGCGCCGTCTTCTCTACCGCCTGCCCCGCCACCACTGTTCCGGTGCTGGCGAAGGTGCCGGTGTCGTAGGGCGTCTGGTCGGTGTCGGCATTGATGATGGCGATCCTGTCGGCGCGCGTGTTGAGCACCGACGCGGCAATCTGACAATGCGAGGTGGTCGAGCCGTTGCCCATCTCGGTGGAGCCGACCGCAAGATGATAGGAGCCGTCGGGCAAGCAGCTTGATCTCGGCGCCTGAGCGATGCTCGGTCGGAGGGCCCGATTCCAGCATGGCGAGCGCCACGCCGGTCCCCTCCAGCCAGTCGTCGCCTTCGGGCTTGCTCAACCCCCTGCCACTTTTGAGGGCCGCCTCGACGAGATCGAGACATTGATCGATGCCATAGCTGCCAAACTCGACGTCGGACGGGTCCTTCCAGATCGACTCGATGCGGTCGGTCTCGCGCACCTTGTTGATGCGCCTGATCTCGAACGGGTCGATGCCGAGCAGCTTGGCCAGGTCGTCGATGGCGCATTCGATGGCGAAGGTGGATTGCGATGCGCCATAGCCGCGGAAGCCGCCGCCGGGCACCATGTTGGTATAGACCGCGTAGCCGTCGGCCTTCTTGTTGGGGCAGCGATAGGCGGCGATCGGACTGCCGAGCGAGGCGGCGAGCGTCTCGCCGCCATGATTGCCATAGGCGCCGGTATTGGACACGACGCGCACCTGGATGGCGGTGAGCGTCCCGTCCTTCTTGGCGCCGAGCTTCACATGCGTGGTCATCTGATGGCGCGTGGTGGCGCTGGTGAATTGCTCGGCCCGCGTGAATTCCCACATCACCGGCCGCCCGGTCTTCAGCGCGGCCAGCGCGCACAAATCCTCGGAGATCATCTCCTGCTTGCCGCCGAACCCACCGCCGACCCGCTCGGTGAAGACATGCACGTCGCGGTCGTAGAGCCCGAGCAGATAGCAAAGCTTCTGCTTGGCGATGAACGGCGCCTGCGAGCTCGTCCGCACATGCAGCCGCCCGTCGTCGCCCCGCCAGGCCAGCGTGCCGTGCGTCTCCAGATGCACATGCTGCGCGCGCGAGGTCGCATAGGTCATCTCGTGGATGGCGTCGGCCTCCTTGAAGCCCTGCTCGACATTGCCGAGCTCGCCATGGATGTCGACATAGACGTTGTCGCGGAACGCCACGCTCTTGTCGTGCAGGATCGGCGCGCCCGGTTCCATGGCGACTTCCGGATCGAACACCGGCGGCAGCAGCTCGTACTCGACCTCCAGCAACCGGCAGGCGGCTTCCGCCGCGCCTTCGGTCTCGGCCGCCACGGCGGCGACCCTCTGCCCGACGAAGCGCACGACATTATCGAGCATATAGGTGTCGTCGGGATCGACCAGATGATCCTCATGCGTCGCCGTCGAGTAGAGCTTCCGCGGCACGTCCTCCCAGGTGAAGATAGCGACGACGCCGGCCACGGCTTGCGCCTTGTCGCGCTTGATCGATTTGATGCGGGCGTGGGGATGCGGCGAGCGCAGCAATTTCAGATGCAAGGCGTTCTCCGCCGGCACGTCGAGCGTGTAATGGGCTTTGCCGGTGACGATGGATTCGGCGAACGGGTTGCGCACGCTCCTGCCGCAGGCCTCTCCGGCAATGTCCTCCTCGACATTGACCACGCCGTGCAGCGCATCGTCGATGCTGTGATAGCCGGTGCAGCGGCACAAATTACCCTTCAGCATGCGCGGCAGGTCTTGGCGCGCCTCTGCATCGAAGGTCGCGGCGGTCATGATCATGCCGGCGGCGCAGAAGCCGCATTGAAAGGCTTGCGCGTCGAGAAAGGCCTGCTGCATCGGGTGTAGCTTGCCGTCCTGGGCCAGGCCCTCGATGGTCGTGACGGCGCGGCCTTCGGCCCGAAAAGCGGGCAGCAGGCAGCTATGGAACGGCACCCCGTCCAGCCAAATGGTGCAGGCGCCGCAATCGCCCTGATCGCAGCCCTTCTTGACCCCGAACCATCCGTGGTCGCGCAGGAACGTCCTCAGGCACTGGCCGGGCGCGGGCTCGGCGGAAAGTCTCTTGCCGTTGACCGTGAGGTTCATGCCGAGATCTCCGCCCTGATCTGCTCGGCATAGTAATAGGTGAGGTGGCGCTTATAGGCCGCCGAGCCGTGCACGTCGTCGAACCAATCTTCAGCCTTGATGGCGCCTTCGATCGCGCGGCGCAGCGCGCCGGTGGAGGGCAGGCGATCGAAGGCGAGCTGCATCGGCTTCGCTGTCGCCGCAGTGATGGTCAGCGTGAAATCGTCGCCGGTCTTGCTGCGTGTCCCGACGATGAGCGCGGCGGAGCGCCCGAGATGGGTGAGCGAGTTGCGGCGAAAGGCAAAGCGCTTCTCGAGTGCGCTGGCGGGAAGATGAATGCCGCGCAACAGCTCGCCCGGTTCGAGCACGTTCATATGGTTGCCGGTGACGAAGTCGAGCGCCGAGACCTTGCGCGGCTTGCCGCCCTGCGGCCACAGCGTGTAGACGCCTTCGAGCGAAGCCGCGAGCGAGATCATGGCGCCGGCCGGCAGCGACATGCAGATATTCCCGCCGACGGTCGCCGCGTTGTAGATCTTGAACGACATCAGCAGCGCGTGGCAGCACAGTTTCAGCAGCGGCGCCGCGGTCCAGTTGGCGGGCGCCTGGAATTGCTCGAGCTCGGCGATCGTGCAGGTCGCGGCGATTTCAAGTCCGTCGGAGGACAGCTTGAGCGCCGGCCAGCGCAGCGTCTCGAGATCGATCAGCGTGTGCGTGGCGATCTGTGGCGTCGAGAACAGCCAAGTGCCGCCGGCAAGATAGGCATAACCCGGCTGCCATCGGGGAATTTCGTCCGTGGAGGCGGGTCGCTTGACCGCGGTAACCGTGTTGAGGTTCATGACCGTCGCCCCATGCTCGGTGACTAGATGCCACAATTCATCGATCCGCGCCTAGTCTGGTGATTTGTGGAAACTTGTCGCTATCGACGCGGCCTCGGCCGAGCTTTAGGTTTCAGCTTCGCAGGCTAAAGGCCCGTCGCATGAGCGCACCAGACCCATTCCTCCTCGCCACCGCGCTTGAGTGGCTGGCGGAGGGCCGCGGCGTGGCCATTGCGACCGTGCTTCAGACCTGGGGCTCTGCCCCGCAGCCCGTCGGCAGCCAGCTCCTGATCGATGCCGACGGCAATTTTCTGGGGTCGGTGTCCGGCGGCTGCGTCGAGGCGGAGGTCGTCGCCCAAGCATCCGACGTGATTGCAACCGGCGCACCGAAAGAGCTCGAATTCGGCGTTGAGGACGCCGCCGCGTGGAAGGTGGGTCTCGCTTGCGGCGGGGCCATTCGCGTCTTCGTCGAGCCGCTCGCTGCGGACTCGCCGGACGGCGTGCTGCATCGGCTGTTGCGCGATGTCGAAGCGCGCCGCGCGGTGGCGCTGATCACCAATCTGGCCACGGGCGCGCGGAGCCTCGCGCATTCGTCAGGCGATCTGGGACAGGACTTGGCGCCGGCGCTGCAAGAGGCGTTCCGCTGCGACAAGAGCATGAAGCTGGCGGGGACGGACGGAGAGCTTTTCATCAACGTGTTCAATCCGACGCCGCGGCTCATTGTCGTCGGCGCCGTGCATATCGCCCAGCAACTCGTCCCCATGGCCCGCGCGCTTGGCCACGAGGTGATAATCCTGGACCCGCGCTCGGCCTTTGCCACGGAAGAGCGCTTCGGCGACACGCGAATCGTCCGGGAGTGGCCCGACGAAGCGCTGCCCAAGATCGGCTTGGATTCCCGCACCGCCCTGATCGCGCTCACCCATGACGCGAAGATCGACGATCCGGCGCTGATCGCGGCGCTCGCGTCCGATGCGTTCTATGTCGGAGCGCTGGGGAGCCGGAAGACGCATGCCAAGCGCGTCGAGCGGCTGCGGCAAGCGGGCGTTCCAGCCGCCGACATCGAGCGGATTCGCGCCCCGATCGGACTGGATCTCGGGGCGCAGGGCGCGGCCGAGATCGCGCTCTCGATCGTCGCCGAGATCACCGCGGTGCAACGCGGCAAGGGTGCGCGCTGATGGGAGCGAAGATCGCGGCCATCGTGCTGGCGGCGGGCCGCTCCTCGCGCCTGGCGCCGCGCAACAAGCTGCTCGAAACGGTCGGCGGCCAAGCGATCGTCGCGCGCGTCGCCGCTGCGCCATTGCCAGCGGCGCGGACCCGGTCGTCGTGGTGACGGGCTTCGAAGCCGCGCGCGTCGCCGAGGCGCTCAGCGACCTGAATGTGGTCGTCGTGCACAATCCCGCTTTTGCCGAGGGTTTGAGCGGCTCGCTGCGCACGGGTCTCGAGGCTCTGCCGGCCGATTGCGATGGCGCGCTGATCCTGTTGGGCGACATGCCGAAGATCGATAGCAGCGTCCTCACCGCGCTCATTGCTGCCTTTGCCGCACGCGACGCGATCTGCGTTCCGGTGCACCGGGGCAAAAGGGGCAATCCCATCCTCTGGGGCGCCGCCCACTTCGCCGAGATGATGTCGCTGACCGGCGATGCCGGCGCCAAGCGCCTGCTGCCGCGGCACGAAGCTCGCGTGCGCGAAGTGCCGGTCGCGTCTTCCGGCATTTTCGCCGATGTCGATACGCCGTCCGATCTGGCGCGGCTCAAGCAGACGATCGGATAGGGGAGGTCTCTACAAGAGCAGATGCCAGAGCAGCGCGATCTCGAGCGCGTAGCAAAGCACCAGCGCGATCGGCATGAGCGTCACCAGCCAGCGTGGCTGGTGCTCGGGAAACAGCCAGGCGTGGAAGCCCCAAATGGCGAGCGGCATCAGCGGCCAGGTGGTCAGCGCCACGCTGATCGCATTGCCGATGAAGGTGCGCAGCGCCGGGTTGAGCGCGGCAAGCGGTGGATTGAGGAACCTGAGCTCCAGCATGACCACCGGGAACAGGGTGAGCAGCACCAGGCATGCCGTCTTCCACATATTGGGCGGCTTGCCCGTGGTTGGATCGTTGCCGACCCAGCCCGGAAACGACGTGTCCACCCGCTGCGCGTGGAAGCCTTGCACCAGCGGCTCGCTTTCCTTGACCATGGCGGCGCGCGCCTCTGACTTCAGCCAGCCGTCGAGATGCTCCGCCGAGTCGAAGCGCAACACCGTGGTCCAGCCCGTCTCCCTATGCTGCGGCGGCTGCACGAACGAGCCGATATAGCCGGGAAACGTCGCCTGCAGCTTTTGAATGCGGTCGGCCCAGGCGCGATAGGCCGCTTCCATCCCCGGCTTGATGTCGGTGACCATCACCATGGTCACGCCGTGCCGCACGGAATATTCCACCGCCGCCTGGCCGACGAGCTGCATCACCAAGCCGCCTTCGGTGAGCGGCGTGACCTGCTCGATCAGCCGGCGATGCTGATCGCCGCGCCGCCATTTGCGTAAGGCATCGACGGAGGGGAAACGCGCGGTGACCACGGCTTCGAGCTGATCCGGCGGGGCCGGAGGCCAGAACTCGACGCTCAGCGCGCCGGCGGCGAGCGCCGCCGTCTGCCAGCTGACTTGCCATTGCCCGAACTCTCTGTCGCGGCCCGGGAGGATGCGCGCGCAAAGCAGCAGCGTTGAGGGTTCCTCGCTCACGCTTGGCTCAATCGCCGCCGAGCACGAGTGCAGACGTGCCGGCTGCCGAGACGACGGTGCTGAGCTGCCTGGCGTCGAGCCTGACGGCGTCAGGATCGGGCCTGACCAGCTCGAATTTCAGCACTTGCACGCTCTTGTCGGCCGGCGAGATGCCGCTCACCAGAAGGTCGGCGCCGCTCGTCGTGCTGGTCGTGGCGACGCTCACGCCCGAAGCGTCGTCGAATGGCTTGAAGCTCGCGATCTCGGCGAAGTTGGCGACGGGGGTGTGGTCGGCAGCGGCGAGATAGATTTTCGGGCCGCCCTCCAGCCGTGAGCCGCTGGAATAGACCTTCACCTCTCCGGGGCCGGTGAGCTGGCCGACGACGATCCTCTCGGCGCCGCCGAGCGAGCCGGCCAGCCAGCCGGTAGCCAATGACAGGCCACCCCGATAGCCCATGCCGAACGGCATGAACGCGTTGGTGACGGCCGGCTTGTTGTCGCCGGGCTCGCACTGATCGGCCCCAGGGCCGGTGGGCTTCTTGTGGTCGATCGGCGTCATCAGCGAGAAATTGAAAACCTTCACCTGCGCCATGCTTCCCACACCCGGAGCGGTGACGATGCTGTAGCGGCCGGTGGTGAAATCGACGAAGCCCGATGCGACGCTCACGCCGTTGCGATCGTCGAGATAGGGACTGAACGAGGAGAACAGCTCGGGCGCCGTCCCCGGCGAGGCCGGCAATGTCGCGCGATAAACTCTGACCTCGTTGAGAATTCCGGGACCGGAGCCGACGATGATGTTGTCGGCGGTCGAGCCGTCGATCGACGAGGCGGCCACGCTGATGCCGCCGCGCGCGGCAGGATCGAACGCCTCGAAGCGGGCGAGCTCGGTCTCGAACGGCCCCTTGCCGTCCTTCGCCTTGCCCGCATAGGCAACGACCTCGGGTGCGTGGTCCTTTCCGGCGCCGACCACCAGATCGTAGACGCCGTCGTCGTCCACATCGCCCATGGCGACGGATGGCGTGCCCTCGAAGCCGGGGAAGGGCGTGACCGTGGCGACCAGCCGGTCGCCATTGCCGTCGTAGACCTTGACTTCAGATGCGTGTCCCGGCGATCCGGGGACCGCCACGGCATAGGTCGAGGCGGCGGGGATGACATTGACCAATGTCATCAGTCCGTTGTCCTCGTGGTTGAGGCGATGGCAGTGCATGACGAAGAGCCCGGTGAAATCGTCGAACTTCATGCGCAGGCTGAGCGCGCCGGGCTGGATGACGGATTCCTCCGCTCCCATGGCCGGCGCCGGCACGTTGGCGTTGTCGACGCTCCACATTTCCGGCCCGGTCTCGAGACCCCGGGTCGGATCGAAATAGTGCATCACCTGGAAGTCGTTGACGTGAATGTGGATCGGATGCTCGTCGTTGTTGTTGTTGATGAACTTCCATTCCTCCACCGAGCCGAGCCGGGCTTGGAGCAGGGGCGCATTGGGAAATCCGATGCCCGCGAACACGTACATGAAGGCTTTCGGATCGGACTGGCTCGCGAGATTGTCGAGAAAGCCGCCTGAGATCACCAGCTCCCGCTCGACGTCGGGCTTAACCTGCGAAATGTCCTCGTACACGCTGTAAGCATCGAGCTTTTGCCCCTCGTTGAACGCCGTGGTGACGCCTTTGCCGGCGGAGGTCGTGGCTCTCGCCAGGATCTGCGTCGGCGAGACGAAGAACCCGTCATAATAGCTGACCGCGGACGGCAATACGCTCAGGCTGCCGAGCGTGGCCGGCGGATTTTCCGTTCCGTCATTGGTGTAGAGAACGCCCGGGGCGCTGATGGTGGTGGCGCCGCCGCCTCGGGGCGGCATCTCGAGGATGAGGTCGCCCTCGGCGGGCATGGTGACGGCGATGGCATAGCGCGTGGCCGGCGGAATCAGCAGCTTCGTGCCATTTTCGAAAACTGGATAGTGGACTTCCGGATAGGGGACCCCGTCCTGGCCGACGATGGCGATCTTGGGGTGGTTGCCCGTCGCCGTCTCGGTCAGCTGCACGGGCATGTAGGCGATGTCGCTGACATTGGCGAGCACCCAGATCTCGGTCTGCCCCGCCTTGCTGCTGATGACCGGCTCGAACTGACCGTTGACGGTGAACTGCACGTCGCGCTTGTAGTCGGGCAAGGTGGGGTCGGCCGGCACGTCCTTGCCGGGGCCGCCGGGGAAGGCGGTGAAGCGCTGCAAATTGCTCGGGATGAACTCGAACCGCCCACGCTCATTGCGGATCGACAGCTCACCCGCATACCAGACGGTGAAGCTTTGCGTGCCCGGCTTCGATTGCAGGAAGTTGACCGGGGCGAGCAGCGGACGGTACGTGCCCTTCTCAAGCTCGCCGGGTTCCGGCGGCTTGATCGTGCTGACCCATTGCGGCCAAGAATAGTTATTGAGTTGCGCGCTGCCGCCCGCCCGGTCGAACACATAATTGTATTGCAGCACCATGTTGCGGATCGGGATCTGGTTCTGCGTGACCAGCGGCAGGTTGCCGTCGGTCCGGCCGATCGCGAGCAGACCCGCCATGCCGTAATAGACGTGCGGCGTCGTCAGCCCATGCAGATGACTGTGATACCAATACGCGCCTTGCGGCATGGTCTTCGGAATATTGTACGTATAGGTGTTCGAGAATCCGCCGGGGACGTGCAGCATCACATTGTCGGCGTTGCCCTTGGGGCTGACATGCACGCCGTGGACGTGAAGGTTGAGCGGCGACGAGGTCATCATCGGCGGGTAGAGCGGCACCTCCTCGCCTTTGGCGGTGTATTGCGGATCGAAGAAATCCCGGATGGTGAGGCCGGTGAGCGCATTGTCGAGATGAACGATCAGCGTCTCCCCGGGAAAGACTTGCAAGGTCGGCGAGGGGTAGAGATTGTCGCCCGACATCTGCCCGTTCGACGCCGTGCCGCGGATCAGCTCATAGGCGAACACGAGCATGTTCTTGACCGGCGTGGCGACGGTATCGAGCCGGGCCTCGCCCTGTTTGGCGATCAGCCTCACCTCCAGCACGCCGTCCTTGCTGGCGAGCACGACCGGCTCGCTGAAATTTGGCCGCACCGAGGGATCGAAGGGTGTTTCGGCTCGGGCGAATGAAAAAGGCGACGCCCAGGCGAGTACGAATGCAATCAAAATGCCGCCCATGACGAGCGGCTGCCGCCATCGAATCATTTTCGCTCCTCCCCGCGGCGAGCTTACTAGAGGGAGCGCCACACAACCATGCTCACCCTGCACGGCACATGCTCAACTGCTATCGCGGTAACCCCATTGCTAAGACGCAAGCGCTGCGAGGTGACGCGGCCGAAGTGCCGCGCAGGATCCCTTTAGAGGTTGGCATAACCTTCTATTTTTGTTCATATTTCGGACCAGACGCCGCGATCTCCGATCGAAAAAGCCCTCAAGTCGGGTTGCGGGCTCGCGCATCCATCGCTATTCGTAGCCGTCCCCTCGCACTGGGGGCGGGGACATTTGCCGCTTAGGCCATCCTGACGCGGAGCCTGGCTGAAGGTGAGGGGCTTCTGACGGTCGATCGCGGGCGAACATAGAGGCGCTCACTGTCCAGCGAAGGGCGGTAGGGCCAAGGGGAGACTGCGGCATGCGTGCAGCCGAGGGCGTGAGCTAGAAGATGGCGCTGACCATCATTCTCTACAGCGCTGCCGTTCTTTTGATTGTCTCAGCTCTTTCGCTTTTCCTGCACAACCGCGCCGCCGGACGCGTCGTCGTCTACGGCGCCTCTTTGCTTGTCTCCGGCGCGGGCATCGTCGTCGCGCTCATGCAGCTGCTCGGCCAGGGATCGACCGAGAGTCTGACGCTCCCCATCGGCCTGCCGTGGCTCGGCGCACATTTCCGCCTGGACGCGCTCTCGGCGTTCTTCCTTGTCGTGGTCAATCTCGGCGGCGCGGCGGCGAGCCTCTATGCGCTCGGTTACGGCAAGCACGAACAGTCGCCACAGCGGGTGCTGCCCTTCTATCCGCTGTTCCTCGCCGCCATGAACCTCGTCACGGTCGCCGACGACGCCTTCAGCTTCCTGTTCAGCTGGGAATTCATGTCGCTCTCGTCATGGGCCCTGGTGATGGCGCACGACCAGATCCGCGAGAACGTGCGGGCCGGCTATATCTATCTCGTCATGGCGAGCTTCGGCACGCTCGCTCTGCTGCTCGCCTTCGGCCTGCTGGCGGGTCCGGAAGGCCAGTACGCCTTCGACGCGATCCGCGAGAGCCATCCCTCGACGGCGCTCACGGCGCTCGTTCTCATTCTCGTCTTGATCGGCACCGGCTCCAAGGCCGGTCTCGTGCCGCTGCATGCCTGGCTGCCGCTGGCGCACCCCGCGGCGCCGAGCCATGTCTCGGGCCTGTTGAGCGGGGTGATGACCAAGGTTGCGGTCTACGCCTTCGTGCGCATCGTGTTCGATCTCTTGGGCACGCCCGAATGGTGGTGGAGCATGTTGGTGCTGGCGCTCGCCGGCATCACCTGCGTCATGGGTGTGCTCTACGCGCTGATGCAGCACGATCTGAAACGGCTGCTCGCCTATCACACGGTCGAGAATATCGGCATCATCTTCATCGGCCTCGGCCTCGCCCTCGGCTTCCAGAGCTTCGGGCTCGGCTGGGCCGCGGCGCTCGCCTTCACCGCGGCGCTGCTGCACGTGTTCAACCATTCGCTGTTCAAGAACCTCTTGTTCCTGGGCTCGGGCGCGGTGCTTGCCGCCACCGGCGAGCGTAACATGGAGCATCTCGGCGGCCTCATTCACCGCATGCCGCTCACCGCCTTCACCTTCCTGATCGGCTGCATCGCCATCTCGGCGCTGCCGCCGCTGAACGGCTTCGTCTCCGAATGGCTGACCTTCCAAGCCATCCTGCAGAGCCCGCAGCTTCCCTCCTGGGGATTGAAGTTCTTGATCCCCGCCGTCGGCGCTCTGCTTGCGCTTTCCGCCGCGCTGGCCGCCGCCTGCTTCGTCAAGGCGTTCGGCATCACCTTTCTCGGCCGCCCACGCAGCGAGGCCGCCAAGCGCGCGCACGAGGCCGACGGCTTCTCGCTGACATCCATGTTCGCGCTCGCCGCGCTCTGTCTGTTGGCGGGCATCCTGCCCGGTTTCTTCATCGATGCGCTCGCGCCCGTCGCCAAGGCGATGGTCGGCAATAGCATGCCGCTCCAGCGCGACGTGCCGTTCCTCTCCATCGTGCCCATCGCCGAGAGCCGCAGCTCCTACAATGGGCTTCTCATCTTCCTGTTCATGCTGCTCGCTTCCGGTGCGGCTGTGTTCGGCATCCACCGTTTGGCGTCGAAGGGTGTCAGGCGCGGGCCGGCTTGGGATTGCGGCTACCCCGATCCGAGCACGCTGACGCAATACAGCGCGTCGAGCTTCGCCCAGCCGATCCGCCGCGTGTTCGGCACGCTGGTGTTCCGCGCGCGCGAGACGGTCGAGATGCCGCCGCCGCTCGATGCGAAACCGGCCCGGCTCGTCGTGCAGCTCCGCGACACCATCTGGGACGCGCTCTATGCGCCGACCGGGGAAGCCGTCGAATATGTCGCCGATCGGCTTAACCGCCTGCAATATCTCAGCATTCGGCACTATCTGAGCTTCGTCTTCGTCTCGCTTGTCGGCCTTCTCCTGGTGTTGGCGATCTGGCCATGATCCACGCCCTCGCCATACAGGCCGCGCAGATGCTGCTGGTTTTGGGGCTGGCGCCGCTGCTGCTCGGCTTCGTCCGCAAGGTCAAGGCGCGGCTGGTGCGCCGCCAAGGTCCGCCGCTGATCCAACCTTATCGTGACCTGGTTCGGCTGCTGCGCAAGGACGTGGTGCTGGCGAACAACGCGTCCTGGCTGTTCCGCTCAATCCCCTATGTGATCTTCGCGGCGACCTGGGTTGCCGCCGCGCTGGTGCCGACCTTCGCCACCGGCTTGATCTTCTCCTGGTCGGCCGACCTCATCGCCATCATCGCGCTGCTCGGGCTCGCGCGTTTTCTCCTCGCGCTCGCCGGTCTCGACATCGGCACGAGCTTCGGCGGCATCGGCTCGAGCCGCGAAGTGATGATCGCCTCGCTCGCCGAGCCGGCCATGCTGATGATCGTGTTCACGCTGGCGCTGCTTGCCGGCTCGACCCAGCTCTCCACCATGGCGGCCTATCTCGGCTCCGACGCGGCAGGCTTGCGCGTTTCGCTGGGCTTGGCCCTGATCGCGCTGATCATGGTGGCCATCGCCGAGAACGCGCGCATCCCGGTCGACAACCCCGCCACCCATCTCGAGCTCACCATGGTGCACGAGGCGATGGTGCTCGAATATTCGGGACGGCACCTCGCGCTGATCGATCTCTCGTCCGAGCTCAAGCTGTTGCTTTACGTCTCGCTGATCGCCTGCCTGTTCGTGCCCTGGGGCATCGCCCCGCAAGGCGCCGGCCTGGAGGCGCATCTCATCGGCATCGCCGCCTATGTCGCCAAGCTCGCCGCCGGCGGTTTCCTGCTCGCCGTATTCGAGACCTCGATCGCCAAGATGCGCGTGTTTCGCGTGCCGGAATTCATGGGCGTGGCGCTGATGCTCGGGCTGCTCGCCACGCTGCTGCTGTTCGTCTCGCGGAGCCTGTAGATGCACGGTCTCTCCTACGACATCGTCCATCTGCTCGCGGGCTCGCTCGTTCTGGTGAGCTTCATGCTGCTCTACCAGGACCGGCTCTACGCGCTGCTCAATGTCTACGCCCTGCACGCGGTCGTGCTCGCGGCGGCGGTGGCGTGGCAGGCCTACGCGCAAGACGCGCCGCATCTCTACATCACCGCGGCGATTGCGCTCCTCTTCAAGGCGATCCTGATCCCGGTGGTCCTGCATCGGATCATCGTCAGGCTCGGCATCCATCGCGAGATCGAGACGGTGGGCGGCATCGGTCTCACCGTGCTGCTCGGCATGGGGCTGGTCGCGCTGGCCATGGTGGTGACGCTGCGCGCCACTGAGGGCGCCGATCTTGTGGCGCGCGAGGACCTCGCCTTCGCCCTCGCTGTCGTGCTGCTCGGCCTGCTCATGATGGTGACGCGGCGCAATGCCGTGAGCCAGGTGGTTGGTTTCATGTCGTTGGAGAACGGGCTGGTGCTTGCCGCCACCGGCGCCAAGGGCATGCCGCTGGTGGTCGAGATCAGCGTCGCCTTCTCCATCCTGATCGCCTTCATCGTCATCGGCATCTTCTTGTTCCGCATCCGCGAGCGCTTCGACACGGTCGATGTCGGGGCTTTGGACCGCTATCGGGGAGAGCACGGATGAGCTTCGATCCGGTGACTCTGCTGCTCGCCATCCCCGCTGCCGCGGCCGTGCTCATCGCGCTGCTGCCGGGGAGCAAGGCGAGCGCCACTCTCAATGCCGGCGCATCCTCGCTCACATTCCTCGCGGCCTTGTCGCTGCTCTTTGTCGAGCGGCCGGCTCCCGGCGCCTATCTGCTGGTCGATGAGTTCAGCACCATCTTCCTGGTTCTGATCAATTTCGTCAGCTTCACCACCAGCGTGTTCAGCGCCACCTATGTGGCGCACGAGGTCGAGACTGGGCGCGTGACACCCGGCTTCCTGAGGCTCTATCACGCGCTCTATCAGGCGCTGACGCTCGCCTTCAATCTCGCTCTGCTGAGCAACAATATCGGCATCATGTGGGTGGCCATCGAGCTTGCCACGCTCACCACGGTGGTCATGGTCGGCATCTACCGCACCCACGCGGCGATCGAGGCGGCCTGGAAATATTTCATCCTGGCGAGCGTCGGCATCGCGCTCGCTCTGTTCGGCACCATCCTCGTCTATATGGCGGCAGAACCGGTGATGGGGGCGGGGCTCAACGCCATGATCTGGACCGACCTTGTGTCCCACGCGGCTTCGCTGGAGCCGGCGATGCTCAATCTTGCTTTCGTCTTCCTGCTGCTCGGCTACGGCACCAAGATCGGCCTGTTCCCCTTGCATGCCTGGCTGCCCGACGCCCATGCCGAAGGCCCGACGCCGATCACCGCCGTGCTGTCGGGCTTGCTCTTGAATGTCGCGCTTTATGCGCTGCTCCGCTGCAAGATGCTGATGGCCGGGAATCCCGGGGCGCTGGCGCCGGGTCCGCTGATGATCCTGATGGGCCTCGTCTCGCTCCTGTTCGGCGCCTTCATGCTGTACCGGCGGCGCGACATCAAGCGGCTGTTCGCCTATTCCTCCATCGAGCACATGGGCCTGATCACCTTCGCTTTCGGCCTTGGCGGCCCGCTCGCCAATTTCGCCGGGCTGCTGCACATGGTGCTGCATTCGCTGACCAAGTCGGCGATCTTCTTCGCCGTCGGCGACATCTCGCAGGTGAAGGGCACGCAGAAGATCGCCGAGATGGGCGGCCTCACCAAGACCAACCCGTTGATCGGCTGGGGGCTGGTGATCGGCGTCGCGGCCATCGCCGGACTGCCGCCGCTCGGCATCTTCACCTCCGAGTTCCTGACGGTGAGCGCGACATTGGCGGCAAAGCCCTGGCTCGCGCTTCCGCTCGTGCTCGGCCTGCTGATCGCCGTCGGCGCGCTATTCTTACAGCTCAATCGCATTGCCTTCGGTGAGCCGAAGGGCGCGAACCACAAAGTGAAGTGCTCCTATATTCCGATGTTCGTGCATCTCGCGCTGGTGCTCTCCGCCGGCATCTATCTCCCCGCCACGCTGGTCGCCTGGTTTCAGGCGGTGGCAAGGCTGCTTGGATAGGTCCTGACCATGGCGGTATTGGCTGACATCACCAAGGGCGGACGCAAGGCCGAGGCGCATCGCCCATGGCCGCGTTTCACTGTCGGGAGCGAGGCTTGGCGTCGCGCCGTCAACGCGCTGGTCGAGGCGCGCGCCACTCTGCTCGGCCTCTGGGGCGACAAGGAGCAAGTGCATCTCGCTTTGCTCGAAGAGCCGTCGGCCGCCATCGCCGTAGTCACCCTTGAATGCCCCGACGGCAAGTTTCCGTCTGTCGGGGCATTGCATCCCCCGGCGATCCGACTCGAACGCGCCATTCGCGACCTGTACGGCCTGAAGCCGGCCGGCGCCGCCGACACGCGGGTGTGGCTCGATCTCGGCTTCTGGGGCGTGTCGCAGCCGCTCGGCGCCAACAAGAAGAGCCGAAAAGCACAACCGGCTTACGCCTTCTTGCCCGTGGAGGGCGAGGACCTGCACCAGATCCCGGTCGGGCCGGTACATGCCGGCATCATCGAGCCCGGCCATTTCCGCTTCACCGCCAACGGCGAGACGGTGGTGCGGCTGGAAGAGCGGCTCGGCTATGTGCATAAGGGCATCGACGGGCTGATGAGCGGCGCCGATCTCGACAAAGGCGCCAAGCTTGCCGGCCGCGTCTCGGGCGACAGCACGGTCGCCTATGCGATTGCTTTCGCGCAGGCCGTCGAGTCGGCGCTCCGGCTCAAAGTGCCCGAGCGCGCCGTCTGGCTCCGCGCGCTGATGGCCGAGCTTGAGCGCATCGCCAATCATTGCGGCGATATCGGCGCCATCTGCAACGACGCATCCTTCGCCATCCTCCAGGCCGATTTCGCCATCCTGCGCGAGCGCGTGCTGCGCGCGGCGGACGCGTGTTTCGGCCATCGGCTGATGCGCGACCGCATCGTCCCGGGCGGCGTCACGCAAGACGTCGCCCCGGGCTCGCTCGACGGCATTACGGCGCTGATCGAGACGATCCGCGGCAAGTTCCCCGAGCTGGTCGCGGTCTACGACAACACGGCGTCATTGCAAGACCGCACGGTGACCACCGGCTATCTGTCGCCGACGCTGGCGCGCGCCTTCGGCGCCGGCGGCTATGTCGGCCGCGCCTCGGGCCGCGCCTTCGATGCGCGCAAAGCGATCGGTTATGCGCCTTACGATCGGCTCGAGTTCGAGGTGCCGGTGCGCGACGACGGCGACGTCAATGCGCGCGTCTGGATCCGCATCCGCGAGGTCGAGCAGAGCTTGCGGCTGCTTGAGCAGATCGTGCAGCGCCTGCCGAACGGTCCGATCCAAACACAGCTTGGCGCTATTGGAGCCGGGGAGGGGCTTGCTCTGGTCGAGGCCTTCCGCGGCGATGTTCTCGTGTCGGTGCGGCTCGGCGCCGATGGCAGGATCGAGCGCTGCCATCTCCGCGACGCGTCCTGGTTCCAGTGGCCGCTGCTGGAGGCTTGCGTCGAAGGCAACATCGTCGCCGACTTTCCGCTCTGCAACAAATCGTTCAACTGCTCCTATTCGGGCCACGATCTCTAGAGGGCGCCATGCGGCTTGTATTCAAGAACATGCTGAGCCGGCCGGTGACCGAGGCGGCGCCGACGCCCGACGCTGCCGGGCTCGCCGAGCTTGCCGCCAATCTCGATCGCGCCGCGAAGCGCCGGCTCGGCCGCAGCCTCGCCATCCGCGAGGTCGATGCCGGATCGTGCAATGGCTGCGAGCTGGAAATCCACGCGCTGAACAACGCCTTCTACGATCTCGAGCGGTTCGGGCTGAAATTCGTCGCCTCGCCGCGTCATGCCGACGTGCTGCTGGTGACCGGCCCGGTCACCAAGAACATGCGCGAGGCGCTGCTGCGCACCTATAACGCCACGCCTGACCCGAAATGGGTGGTGGCGGTCGGCGATTGCGCCGCCAATGGCGGCATCTTCGCCGGGAGCTACGCGGTGGAGGGCGGCGTTGCCAAGGTCGTGCCCGTCGACCTGCACATCCCCGGCTGCCCGCCGCGGCCAGAGCAATTGCTGAAGGGCCTGCTCGCTCTGCTCGAGCCGCAATCGCAGGGCTAGAGCGCGCGACGCGCGCGCGCCAGGCTGAGATAATGCCCTTCGATGCGCGAGGAGATCGCCTCCACTTGCAGGTCCGCATTCGGCACTCGAATGCCGAATCCCGTATCTCCGTCGCGCTCCACGGAAATCTCCCGCAATGGCAGATGCTTGCCCGTCAAGCCAACGATCGCCTTGTAGGCGGCTTCCTTGATGCGAGAGGCGCTGAACCGTGTCGATGGCGGTCCCGTCGCGCTCGGCGGGTGAGAGGATGCGCTCGGCAAGCAAGTCCTCGCCGCGGGCGTCGCTCGGGATCGCCTCGACATCCACGCCGATCGCGTAGCCTCGGTCCGGGCTCGCCAGCGCGGCGGCAAGCCTCTCGCTATGGCTGATGCTGATGTGACGCCGCCGCCCACCTCCGGCGCGCCGTTCAGGACCCGCGAGTGTCGGGCTGCCGGCTCCCGGCATGCCGGCGCGGGCAAGCCGCGAAGCATGCCGACCGCCGATCCATTCGATCAGCCGCGGCCCCCGCATCGACCGGCCAAGCTCCTGCTCCTCCGGATGCAGCGACTCCAGCAACAAACCGGGATCGGCGGAATGCACGGCCGGCAAACGCACCGCCACGCATGTCCCGAAGCGCTCATCGTCGAACCGGAAAGCCAGCGGAAACAGATCGTCTGCGCGGTGGGAGATGCGTGCGGCCTTAGCCATGCCGGCGCCCTCCCTCGCGAAATTGCGCGATCAGCCGCGCCATGCCATCGGCCGCGTAGGTCCAGGAATGATCGCCCTCGTGCTGGGCAAACTCGAATGCGGCGCCGGCGCCGGCGAGCAGCGCGCGCATGGTTTCGCCGGCCTCCAAGCGCGCGCGGATAGTCGTCCTTGCCGACCTCGAAATAGAACTTCGGCAAGCGCGTCCGGCCCTCGATCTGCCCGATCAGCGTTGCCGGCTCGTAGTTCGCACGGACCGCACTGCCGGGCGGACCCCACACGCGATCATGCTCGGCTTCAGTCGGGATCAGCAGCGCGTCCGAGCGGATCGCCGCGTAAGGATCGCCCGTGCGATTTCCCGCCGTGAACGCTCCCGCCACGGCAAACGCCGCGGCAAACGCATCTGGATGTTTCAGAGCGAGAAAAAAGGCCGACGCCCCGCCCATGGAAAAGCCGCCGATGCAGGCGGGGCCGGCCGCCGCGTAGGTCTCCCGCACCAGGGGAATGAGCTCGCCGAGGAGATAATCCTCGTAACGCTTGCCGGCATGATCGTTGATGAACCAGCCGCGCCCGCATTCCGGCAGCACGACGATGAAGTCCTGCGCCAGCGTTGCCATGAGATCGGGCGCGTGTCTCGCCCAAGACGTGCGATTGCCGCCAAACGGGTGCAGCAGCACGAAGATCGGACGCCCCGATGCGAGTCCTCCCGCGGCGGGCCAGATATAGGCGACCTTCTCGCGGCCGAGGACTTTGGAATCGTGAGCGAAATCGTGGCCGGCCGTGGTCTCGCGCGTCAGCATCATCGCAGTCTCTGATATTCCGCCGCCAGCACCCGGGTGAGCGCGTCATAGTCGATCTTGCCGCGTTCGTTGCGGGGAAGGGCTTCGAGGGCGAAAATCCGCTCAGGCCACATGAACAGGGGCAACTGGTCTTCGACCAGGCGCTTGACCTCGTCGCCGCTCCCGGCCGCGCCCGCGATCGCCGCCACGATGCAAGGATCGGCGCCATCTTGCTTGATCAGGGTGCAGGCGATCTCGGCGCTGGCAAAATGCTTCTGCAAGGTCGACTCGATCTCATCGAGCTGAATGCGCCGCCCTTGCACTTTGACCTGGCGGTCGCGCCGGCCGAGAAAGATCAGCTCGCCTTGCGCGTTGTGGCGCACGAAATCGCCTGTGCGATAAAATCTGGTGCCGCTCGCATCGCGATACATGGCGCGCTCGGTCGCCTCGTCCCGGTTCCAATAGCCGGTCATCAGCGAGGCTCCCGCCACCAGCAGCTCGCCGGCTTCGGCGCCCTGCGGCGCATCCCAGAGATAAGACAGCTGCGCATAGGCACACGCTCTGCCGATGGGGATGCTGTCCTCGCCGGCAATGTCGGGATCGGTGATCCGGTGATAGCAGCAGACATTCGTCTCGGTCGGGCCGTACCAATTATGCAGCTCGACCTCGGGCGCGTAAGGCCGGAAGCGGCGCAGCGCCGGGTGGTTGATGGGCTCGCCCGCGAACACGATATGCCTGAGTGAGCCGCTGCCAAGCTCGGCCCATCCCAATTCATGCGACTTGATCTCGCGCAGCACGAGGCTCGGCACGCAATAGAGCACCGTGGTCTTGGCCTTGGCGATCGCGCGGCAGAGCGTGATGGGCGAGATCATCGCACTTTCATGCATTGGCGCGAGCTGCGCGGCGGTGCGCGCCGCGCCGAACACGTCGAACACCGACAGATCGAACGAGACGGACGCGACTTGAGCGATGATGTCGTCTTGGTCGATGCCAAGCTCGCCCACCGCCCATTCGACAAAGGCGACGGCGCTGAGATGCGTATGCACCACGCCCTTCGGCTCGCCGGTCGAGCCCGACGTGTAGAGGATATAGGCTGGGCTTGCCGGATCGAGGCTGTCGGGAGCCGGCGGCAAGCCGCTCAGTCCGTCAGCGGGAAGGGGAGGCCGCCCGCCGATCGGCGCGATCAGCAAATCCTCGGAAATGTGCTCGACAGGCTCCGCCGGCTTGCCGCCAAGCAGCCTCTCCAGATTGCGCTTGGTGGTGATGAGAGCGGCCGGCGCACAATCCGCGATGATCTTGCGCCCGCGCCCTGCCGGCACGGTGTAGTCGATCGGCACGTAGCAGGCATTCAGCATCAGCGTGCCGAACAGGCTGGCATAGAGCGAGAAGGATTTCGGCGCCGAGATGCAGACGCGGTCGCCCGCCTCGACGCCGGCGCGCCGCAGCAGGACGGCCACCCGCAAGGCCTCGTTGAGGTAGTCGTTATAGGAGTGGGTACCGGACGCATCGGCGCAGGCCGCGCGTTCGCCCCACAGGCTCGCGGCGTCGAACAGATAGGACGCAAGATGCCGGCTCATGTCGGCAGTCCGAGCGATGCCGCCAGGATGACCTTTTGCAGGTCCGAGGTTCCCGAATAGGTCAGGCTGCTCAGCACATCGATTAGCTCGTCGCAATTGCCGCCGTCGGCCTCCAGCCCCTTGCCGCCATACACGCGGAACGCGTTGAGCTGGCACTCGAGCGCGCCTTCCGAGGCATAGAGCTTGACCAGGCTGGCATCGGCCTCGGTGGCGGCGCCTGCGGCAAGCCGCTTCGTCGCGTGCTCGAGCAACAGCTTCGCCGTGGCGTAGCGCATTAGCATCTCGATGATGCGGCCGCTGACATATTGGTGCGTCGCGATCGGCACGCCGAATTGATGGCGGCTCTTGGCGTAGTCCGAGGAGCGGATCAGGGCCCGCCGCATCGAGCCCACCAGAAAAGCCGAAAGCAGGATTCGTTCCTGGAGCATCGCCTGCCGGAAGACTTGCGCCCCGCCATTGGGCCGCCCGATGAGGCTCCCCCGGTCGACACCAACGTCGTTGAGCGTGAGCGTTCCGAGGGACGCGCCCTTGAGGCCTTGCAGCTTCATGTCCGCAACGCGCACGCCCGGCGCGGAGCGCTCCACGAGAAAGCAGCCGATGCCACGCGAGTGAAGGCGCGCATCCTTGGTGGCGAACACGAGAAAGACATCGGCCTGCGCGCCGTTCGAGATGTAGGTCTTCTCGCCTTGCAGGCGATAGCCCGTATCGCTCTCGGCATAGCTCGTCCGCATCGCCATGACGTCGGACCCGGCCTCTGCCTCGGTCGCCGCCAGCGCGCCGATCAGCGTGCCGGTCTCCAGCCGCGGCAGCAGCGCCGCGGTGAGGTCAGGCGCGGCGAATTTGCCGATGCAGCTGGCGACGGCGAAGGCGTGAGCACCGAAGGCGAGCAGCAGCCCGCCATTCGGACAGCCTTCGCCAAGTCCGATCAAGGCATCCGTCGTGGCGCGTGCGTCGCCGACCTCGCCGCGCAGCACCGGCTTGAGCGCGTCCCACTTGGCGATTTCGCCGAAGAAGCGATGGTCGGCCACCGGGAAGCGTGCAGCAAGACCGGCGCCCAGTCTCTTGCCCGCGAGCTGGATCGGCGACTCGGCGAGAATCGCATCTTGATCAGGCGCTGACATTCGACGGATTGGCCTCCGTGAGCTCGGCGTTCCGTTCGATCGTGCCGGCGAGGCTCGCTTCGATCATGCGTTCGTCGGGCATGTCGTCGCCGAGCTCGCCCCGCCGCGCCTGCTCGTAGGCCGACAGATCGAACAGTCCATGGCCGCTGATATTCATAAGGATGCAGGGCGCGGAATTTGCCTTGGATTCCGCGGCAAGTTGCAGCGAAGCGGCGATGGCATAGGCGGATTCGGGCGCGGGAATGATGCCTTCGGTCTCGGCGAACAACGCTCCGGCCTTCAGCGCCTCGACCTGCCTAAGCGCGCGCGCCTTGAACAGATCGCTGGCATAGAGCGCGCTCAAGAAGGCCGACGTGCCGTGATACCTGAGGCCGCCGGCGTGGATCGGCGGGGCAAGATAAGAGCTGCCGAGCGTGTACATGCGCGTGACCGGCGTGGTGCCGGAAAAATCATTGATGTCATAGAGATAGGCGCCCCGCGTCATTTTCGGGCAGGCGAGCGGCTCGGCGGCCACCAGCTGCACGCTTCGCCCGCGCATCCGGGCCGCCCGCAGGAACGGCATGCCGACCCCGGCGAAGTTGCTGCCGGCCCCCATGCAGGCCACGACATAGTCCGGGAAGTCGCCGAGCTCGTCCATTTGGCTTACGGCCTCGTTGCCGATCACCGTCTGATGCAGCAAAACGCAGGTCTCGCCACTTCCCACCGCGAACCGCGCCGTGTCCTTCTTCTCGCGCGCAAGCTCGATCGCTTCGCCGGTGGCCACCGCCAGCGAGCCGATGCGGTCCGGATCGCGCTTCTGCGCCTCGCGCCCGGCGCGCGTCAAATGGCTCGGGCTCTCATGGATCTCGCCGCCGAACAGCTCGACGATGGTACGGCGCTGCGGCTTTTGCCGATAGCTGATGCCGACCATGAACACCGTGCAGGCGAGGCCGAATCTCTGGCAGGCATAGGCGAGGGCGGTGCCCCATTGGCCGGCGCCCGTGCCGGTGATCAAGTGTTTCACCCCGGCCTTCTGATAGTAATAGGCCTGCGCCAGCGCGGTGTTGAGCTTGTGGCTGCCGGAAACGTTGGCGCCCTCGAATTTGTAATAGAGGCGCGCACGGGTCCCGAGCCGCTCTTCCAGCGCCTTGGCGCGCCGCAGCAGCGTCGGCCGATAGCTCGCATAGAGCTTGCGCACAGGCGCCGGAATGGCGATGTCGGCATGCGTGGTGTCGTTGGACTGCTTCATCAACGACAGCGGCTGCTGCGGCAAGACGTTGACGCCCTGCATGTAGGCGAAGCGGTTCGTGCTCGCCGTCGATCTAGCGTAGTGGTCGGGGAAATCGAAGAGGAAATTGCACCAGGTGGAGACGCCGGCGTGCTCGTCCGCTGGCGCCCCGTCGCCTCTATCCATTGGCTTTGCCGCTTGCTTTCGCGGCGATCCGGTCGACGAATTTGATGAGGTCGCCATAGGTAATCAGGTCCACGCCGAGCAAATCCTCGTCGTCGATCTCCAGGTTCAGCGTCCGCTCGAGCCCTCTGATGATCATCAGGAAGCGCCGCGAATCGATCAGGAGATCGGCATAAAGCTCGGCGCTGTCTTGCGGCGGGTTCTGCGCATCGAAGCGTGGCAGCACCTCGGCAATCACGCTCGCGAGCGCGGCGGGCTCGTGGCGTTCGACGCGGCGAGAGCGTCTTGCTCGCGGGGCGCGGCCTGGCGGCTTGGGCTGGGGCGCCGGCCTGGCCGGGGCGCTTCTGTCCCCTGAATTTCCTGGTGTCGTGTTCCACAGTCCGCCTCCCCAGCACTTCACAAAATTGATGCCAATACGAAAAATCCTACGCTCTAGGACGCCAGGTCTATTTCCGCAGTCTGGAGATCGGCGAGGTTGAGGTCGCGCAAAAGCTGATCGCGCCCTTTACCCTCGATGGTGCTGAGATTGATGATGGGCCTGAGCTTGCCCGACGTCTCGCGGTGAATGGCGGTCACTTGTTGCGCGATCACCCTGCTCGGGTCGCCGACGATGTCGCGCAGGCCCTTGAGTGCGGCCTCGAGCGCGATGGGTGCCGACCGGCCGGGGCGATATTGCAGCACGAACAGCCCGCGCTCCAGGCAGATCAGGCGATATTGCGCCGGCCCAAGCGTCTCCTTGAGGCAGCCGAGAATGGCAAACGGCTCGATGCGTTGGCCGGCAGCGTCGCACACCGTGTCGGTGACCTTGCCGCGCAGCTCCTCGATCGACCCGTAACAGGTCGCTGCATAGGCGGCTGGCTCGGACATGATGGCGAGATCGCCGATGTCGTAGCGCAGCAGCGGTGTCGTATCGTTGAGGAGATCGGAAACGATGACGCGGGCGAGCTCGCCGGCCTCGGACGGTCCGCCCGTGCCGAGGCTTTGGCCCTGAAAAACCAGGCGGTCGGTTTCGAGCGTGAAGGGGCCGTCCGGCATGGTCTGCCAGCCCATGAACCCGAATTCCACGCTGGCATAGGCCTCGCGCGGTTCGAAGCCGAACGCGCGCCTGATCGCCTCGCGGCCGTCCGGCGTGAGCATCTCCGAGGTCGTCCAGATCCGCTTCACCGAGGGGAGGGGATGCTCGGACCCCATCCATTCGGCGAGCCTGACGATGGAGCTCGCATAGCCGATCAGGGTGGTCGGGCTCTTGCCGGCGAGATCGGTGTAGATGAGCTCCGGCGATTTCAGCGCGTCGGTCAGGGTGGAATAAGACCGCTCGATCCGGGTGGATACGTCCTTGGCGCCCGACGTCCCGACCACGCGCACCTGCTTGTCGCGCCTGAACCGCTCCGGGAACAGGAACTCGAGCGAGGTCGGCGACGCCTCGCCGGCTTCCAAATGCGGCCGGCGGAACCGCCAGCTCCTGAACGAGGCGACTTTCTCGTCGATGAAGATGACCAGCGGAATTCCCGTGCTGCCGCTGGTCTGCTTGCGTACCAAGGGCGCCGAGGCGTAAGCCGCGCTCACCCGGTCCTCGACCGGGACCTCCTCGAAGTCGGTTCTGCTGACGACGGGCAGCAGCGAATACCATTCGATGAAGTCTTGCAGGTCGCGTGGCGGGTCGCCGTAGGGCCGGTACAGCTCGGCGTAGAATTTCACGTTCTCGATGGCTGAGACAACTCTCTCGCGCAGCAATGCCAGCGGCGGGGGCATGCATGCGTTGGGCGGCCGCAGATCCATTTCTGCGGCCGCCCAATCCAATGCGGCCTCAAGCAAACCAGTCAAGGGGCCACCTACATCAGGAACTGAAAGCCGAACGGGCGTTCGGCCAACGCTTCGTTATTGGGCGACGGTCTTCGCGACTTTCTTCGCTGCGACCTGTGCCGTCATGCGCGTGCCCGCCTGGCGCTCGCCTTCGGGGGACTTGGCGGTCTTCGCCGCGGCCTTGGCTGCGGACTGCTTGGTCACACGTGCCGACGAGTCGCTCTTTCTTGCGGCGAGCTCGCCTTGCGTTTTCACGGCTGCGGCCTTGCGAGCCGATTTGCCGGCGGCCGGCGTGTGCAGCACCTTTTGCGCGCCCTGCTTGGCGACAGACCGCGTTCCGGCCTGCTCGGTGGCGGCGCGTACGTCTGATCCCGGCAAGACATTGGCGGCAAGCACGGCGACCGCGCCGAGTGCGCCCAGGCGCAGGATGTTTCGACGGTTCTGAGCCATCTGCTTGGTGGACTTCTGCGTCCGCAGTTCCTTCGATTCTTTTCTAGAGCTCATGCTTATTACTCCGGTTGGAGATCAGACAGGTTGCTTGAATCCCTTCGAGGCTTCATTTTTGAGCCTGTGGCCGAGAGTAACAGACTCTCGAACACCGGCCAAGTTACGATGTATTAAGCTGATCCCGCACTGCGAAAAGATTAGCTCCTTTTTGCGAAGTCTCGCGGGCGCGTGAACTAACAGTAATACTTGTCCCCTTCGTGACATGTCGCCGGAAAAGCGGCTCAATCGCGCGGATTTTTCGGCCGCCGCCGCGTCTGGTCGAGCAATTTCGTGAGCCCGTACACGGCCTCGATGCTCGGGGCGGGAGTATCGGTCAGCCGCGCCATCTCCAACACGGCTCCTGTCAGCGCCTCGATCTCCAAGGGGCGCCCGCTCTCCAGGTCTTGCAACATCGAGGTCTTGTGCGCGCCGACGGATTCGGCGCTTTGCAGCCGCTGCTCCAGCGTCTGCGGGAAGGAGATGCCGAGCTTGGCGGCGATCTCCCGCGCTTCCCGCATCATCTTGAGCACGAGGTCGCGCGTCTCGGGAAAGCGCAAGATCTCGATCATCGTCGCGTTGCTGATCGCGCTGATCGGATTGACCGCCAGATTGCCCAAGGCTTTCCACCAGATCTCGGCGCGAATGTTGCCGAGCGCGCTCGCCTGCAAGCCGGCTTTGACGAACGACGCCTCGACGGCCCGGACGCGCTGGCTGAGCGAGCCGTCGATCTCGCCCATGGGCAGGCGGTTGCTGCCGATATGGCGGACGAGGCCGGGCTCGGGCACGTCGGCGGCGACAAACACCGCGCAGCCGATGATGCGGTCGGGATGAAACGTCTGGTTCAGCACGCCGCGCGGATCGAGGCTCATCAGCCGCGTGCCGTCGAGGGGGCCGCCATGTTTCTGGAAATACCACCAGGGCATTCCGTTCTGCAGCGTCATGACCATGGTGTCGGGACCGAGCAGCGCTTCCGCATCCGCCGCCGCTCGCTCGAGCGAATGCGCCTTGACGGCCAGCACGACCAGGTCTTGCTCGCCGGCGAGAGACGCAGTCTCGACCGCTTTGACGCGCGCGGTTTCCACGCTTCCGTCCTGCCAATGCAGCCTAATGCCCCTGGTCTTGATCGCGTCGAGCTGCGGGCCGCGACCGATGACGGTCACGTCCTCGCCGGCAATCGCCAGCCGGCCTGCGATCAATCCACCGATCGCGCCAGCGCCGAAAACGCAGATTCGCATCGTGCTTGTTTAGCTTTCGCTCGAGGGTGCGGCTAGGCCGAGAGCGTCGAACTGGCCGCGCCGCGGACCGCCGCCGCCTCGTCCGATGCGGCGATGCTGGCGGTCAGCCCGCGCAGCAGCGTCTCGATCTCGGGCGAGACGGACGTGAAGCGAATGGCGAAGCCGCTGCTGCTTCCAGGCACCGCTCCCGTCACCTTGCCGTAAAGCGTTCCCGGGATCTCTTTGCCGCCGCTGCCGATCAGGCGCATCTTGAGATTGCTCAAATTCGGCACCGGCGCTTCCAGCCGGGCTTCGGCGCCCTTGCGAGACACCTTGGTGAGTCCGCCTTTGGCGACTTTGCCGCTCGCCTGATTTGCGTCGAGTCACCTCGTAACGCAAGGGAATCTCGTCGGCCAAGGGCACCAGCGTCTCCACCGTATCCGGCAATAACAGCTTGTGCTTGCCGCCGATCCCCAACAACTCGAACAGCGTGATGGGGTGCTCGACGCCCTTGGCCTTGACCTCGGTCTGCTTGCCGAGCTTGAGAATCTGCCCCGCCTCCTGGCGGGTGGCATCCGAGATCAAGATCTGTCCGCCGGTCGTATAGGACTGAATGCGCGAGGTGAGATTGACGTGGCTTCCGACCACGCCGTATTTCATCCGCTCGGGCGAGCCGATATTGCCGACCACGACCTGCCCGGTATGGAGCCCTATGCCCATCTCCAGCTCGGGCAGGTCGTCTTTGCGGTTCTCGGCATTGACGTCTTCCATGGCAATCTGCATGGCGACGGCGCAGGCGGCGGCCCGCTGGGCGTCGTCCTCCTGCCAGACCGGAGCGCCGAACAGAACGAAGATAGCGTCGCCGATGAACTCGTCGATGGTGCCCTGGTACTGCTTGATGATAGGCACCATGGCGGCCAGATAGCGATTGAGCAGCTTCACGACGCGGTCGGCCGGCAAGCGCTCCGACAAAGAGGTGAAGCCGCGGAGATCGGTCATCATCATCGTGAGCTTCCGCTTCTCGCCACCCATCTGCAGTCCGCTCGGAGATTCGAGCACGGTGTCGACCACCTCGTCGGTGAGATAGCGCCCGAAGGTCTCTCGGATAAAGCGGTTGCGCAGTTCCACCTGCTCGGCGAGGCGCTTCAACTCGGCCTCCACCCGCTTGCGGTCCGACACGTCGGCCCAAGAGCCGACGATCTCTCTGGGCTTGCCGGCGTCGTCGTGCGTGACGGAGAAAGTGTCCTGGATCCAAATATAGTGCCCGTCGCGATGGCGGAAACGATATTCGAGACTGCCGCCGCCTTGGCCGACCAGCCGCTCGAGCTCGGCGAATACGCGACTGGCGTCCTCCGGGTGGAGACGCTTGACCCAGAATTTCTTGTCGTCGCGCATCTCCCATGGCGCATAGGCCATGATCGCATTCAAGTTCTCGCTCACGAAGGTGCAGGCGTAGTCGCCCGATACTTGCGTGGTATAGATGATGGCGGGGCTGGCGCCGACCAGCGTCTCGAGATCGTTCATCACCGCCATGCGTTCGCCAAGCGCCGTCTCGGCCTTCTTGCGGGAGGAAATATCCGCCCACGAGCCGACGATCTCGAGCGGGCGACCTTGGCCGTCCTGGATGACGCGGAACGTATCCTGAATCCAGATATAATGGCCGTCGCGGTGGCGGAAGCGGTACTCCAGCGTCCCGCCACCCTTCTCGACCAAAGGGGCCATCTCCGTGAACACGCGCGCGGCGTCTTCATGGTGGAGACGCACGGTCCAGAAATCTTTGTCCTCGAGCATCTCCCAGGCGGAAAAGCCCATGATGCGCGAGACGTTCTCGCTGACGAAGGTGCAGGTATAGTCGCTTGCCTGGTTGGTGTAGACGATGGCCGGCGTAACCGTCATGAGATAGCGCAGCCGCTCGCGGGCGCCCTTCAACTCGGTGGTGCGGTCCTCGACACGCTTTTCCAACTCGTCATGCGCTTTGCGGAGCTCTTCCTCCTCGCGCTTGCGTGCGCGCAGGTCGGTGGCAAAGCCGACCATCCCCGCCTCTTGTCCCTCCTGGTCGAGCAGGACAGAAGCGGAGATGAGCACGGGAACGCTCCGCCCGTCTTTGGCCTTGAGCACGCTTTCGTAGCCAGACGCCGTGCCGCCCCGCTTGCGCATCTCGGTCAGGACGTCTTTTGCGCGATCCTCGCTGTCGTAAAGTCCGATCGTGGAGCGGCCGATGACGTCTTCGGCGCGATAACCGAGCAGGTTCTCCGCGCCTTCGTTGAAGAGAACGACCGTGCCTTGCTTGTCGGTGGCGATGATGGCGTCGGGCGAGCTCTCGATCAGCCGGGTGAGATAGCGCTTGGTTTCCTGGATCTCGGCGTTGGCGGCCAGAGCCAACTGCTCAGCCTCCTTGCGCTCGGTGATGTCCGCCCAGGCGCCCACCAGCTCGAGCGGACGTCCGGCGTCGTCATAGACGACCTTGAAGGTGTCCTGGATCCAGATGTAATGCCCGTCGCGATGGCGAAAGCGATACTCCACGCTGCCACCGCCCCGGCCGATCAGCGGCAGCATCTCGCCGAAGGCTCGCGTGGCGTCCTCGGGATGGAGATGATCGGGCCAGCCCTTCGGATCGGTGGTCATCTCCTGCGGCGTGTAGCCCATGATCGCGCGGAGATTTTCGCTCACGAAGGTGCAGGCATAATCGCCGGTCGCCTTGGTGGTGTAGATGATGGCGGGACTTACGGCGAGAAGGTATTGCAGGCGCTGGCGTGTACCCTTCAGCTCTGTGGCGATGGCCTTGCGTTCCGTCTCGAAGGCTTCGAGATCACGGATCCGCTGCCGCAAGCCGGCAAGCTCGTCGACGAGCTGCTTCTTGGTCTTCTTGTCGTCGTCGGTGACAGCATCGGCTGCAGCCGCGGTGTTTGCAGGTTCTTTCTTGGCTTTACTTAGGCGGCTTTCAGCTTCGTACATGACTGCGCCTTCTCCGAGGCTCAGCGAACGCGGTTACGGGCTGCTTGCTGAAGTCTTTACCGTGCTAGGTTCATTCTCGGCCGGTACTTCTGTCCATTTTGTTGGCGCAGTCTTAGCATGTATCCCGCGGTAACACGAGTAGTCCGCAAAACGGCCTAGCGGCGTGAGGCGCTGACTTGTCCCAGGGGTTCGAAACGCACAGCCAGGCCGGTCACAAAGTGATTAACCTGGCTCTCCAGGGAGGAGGGTCGCACGGCGCTTTCGCTTGGGGGGCGCTCGACCGGCTGCTCGAGGACGGCCGTATCGTTATCGAAGGAATCGTGGGTACCAGCGCGGGCGCGATGAATGCCGTCGTCACCGCCTACGGATTGACCCTTGGCGGAAATGCGGGGGCGCGGCAGGCGCTGCGGCGCTTCTGGGAGGCAGTGGCCGAAATGGGCGCCTGTTCCGTCATGCAGCCGTCATGGTTCGACCGGGTGAGAAGCCCCGGCAGCCTTGACTACTCGCCAGGCTGGATCCTCATGGACACCCTGTCGCGCGTATTGTCGCCCTACCAAATGAACCCGGCAAACTACCACCCGCTGCGCGACATTCTGAGCCGGCAAATCGACTTCGAAGCACTCCGTCAGTCCGACAAGGTCAAGCTCTTCATTTGCGCGAGCAACGTCCTGACCAACCGGCTGCACGTGTTCGAAGGCCCGGATATGACGATCGACGCCGTGCTCGCCTCGGGCTGCATCCCCTCTGTCTTCCAGGCCATCGAAATCGACGGCGAGCACTACTGGGACGGGGGTTACATGGGCAACCCGCCGTTCTTCCCCATCATCTACAACTGCAGCTCCACCGACGTGGTGCTCATCATGGTCAATCCCATTCAAATCAAGCAGGTACCGCAGACCGCGCAAGCCATTCTCGACCGCATCAATACGCTGAGCTTCAATTCGAGCCTGATGCGCGAGATGCGCGCCGTCAATTTCATCAACCACTTGGTCGACAGCGGCTTCAACGAGGGGGGCCGGCTCAAGAAGATTCTCATCCACTGCATCGATGCCGAGGACGAGATGAGCAATCTCGGAGTGTCGAGCAAGCTGAATGTCGGGCGGGAATTTCTTTGCTGGCTGTTCGAGTTAGGCCGTAAGCAGGCGGACGGCTTTCTGCGCGACCATTTCGACAAGATCGGCACCGAGTCGTCGACCACGATCGAACAGCGCTTCCTCTAGCCGTGCGGTGGTTCTGTGACACTGGTTTTGGCTGTAACCGCCGCGCCTCTCGGCTATATTCCTTCCGCGGCGAACGGAGTGTTGGTGGAGGCTGACGATGGCGCAGTCACACATCACGCAGCCTCAATACTCGCTTGAGAATATCGCCCTGCTAAAGGGTCTCTCTCCGGACTCTTTGCAGAACGTCAAGTCCAGCTGTAGCTGGCGGCGCTATGAGCCGGGCGAGCCGATCGTCGAATATCTCGATCGCTCCGACGACGTGTTCTTCCTGATTGCGGGAGAGGCGCGTGTCATCGTCTACTCGCTTGCCGGCAAGATGGTGAGCTTCCACGATCTCGCTGCGGGCGACATGTTCGGCGAGCTGCCCGCCATCGACGGCCGTCCAAGGTCGGCCAGCGTCGAGGCGCGCACGAGTTGCCTCGTCGCCTCGATGAAGGCCCCGGCATTTCGCGAGCTGATACAGGCCGAGCCGACCGTGGGACGGGCGCTGCTGAAGCAGCTCGTGGCGACCATTCGCCGGCTGTCGACGCGGGTCTACGAGTTCAGCGCGGCAGTGATGGCCATCACCGGGCGCAAGCTCTACGGCGAGATGCAGGGTATCCGGGCCAAGGACGCCTATCCCGATGAGGAAGTCAAAGCGCAGCTGGTGGAGAAGACGTTCCCGAAATCCGCCGAGGAGATGACTCTCAAGCTCTCCAATGTCACGGCCGCGTTTTACGGCTTGCTATTGGCCCATGTCGGCGATCGGTTCGGCTGGCAAGAGGCTGACGTTATGTCAAAGGCCGTCTTCCGCAAGCTTGGGCAGTTGAAGACCAAGGAGGCGCTCGAACTTGGGGTGGATATTCCGAGAGATTCGCGCGCTCCCGTCATCGTGTTCATCACCGCCGTGCACTCCGCCTCGCCGGAATACAATTTCGAAGTGTTCGAGTACCTTCCCGAGGAGACGACGATCCGGGTGTTCGGCATCTCGAGATACGATCGCATCGCCAAGAAGCTGGATATCGAGCGCTACCTGAGCTGGCCCGAGCTCATCCCCTTCTTCGAAGGAGTGACGGAAGAGCTGGGCATCAAGTGCAAGATCGAAGGCGACCTCAAGGAGCTTGGCCACGAGGGGCGCTACGACTGCGTCTATAGGATCACGTTCTAAGCGAACAAAGCACCTATTCGCCGGTCGCGTCGTGAACCATCTCGGCGAGGCGCTCGACGTCGTTGACCACGAGCGCGCCGCCGGCGCGCTCGATGAGGCCGGCTCGCGACAGCCGGTTAAGCTCGCGGGTGACAGCCTCGCGGTGTGTGCTGACGCGGCTTGCGATGTCGGTGTGCGTTGGCGCCGGAGCGATGCGCGCGCTTTTGCCGGCCCTGGGTGCCAAGCTTGCCAAGCGTAACAATTCGGCCTGGATGCGATTGCTGACGGCGAGCGTGCTGAACTCGTAGACGCGCGTCGTCAACGCCCGGATCCTCATCACCAGCTGCGGCAGGAGCGCCAGGGCGACGCGAGGCTCGCTGTGCAACAGTTCGCGAAACGCCGCGGCCGGCATCGAAGCGACGAGGCAGCCTGTGTGCGCCTCCACGCTGGCGGAGCGGGGTCCGCTGTCGAGCGCGGGATATTCACCGAACACCTCGCCGGGTCCCATATCGCTGAAGCTCACGGCCTTGCCGGCGAGCGAGTAGATGGTGACCCGGACGCTTCCCGACGCGATGAAGAAGACGTCGTCGGAACCGTCAAGGTAATCGACGATCGGCTCTCCGGGCGCATAGCGGCGCCAGGTACAGCGCTGCTCGATCTGCTCGACGGCATCGGCAGAGAGACCCGCGAAGATGGCGATCCCCTTCAGCGAGTGACGCCGCTGCTTGGCTTGAGGCTGCGCCATGGGTCCCCTGACGCCTCGTCCCGAGAGGGGCGAACAATAAACCAGGTCACGCCAATCGAATATCCCGAAAAGCCCGCTCGAAGAGGGCGCTAGTGACGAGTTGCCGGCGGCCGAGCGGCGCGGGAGTGTGGCAATTGCCACAGCGACAATCGGCAAAGAGCGGCATGATTCCCTGGCAAGCGCGGAGATTTGGCAACGACGGGCTGCGTGGCGGGTGACCTCTTTCATCCTCGCCCCCGCGTGCCGGCTAGGAGACGATCGATGTCGATTACGCACAGCATCGCCCGCAAGACGAACGGCGAGGGGAGCAAGACCGCTCCACTCGACGACCAGCTCAAGTCCCCTCTGTTCGAGGCGCTCGGCGGCGCCCTCGACAGCATCGTCATCGGCGTGATTATCGTCGCCGAGCAGGGGCGAATCCTGCATGCCAATCAAGCGGCGCAGCGGATGCTTGCCGCGCGCTCGCCGATCATCTCGCTCGGCGGCTGTCTCTGCGCCTTGCAGCCCGGCCTGACCAAGGAGCTGCGGGGTGCGATTGCCACGGCGCAGGCCGATGCGAACGGCATTCCCGGCGCGGGGATCGGTGTCCCGCTTGTCGACAAGACCATGTCGGCCGCCACCGCGCATGTCCTGCCGCTTGCCTGCGGCGGTGCCCGCGCTTCGGCCGTCGCGGCCGTGTTCGTGACGCCAGCCAGTGTCACGTTGCCCGCGGAGATCGGCACCGTGGCGCGCATCTTCAGTCTGACGCCGGCAGAGGCGCGCCTGCTCCAGCATCTGCTCGCCGGCGCAAGCCTCACCGAAGCCGCCAGCGCTCTCGGCGTTACCGAGGCCACGGCGCGGACGCATCGCAATCACATCTTCACCAAGACCGGGGTGTCGCGCCGCAACGATCTCCTCGTTCTCGTCACCCGGCTGGTTCCTCCCATCCGCCGCGCGCATTGACCGTCGCCCGAACGGTCTAGGCCGATCGGCTTAGACCGCACGGGCGATGTGGGCGCGCTCTCGCCTCGCTAACGTTCCGTACGGTCTCCACCAGGGACCGAGCCACGGAGACTTAAACAGCAACGGATCATGCGCCGCATGACCGCAAGGAGGATCGAATGAAACCCAAACCATGATCGCCGCGCCGGCCGCAGCGATGACAGTTCTCACCGGCGCGCTGCTCGCAAGCGTGCTGCTCGCGTTTGCCCCCGGGGCTTTGGCCGCCGACGTGCCGAGCAAGGGCACCACGCCCTATGTGACGCATTTCGTGTTTCGGCCGGTGATGACCCTCGACGTTCCCGACCTCGGGTCCGCCACCGAACTTGAGGCGGTCGGCACCACCGAGAACATGAAGGGCGAGAAGATGCTCGACAAGATGTCGGCACATTGCACGGCGCTCAGCGTCGACTCGGGACCGAAGAAATACATCGACGGCGCTTGCGTCTTGGCGGACGCCGATGGCGACATGATCTTCTCGACTTTCGACACGCGCGATGTCGACAAGTCGCAGCCGGACCTGAGCTGCGGCACGCACATCATCACCGGCGGTACTGGAAAATATAAGGGCATCACCGGCAGCGAGCCCTTCGCTTGCAACGGGATGCCGGCGCTCGCGGGCGGCGGCGGTTTGACGTCGATGGACATCCCCCACAACACGAGCTGGGAAATCAAGAATTAGCGCCTCGCTCCCCTAGCGCGAGGGTCAGGTCTCAAGCCTGACCGGGCTGGCATGGCCACATGCCAGCCCTTACTTTTGCGCCATTCGCCGCGGTTCGGCGTTTATTCACGTTCAAACGTTATCTACCCGCAGGTTTTCATCACAAGGAGAAGCCATTCATGCATATCGACCTGGAGCAAGCCGAGAAGGCCATCGCCGCCGCGCGCAAGGAAGCCGTGAAGTTACAGACGAAAATGTGTATCGCCGTGGTCGATTCCGGCGCCAATTTGCGGGCCTTCGTGCGCATGGACGACGCCTGGGTAGGCTCGATCGACATCGCCATCAAGAAGGCCAAGACCGCCTGCTTCTTCACCATGGGCTCCGGTGAGCTCGGCAAGTTGTCGCAGCCCGGCAAGCCGCTTTACGGCATCGAGCACTCCAATGGCGGTCTGATCACCTTTCCCGGCGGCCTGCCCATCATCCAGAACGGCGAGCTGTTCGGCGCCATCGGTGTGAGCGGCAGCTCGGTCGAGAACGACGCCAAGGTCGCCGCCGCAGGCTGCAAGGTGCTCGGCGAAAGCCAGCTCGCCGACCATCACTTCGCCCGCATGATGAGCCTCGGGGCTTAAGAGCCATCGCTGGGACGGGCCGGCAGGCTCCAACCAGGTGCAGGCGCACCCTCTCAAGAGTTGTGTTGCCGCCCGTCCCATGCTTACTTTCCCCGCCTTTTGGGGGAGATCGCCCTGATGCCGAGTTCTAGCGCGCGCAAAGCCAAGCCCGAGCGCGCCAGCAAAGAGCTGTTTGAGAACGTCACCAACCCTTTTTGCGGGACGCTGCCCGACGACTTGACGGTCGAGCGCACCGACAAAGGGCTCAAGGTTCTCAATAACGGCGACGGCAAGTCGGTCGCCGGCTTCGAGCGGAAACTCCCGCCGTCGAGCCCCCAGGTCAAAGGCAAGGATGTTGAGCTTGCCAAGGCGATCGACGCGGCTGCCAAGCTGATCGGCAAGGCAAAGCTGCCGATGTATGGCGGTCTTGCCACCGACGTCGAAGGCATGCGTGCCGTGATGGCGCTCGCCGAACGCTCGAGCGGCATCGTCGATCACGCTTTCAGCGAGGCGCAGTACCGAAATTTCAAGATCGTGCAGACCTCCGGCTGGGTGATGTCGACCATCAGCGAGGTCCGCAACCGCGCCGACCTCTTCATCATTGCCGGCAGCGACATTCACAAACTGCATCCGCGTTTCTTTGAAAGGGTCGTCTCGCCCCCTGACTCGATGTTCCACGTCGAGGCGCCGAAGCGCACCGTGGTGTTCATCGGCAAGGGGCTCGATCGCTCCGGCGCCAAGGGCTCGCGCATCGGCGAGGTCGTCACGCTTGGCCTGCCCGGACGAGCGGGCGGGCGAGGTGGTGGCGCTGCTCAGGGCGCGCCTGCGCGGCTTCCGCGTCGAGCCGTCCAAGCGCGACGGCGTCACCTTGGCCGAGCTCGATGCGCTCGCCGAGCGGTGCCGGAACGCGAAATACGGCGTGGTGGTCTGGGCGCCGCCCGCGCTCAACTTCCCGTTCGCCGAGCTCGCCGTCGACCAATTCACCGGCCTGGTGAAGGACCTCACGCAAACGATCAGATTTGCCGGGCTTGCGGTGGGAGGCGCCGAAGGGGCAATGACGGCGGCCGGCGTCTGCACCTGGATCAGCGGCTATCCGCTCCGCGTCAGCTATGCGACCGGCGCCCCCGACTACGATCCTTACCGTTGGAACATCGGCCGGATGCTGAAGGATGGCGAGGGCGACCTTCTCCTGTGGATCGCGTCGATCTCGCCCGAGCTTGCGCCGCCCGAGACGAAACTGCCGACCATCGTGCTCGGCACGCCCGGATTGAAGCTTGCGAGCGAGCCTGCCGTATTCATTCCCGTGGGCACGCCGGGTGTCGATCACGCCGGGCGCCTCATCCGCGTCGATAATGTCGTGTCGTTGCCGCTCAAGGACCTTGGCCGAGCCGATCTGCCGAGCGTTGCCGAAGTGCTTTCGGCCATCGAAGCGGCGCTTTAGGTCCGGAGTCCCGACACATGCTCATCAAGCTGACCGGCGGCAAGGTTTACGATCCCGCCAACAAAGTGAGCGGCGAGGTGCGCGACATCTATGTCGAGAACGGCAGGATCGTCGCGGCCAGGCCGAACGCTCAGGGCAGACGCGACCTATGATGTGAAGGGCCGCGTCGTCATGGCCGGCGCCATCGATCCGCACACCCATATCGGCGGCGGCAAGATGACCATCGCCCGCATGCTGCTGCCGGAGGACCATCGCGGCGATCCGGTCACGCGCACCCCTCTCACCCGCGCCGGCTCCGGCCGCGCCGTGCCGTCGACCCACGTCACCGGCTATCGCTACGCCGAGATGGGCTACACCGCCTGTTTCGAGCCGGCCATGCTGCCCGCCAATGCGCGCCAGGCGCACATGGAGATGGGCGACACGCCGATGGTCGATAAGGGCGCCTTCGTCATGCTGGGCTCCGACGACTATTTCCTGCGCCAGCTCGCGGCCAAGAAGGACTTCAAGGCGATCAAGGATTACGTCGCCTGGACCATGCACGCCGCGCAAGCCATCGCCGTCAAGGTCGTCAACCCCGGCGGCATCAGCGCCTTCAAGTTCAACCAGCGCAAGCTCGATCTCGACGAGGAGCACGTCTACTACCACGTGACGCCGCGGCAGATCATCCAGACGCTGGCGCGCGCGATCGAAGAGCTTGGCATCACTCATCCGCTGCATATTCACGGCTGCAATCTCGGCGTCCCCGGCAATATCGAGACGACGCTGGCCACGGTGCGCGCCTCCGAAGGCTTGCGCATGCACATGACGCATACGCAGTTCCTGAGCTACGGCACGGAAGGGGACAAGCATTTTTCCTCCGGCGCGGCGCGTCTCACCGAGCTCGTCAACAAGACGCCGAACGTCTCGATCGACGTGGGCCAGGTGCTGTTCGGCCAGACCTGCACGGCATCAGGCGACAGCATGCGCCAATATGCCATCTCCAAGAGCGCGCATCCGAAGAAGCCGGTGATCATGGACATCGAGTGCGACGCCGGCTGCGGCGTGGTGCCGATGCGCTATCGCGACAAGAGCTTCGTCAATGCCATGCAATGGGTGATCGGGCTCGAGACGTTTCTTCTGTTCGACGACCCTTGGCGCATCTTCCTCACCACCGACCACCCCAACGGCGCGCCGTTCTTCTTCTACCCGCATCTCATCCGGCTGCTCATGGACAAGGGCTTCCGCGACGACATGTTGCAGAAGATCAACCCCGACGCGCAGGCGCAGAGCGAATTACTGAAGTCGCTCACCCGCGAATACACGCTCGACGAGATCGCGATTCTCACCCGCGCCGGCCCCGCCAGGAGCCTCGGCCTGGTCGATCGCGGGCATCTGGGCGTAGGCGCCTCCGGCGACATCACCGTCTATCGCGACGATCCCGACCGCGAGGCGATGTTCGCCACGCCCGAATATGTGTTCAAGAGCGGCGAGCTCGTGGTCAAGAACGGCAAGGTGGTGAAGGTCGTGCAAGGGGCGACGCACGTGGTCCGGCCCGACTACGACCGCTCGATCGAAAAGCCGCTTAACGAGTATTTCGACCGCTATCTCACCGTGCGCATGGAGAATTTCAAGCTCGCCGGATGAGGAAATCATCAACGGCGACAACGGCGCCATCATCGTGCAGCCGACCGCGGCGCGTGTGTCGTAACGCCAGCTTGCCGCGTGCCTTTCCGCCAAGAACGGCGTCCGTTACCACCTGACCTTCATGCCGACTCGGCCGGAATAGTCGCCTTGGCCGGATCCGGCGAAGGCGAGATCGCCGCCGCCGACGCCTGCATAGCTCTGAGCCCGGTCGCCGAACTGGCCTTCGAAAAAGCCGAACAGGGCTATTCTCTCGCTGAGGTCGAGCTTCAGGCCGCCTTTCCGTAGTCGCAGAAAGCAGAAGGCGCAGCTCAACGTATGTTTTGTAGTCCGTTCGCCCCGTCTCGTTGCGCCGAATCAACACGTCATTCTGGTTAAGTTCGAAGCCTCTGTGCAAGGCTGAGTACGATTCGTACCAGAATTCGCAGAAAACGGTCCGAATTGACTAGGTACCGCAGTGAAACAGGCCTAGCGTTGATGTATCGCCTGCCGAAACCCCGGACGCAGGCGGCTAGGAGAGGTGATCGCGCTCTTGTCCCCCAGGATTAAGAGCCGTGACCCAGACCTCCCCATCTCCCGGCCGAAATCGGCTTCTCGCGGCATTGTCGTCCGCCGATCTTGCTTTGTTGCAGCCGGACCTCGATCCTGTCTCGCTGGAGCTACGGCAGGTTCTCGAAACCGCAAACGAGCCCATCACGCACAATTATTTCATCGACCACGGGATTGCTTCGATTGTCGCCGGCAACGGAAATCATCGGCGACGAATTGAAGTCGGACTCGTCGGTTTTGAGGGCATGACCGGCCTGGCCGTCGTTCTCGGCAACGACCGTTCGCCCAATGAAAATTTCATGCAGGTTGGCGGGGACGGCAGGCGCATTAGTGCCGACAGGCTGCGGCTGGCGATGCAGGAAAGTCGCTCGATGCAACGCGTCTTTCTCAATTTCGCCCATGCCTTCATGAACCAGATCTCGAGCACCGCGCTGTCAAATGGCACATCCAGCATTGAAGAACGCTTGGCCCGATGGCTTCTCATGGCGCATGACCGCTTGGACGACGATACGATACCGCTCACGCACGAATTCCTGTCGCTCATGCTCGGCGTGCGGCGTGCCGGCGTCACGGTCGCTCTGAACGCTCTTGAGCGCAAAGGCGTGATCAGTCTGACGCGTGGCCAGATTCTCATAACCGATCGCGAAGGACTGAAGGCCAGCGCCAATGGTTCTTACGCCGAGCTAGAAATGCCGGTCGCCCACTAGAGTTGGAACGCGTCAGTTGCAGCGATGACGCGGCATCCGGCCTGACAAATGCCTTTTTTTTGACCGCTATAACATGCGCTACGCGCGTCAAAACGGCCTGCCCTCCGGCCGGCTGGGATGAACTAGACTATCGATATCCAAGACTTCTTCAGGAAGGAGACTAATTCTGATGGGTAGGAAAGCGATATTGGCACTCTCTGCACTGCTGGCCATGAGCATCATGACGGCCTTCACCGCCTTTGCCGCGAGCGATTTCGAGGGCACCTGGACGGTCCAAGGCAGGAAGGAGACAAAGTTCGACATCACTCTCAGCGCCGACGGCAAGGCGACATCGACTCATCCCAAGAACATGAACGGCACGTGGACCGAGGACGGCGGCACCGCCACCATCAAATGGGACACCGGCTGGATCACGAAGATCAGCAAAGAGGGCGATCATTACACGAAGCAGTCCGTCACCGCGGACGGCAAGGCCGGCACCACGTCTCCGGCCGTAAAAAAGCAATAGCCTTCGGCTAAGGCATTAGATGCGGCGGGCCGTGGACTTATGTCCAGCCCGCCGCTCCAATTTGCTCGGCGCCGCCTATGGCTTGGGGCGGGTGCCGGTCACGTCGAAATCCGCTTCCTGTAGCTGATATTTCTGCACCACACTCGATGTGGCCGCGAGCGCGCGCTGGCAAGCGGCATGCGCCGCCTGTCGTTCCGCGTCTTCGAGCGTGCCGCCGTCGGTCACCTTGTCGGCAGCGTCGAAGCAGATTTGCGCGTCCTGCGCGAAGGCGGACCCAGGCTCCAACGCGGATGCCAGGACGCCGAGAGCAAGCGTAAGGATCAGGGTTCTGGCGAGCATGCAAAAGGCCTGATGTGAGCCATCAGCCCCATTTCTTGCCGAGCGCGTCAAGCCCGGCATTCTTGAGATCGGCCGGGCTCATGACGATCCTGATCCGGCACTCGGCGTCGAACTTGAGGAAGAACGGCTCGGCGATCTTGGGCACGTCCGAGGGGCTGGCGAGGTCGACCACCAGCAGCGCGGCTCGCATGCCGTCCTCTTCGGTGAAATAGACGGCCTCGGGTTTCAAATCTTCCATGATGTCCTTCAGGATCTCGCCCGCTGCGCCTGCTCGCACCAGAGCGTTGAACGGCTCGTTGGGAAAAATTACGCTGAGCAACATCCTCATGATCGCGTCTCCTCGCTCCTCGTCGGCTCACCCGCGGCCTCGATCATATCTTCTATGATTGCGGCAAGCACCCGCGACCCTTTGGCAGCCGAAGCGAGCGTGGGGTCGCCGAAGCTGCCGCTTGGCGCGTAGTTGGGGGCGGAGGGATCGTCCGGCGACAGCGCGCCGGGCGAGGGGCCGTTCGGCGAGAAGGGCATCGGCTGGGCCCGCGTCATGTCGACCAGCTCTGGCGCGATCGCCAGCATCAGCGAGGTCTCCATCTCGTCGGCATGGCTGCCATAGGGCTGCCGTTGCAGCGCCCGAACGGTGGCCTCGAAGCGCGGCCCGGCGAAGACTTTCAGATGGCGGATGCGGGAGGGTGCGCGCGCCGCAATGATCGCGGCGTCGACCGGTGCGATGGTGCTGAGGCCCGTATCGAGAATCAGGATGCGCCTGGCGCCAAACCCGATCAGGGCGTTGGCGATCTCGGTGACGGCGGCCTGGAAAGTCGCCCCTGACAGGCTGACGCTGCCCGCATAGGCGACGAAGGCCGGATAGAAACCGTAGGTCAGGGTCGGCCAGATCAGCGCGTCGATCCTCTCGGCAAGCGCCTTTGAGAAATACGCGGCGAACACCTGATCGGTCGACATCGGCATATGCAGGCCGTGCTGCTTGGCTCCGGCACCGATGGGAAGAATGGCAGCGGCGCCTCGGGCCAGCCGATCTTTGATCTCGTCCCAGGTGAGAGCGGCAACTTCCCGCTCCGAAGCCTCGCGCGTCATCTGGTCTCTACCCCACGATCATGGCGGTCAGCGCCTCGAGCCGGTCGGCTTCCGCCGCCGGCTTGTCCCAGCGGATGCGGTGGATGCGGGGAAAGCGCATGGCGACGCCTGATTTGTGCCGGCTCGAGCGATGCACCGAATCGAACGCCACCTCGAACACGAGCTTGGGCTCGACCTGGCGCACCGGGCCGAAGCTGTCCACCGTATGATTGCGCACCCACCGGTCGAGCTCGCGCAGCTCCTCGTCGGTAAAGCCGAAATAAGATTTGCCGACCGGCACGAGCTCGGCGGCGCCGTTCTCTCCCTCGCGCCAGGCGCCGAACGTATAGTCCGAATAATAGGACGAGCGCTTGCCGCTGCCCCGCTGCGCATACATCAGCACGGCGTCGATGGTGAGCGGCGCGCGCTTCCATTTATACCAATGGCCCTTGGGGCGCCCGGCGATATAGGGGCTCATCCGGCGCTTCAACATCAATCCCTCGATACCCGTCTCGCGCGCTCCGGCCCAGAGCGTCTCGAGTTGCTGCATCGAGTCGAAATCGATGATGGCGGAGAGATCGGTGCGAGGCGGCGCATGCGCTCCCGTGCCACGCTTCGAGCCGCGCGCGGCGGGTGGTGAAGGGAAGCTCGCGCAGGTCTTCGCCTCGCTCGAACAGCATGTCGTAAAGGCGGATATGCGCCGGATGCGATTTGAGCATGGCGGCGGTCACCGTCTTGCGGTTGAGCCGCTGCTGGAGATCGTTGAAAGGAGCGACCTCGCCCTCGCGCAGCACCAGCAATTCGCCGTCCAGCACCATGCCCTCGGGGATCGCCTCCACCACATCGGGAAACGCACCGGAGATATCGTCGCCGGTGCGCGAGAACAGCCGCTTCTCGCCGCCTTGGTGGGCGGCCTGCACGCGGATGCCGTCCCATTTCCATTCGGCGACGAAATCCTTGGGCTCGATCGACGCGAGCTCCTTGTCCTCGATCGGGTGCGACAGCATCAGCGGCCGGAACGTCGCGCGCGAGCTGACGTCGGGCCGCGCTGCCGACCCTGACAGCCAGGCGAACAACTCCGCATAAGGCGGCCGCAGCCCGTGCCAGACCTCCTCGATATCGGCGAGATCGACGCCCGACCATTCGGCAAGCGCGGTCTTGGCGAGTCGTGCCGAGACGCCGACGCGGAGCGCTCCCGTCAGGAGCTTGAGCAGCGCCCACCGCCCGGTGGCATCGAGCGTGTCGAGCCAGCCGGCGAGGAGCGCTGGGATCTCGGCAGGCGGCGTGGACTGAAGCGCCTCGACGATGGCCGCAAGCCGCGGCGGCTTGGCGCCTTTCCCGCCTCCCGGCCAGATCAGTGCGATGGTCTCGGCCGTGTCGCCGACATAATCGCGCGACAGGTCGAACAACACCGGATCGACGCGGGCGGCGATGAGATCGGTGAGAATGCGCCGCAGCGGCAGCCTGAAGAACAGTCCGTCGGTGAGTGCTGCGAGCGCGAAGCCGCGATCGGGGTCCGGCGCCGAGGCGAAATAGCCGGCCAGCAGGCGCAGCTTGTCGTTACGCGACGGCGTATAAGCGAGCCGGTCGAGAAGCTCGGCGAAGGCTTTCACTGGTCTTCGTCCTCGCGACCGACAAGGGCAAGCGCGCGGCCCTTGCGGCCTATCGTCTGGATATGGTGCAGCAGCGCGTCCTCGCGTCCATGCGTGACCCAGATCTCCTCTGCGCCGGTCTCGGCGATGGTCTCGGTCAATTCGGCCCAGTCGGCATGGTCGGAGATGACCAGCGGCAGCTCGACGCCCTGCTGCCGCGCCCGCGCGCGCACCCGCATCCATCCCGAGGCGAAAGCCGTCACCGGATCGGGCAGCCTGCGCGACCAGCGGTCGGCAATCGCCGAAGGGGGAGCCAGCACGATCTCGCCTCTCATCTCTTCGCGCTTGGCGCCGGTCGCCGACTTCAGCGGCCCGAGGCGCACGCCGAACGACTCATACAGCGCGCAACACTCGGCCAGCGCGCCGTGCAGATAGATCGGCCGCTCGTAGCCCGCCTCGCGCAGCAGCGCGATCACCCGCTGGCTCTTGCCGAGTCCGTAGGCGCCGACCACATGCGCGCGCTCGGGAAATTGCCCGTGCGACCGCAGCAGCTTCGCCACCTCCTCGCGCGCGTCGCCATGCTGGAACACCGGCAGCGCGAAGGTGGCCTCAGTGATGAAGAGGTCGCAAGGGACGAGCTCGAACGCGGGGCAAGTGGGGTCGGCGCCTCGCTTGTAGTCGCCCGAGACGACGACGCGCGCGCCCTTCCACTCGATCAGCACTTGCGCGCTGCCGAGCACGTGGCCGGCAGGGAACAGCGTCACGGTCACATCGCCGATGCTGATCCTCTCGCCATAGGTGGCGGCTTGACTGCCTTTCGTCGCCGACGTGCCAAGCCGCGTCGTCATGACCGCGAGCGTCTCGCGCGTCGCCAGCACATGCGCGTGCCCCGGCCGGGCATGGTCGGAATGGCCGTGCGTGACGACCGCGCGCTTGGCGCCGCCATAGGGGTCGATGTGGAAGCCGCCTGGCCGGCAATAGAGCCCCTTGCGATCGACCGTCAGCCATGTCTCGAAGCGTTCGGGTTTCATTTCTTCCATAGGTTGTGGGGAACAAAGCACGGCTTTGCCAGGCGACCAACTATCCAAGATTGCAGTGTATCGAGTTGCACGCGAGCGGGTTGCTAAACCTTCCGTGGCGGTTGCAGCATAGTGGACGCGATGCGGCGGGCGAGTGCTCGCCTTGCGGGAAAAAGTCGGAAGGAGCGTCGCGGCTTGGCTTCGTGCAAGCGGGGCAGGGGGAGTTCTGTTACTCGGCCTCTGCCTGTCGCGCGTCGGAGGCGCTCGCCGATCCCGACCAGCCCCGCACCGAGTACTTCACCGGCTTCGAGGTCAGCGACAACTACGCTAGCGGCTATGTGGGCGCGGGTTACGCCTTCGGCAAGGCTGGATACGCGGCGCCCGGTTTTCGCCTGCGCGCTGTCGGCGCTTACGGCCGCTATGATTATCAGGGTTCGCTCTTCCTCGACGGCGCCGCTCAGCCCACCACCTTCGACGGGCAGGATGCCTTCGCCGCGGCGCTGATCGGTTACGAGTTCCGCCCCGGACGTTTGATCGTCAAGCTGTTCGCCGGCATCGAGGGCGAGGACCAACACATCGTGCCGCACGATCCGAATAATTCAGTGCAAGGCAGTGCGCTGGGGTTGCGGCTGCAGGCGGAAAGCTGGCTCGATCTGTCGGCGCGAAGTTTTCTCTCCGTCGACGCAAGCTACGGCACCGCCTTCCAGGAATATTGGTCGCTGGCGCGGTTGGGGTATCGATTGACGCCGCGCTTCTCGCTGGGTCTCGAAGGCGGCGCGCTGGGTAACGAGGAATATGACGCCGGACGCGGCGGCGGTTTCGCGCGGGTGAATTTCCGCGCGATGGAAGTGACGCTCTCCGGCGGCTTTACCGGCAATTATCTGGAAGACGATCCAAGCGGGTACGTTGCGCTCGGGCTCTATCGGCCGTTCTAGATTTCGAGATGCGACGGGCTGATGAAACTGCACTGCCGGCCCCGCTCCGGCAGTGCTTGGCTTCATCGCTTGCGGCCTCGTGTGCCGGAAGCGCCGGCTCGCCAAGGCAGCAACGCCCTCTTGGTGTGCATCCTGTGTAAGAGGGATGTCCTTTGGGATGTACCCGTTGGACTCTCTCCAGCGACAAGGATGACACAAAGGCGACAGCCGTTGCAAATGAGAGTTCAAGCTTACCCGCATTTTCTTTTTGTCGCGGTCGAAGTCTTGCCGCTTGACCTGCGGCGCATGCAACACAGCGTGAGCAACGCGGATTTTTGGCGCGCGTGCGATCGCGACCGGAGTCGATAGACCAACGTCTTCATTCCGCAAAATATTTTGCCGGCGCGCGAGGGCTAGGGTTCGGCCTTGGTGGCGCCGGTGCTCTGCTCGGCGTCTTGCGGGTTGGCCACTTCGATCGGCGGCTTGCCTTGACCCGGCGAAACCGGCCCGCGCCATTCATCGAAGCGCTTTTGCAGCTCCGCGCCATGCTCGTTCCACCAGGCGTCGTCGAATCGCAGCGCCTTCTTGAAATTGTCGGGCGCCGTGGGGAGATAATCCTTCATCTCCACATCGATGATCGGGTGCTTGCCGACCAGCGCGAGCGCCGATTTGCGCATCGGTCCATAGGCGATCAGCTGCGCCTGCGTCGCCAGCCGTGCGGGGTCCGAGGCGAAGGCGATGAAGCGCTTGGCGCCGTCCTTGTTTTTGGCGCCTTTGGGGATGGCCCAAAGATCGAGATCGTAGATCTGCCCGTCCCAGACCATGCCGAGCCGCTGCCGATCGCCGACCGCGGCACGGAAGATGCGGCCGCTATATCCCGCCGCCATCCCCACCTTCTTTTCGAGCAGCCAGGTGATCGGCTCTTGCGCGTTGTCCCACCAAAAGATGTCGCTCTTGATCTTGTCGAGAGCCTTGAAGGCGCGGTCGGCGCCTTCGGGCGTGGCAAGCTCGGTATAGACATTCGCCGGCTCGACCCCGTCGGCGAGGAGCGCAAGCTCGAGCGTATAACGGGGGCCGTTCGGCAGACCGCGCTTGCCGGGGAAGCGCTTCGAATCGATCAGGTCGGCGATCTGCGATGGCTGAGTCTTGGTGAAAGCCTGCCTGTCGAAGGTGATCGCCGTCGACCAGGCGACGCTGCCGACCCCGCAGGAGGACAGCCCACCCGAATAGAAGTCGAGTTCCGCGCTCTCTCCACTCGGTGCGGCGCCGAGGCTCGAGGCTTCGATCGGCTCGAGCAGCCCGTCGCTGCATAGCGTGTTGAGCGCCGCCGCCGAGACGTCCACCACATCGACGTTCGATTCCGAGCCGCCGATCATTTCTTTGATCTTGGCCAGCGTTCCGTCATAAACCTCGGTCGCGATCCGCGTGCCGGTTTCCTTGGCGAACGGCTCGAAATAGGCGATCTCCTGCGATTGCCCGTAGGCGCCCCCCCAGGTGGCGACGCTGAGCGTGTCCTCTGCCCGCGCGCCGGCGCAGACGACGATGCCGACGGCGAGAACGGCGGCCAAGCGGAAACTTCGCCCCACGCCGGCCGCCATCGCCAATAGTCGATCTGATCGGCGGTTCACGTGTCCAGACACCGTCTTCGCCTCACTCATGGCTTTGCCACGCCGTCACCGCGGCGAAATCTGATTGGCGGTCGCACCCGTCGGCAGTGATCCGTCGCCGAGCGTCGGCCGATCGGTCCGCCTGATCATCGGCTGCGCCAGCGCCCCGCTGATGGAGATCCGCGGCGGCGTCTCTGCGCTGAGTTGCGAGGCCTTCAGCGGCTGCGTGTCGCTGGCGACGAACATGCTCCAATCGAGCGTTGCTTGCGCCATGTCGACATTGCCGGATCCGGCGATCAATCCGCGGCGGGTTTGCATGTTGAACATGTCGCACCAAATATGGCCGCCACCGAGGCGGCAATCGGCGTTCAGAGAATCGAACAAAGTGACACTGTTGCGGCTCCAGCCCTCGCCGTCCAGGGGGGTCGGCGCCGCCGCGAGCAGTCGGGCAAGATCGAGCGGGATTGCGCCATTGGTGGCGTTAACCTTGAGCCCGCCGGAAAGCGCCTGAATCAATTCGGGGTAGGTGCGGCCCTCGCCCGAGATTTCCGCCTTGAGGCTCGTGGTCCCCTTGAGCGGGACGAGAAACGACGCGTCGAGGCAGCCCTCGACCGGCACGTCGTCGAGACTCGCCACGAGATTGGCCTTCGCCATCTCCCGCGACAGGTCGACGCCGACGCTGCCCGAAGCCTCGCCGCCGCAAAGATCGAGCTCCCCCACCTCACTCACCAACACGCCGTCCTTGGTGCTGATGGTGAACCCGCCGCGCCCGAGCTTGATCATGGGGGCGGAAATGTCCGCCGCCGAGATGCGCAGGTCGGCGTCGAAATATTTGATGAGCGCTCCCTCCAGCAAACCAGCTTGTGCGGCAGGATGCGTCGGGCTCTCGGCCCCGCCGAGATAGGGATCGATCGCGAGCCGCTCGAAATCGAGCGTTGCGTCGATGCGCGGGCGCGGTCCCGGCGTAACCGCGAGCAGACCGACCGCCTTATTACCGTCGAGCGAGAAGGTGCCGTCGTCGAAGGTCAGCGTCGATCCGTTCCAACGCGCCTTGCCTGCTGCCGACAGTTTCTCCAGGCTCCGCCCCGGCGGCAGGGCGATTCCAGCCCACCTGAAGAAGCGCCGCGCGTTGTCCATGTCGGCCTGCACGTCGCCCTCGAGCTGAAGTCCGTTGTCGAAGGACGCGGTGGCCGTGATCTTGGTCTGCAGAGGTTTCGAGGTGAAGGTGAGAGTGACCGGAACGCGAATTCCGTCCTCGGTCTGGGCGGCCGCGCCGCAATCGAGCGCGAAGCCCACGGTCTCGTCGCGCAACACGAAGGAGCCGAAGCTCGACATCGTTCCGGTGCCGGAGCTTGCGTCGAAGCGAGCATCGATCTTCTTGATCGCTTCGGTGCCGGTCGAAGTCGGCAGGTTGAGGGTGCCGTCGCGCAGGCGAAGCACGCCGATCGGCGCGCCTGCCAGCAGGTTGGCCACCCGTGCCTGTACCGTCTGGTCGGGCCCCATGACGAGCGAGGGCACCTCCTTCAGCGTGATCTCGGGCTTCAACATCCGCAAGGCGTCGATCCGGATGCGACCGAACGCGAGCTCGACCAGGTCGATCGAGACCTTGGCGTCCTTGACGGTGATGGATTTCACCAGCGGCAGCCGCGAGGCGTTGGTCAGCTCGAACCCGCTCTTGATGGAGACGTCGGGGAAGTAATGTACGCGCAACGGCCCGGTGAGTTTCACCTCGCCCCCCGTCCACGCCGACAAGGCATCGGTCACGCGCGACGCCAGCTGCGTCGAATCGGCGAACAGCCGCGGCAGTATCGCGAGACCGGCGATGAGAAGGGTAATGAGGCCGAGCAAAAGCCATTTCCAAGGGATTTGGCGAGGCTTCATCCCGTCCCTACCACCCGTTCCCGGCGTTGGCCCATCAACCTGGACCTCGCCTGTTTTTCGATTGCCCGTAAGACCCCGTCTTTCTAGCCCGATTGGGCTGAGATAGCGAGCCTAAGTCGGGCGCATTTTGTTGGCAAATCAGGGGACCGGAAGGGCCCATTCAGGGCCTGTCTCGGACGCGCCTCGCTGGTTGGTTGAAGCCCCTGGTCGGCTTCCCGCGATGATTCCGTGCAACAGCAGCACCGGGGCGAGGCTGACGAGCACGATGGTGAGGGCCGAAAGTCCCGCCTCCTCGTAGCGATAGAGCGAGACCAGGGTAAACACCTGGGTCGCCAGCGTGTCGAAGTTGAAGGGCCGGAGCAGCAGCGTGGCGGGCAACTCCTTCATCGAGTTGACGAATACGAGGAGAGCCGCGGCGCCGAGCGCGGGCCTCAGTAGCGGCAGATGCACCTTGACCAGCGCCTCGCTGATGGTGGCGCCGAGCGTCCGCGCCGCGGCGTCGATATTGCGGGAGACCTTGCTCAACCCGGCCTCCACGGCGCCGAGCGAGGCGGCCAGAAAGCGGATCGTGTAGGCCAGCACGATGGCGAAGGCCGTGCCCGACAGCACGAGCCCCGTGGACACCCCGAACAGCGACCGCATCAACCCGTCGAGGAAATTGTCGAAGCCCGCCAGCGGAATGAGCAGGCCGATGGCGAGCACGGTGCCGGGGATCGCATAGCTGATGGCGGGCAGCGTGCTCGCCGCCTGGATCAGCTGCGAGCGCGTCTGCCGCCGCGCGTAAGCGAGCACCACGGCGAAGCCGACCGCAAGCGCCGCCGCCGCCGCGGCGAGCATGAGGCTGTTCAGCGCGGCCTCCCAGAACTCTGGCGCCAAACCTGCCGCCACATGCACGAGCGCATCGTGCAGCAGCACCGCGCCCGGGAGCAGGAAGCCGAACAGCACGGGCAGGGCGCAAGCGCCGCTCGCCAGCAGCCCGCGCCAGCCGGGCAAGCTGTCCTCGCGCAAATCCCGATATTTCCCGGTCGTGTGATGGAAGCGGCGCCCGGCTCTGAGCGCCCGCTCGATGATGAGCAGGGCGAACACGAACAACAGCATGACGCAGGCGATCTGCGCCGCGCCGGCAAGGCTGTTGCGGTCGAGCCAGGTATCGTAGACGGCGACGGTGAGCGTCCTCACCCCGAAGAACTCGACCGCGCCGATGTCGTTCAGCGTTTCCATCAGCACGAGCGCGACGCCCGCGGCGAGCGCCGGCCGCGCCAGAGGCAGAGCCACTTGCCAGAACGTCTCCACGGCGTTTCGCCCCAGCGTCCGGCTCACTTCCAGCACGCACACCGATTGCGCGACGAAGCTCGCTCGCGCGGTGATGTAGACATACGGATAGAGCACCGCGCTCATCACCAGGATGGCGCCGCCGAGGCTGCGAATATCCGGGAACCAATAGTCCCGCGCATTGCGCCAGCCGAACAGGCCGCGCAAGCCGGTCTGCACCATCCCCGAATAATCGAGCATCTCCAGATAGGTGTAGGCGACGATATAGGTCGGGATCGCGAGCGGCAGCAGCAGCAGCCACTGCAAATAACGCCGTCCCGGAAAGCGATACATGGTGACGAGCCAGGCGGTGCCGGTGCCGATCAAGAGACTCAAGCTTCCTACCCCGGCCATCAGCAGCAGCGTGCGGCGGAGCGCGCCGGGGAGCACGTTGGCGATGAGATGCGGCCAGGTATCGCCGCTTGGCCTCAGCGCGATCAGCGCGATGGCGAGCAGCGGCAGCAACGCGATCAGCGAGATGAGAAAGGCCGCGACCGACCAGCCGAGATTGCCGCTCTCTCTCAGCCGGGCGAGCTTGCGGCGGAAAGCGACGCGCTCGCGTGTTGCGCCCTGAGCCTTGGCCACGCCGTTAGTGGCGGTCAGCGAGGCCGTCCGACTCGACCTTGCGCCTGTCGGCCATCAGCGCGGCGACCGCGTCCTGCGACAGGCGCTGATTGGCGTCCTGCAACACATCGGCAAACGCGTTGGCGGCGTCGATCACCGGCTCGACCAGCTCCGAGCCCGTCAGCGCCAGCGCGCAGGCCCGCATCGCCGGGCAGCGGTGATGCTGCGAGGCGGCGATCAACGAGATCGCCATGCATTCGTCGGCGCAGAAACCGGCGCAGCCGAACGGATAATATTCGATCTTGCGCGAGGCCGAGGCGCGCACCGCGCGCACCCAGCAGGCCAATTCGGTCACCGCGCGTTTGGCCCGCTCGGTGCCGAGCAGGCGGTTATATTCGTTCCAGCCGTTCTCCCAGCAAGCGATGTCGCCGGTGTCATAGCCGGCGAGCCAGCACCTGAAGCCCACTCCCACCAGCCACTCCGCGCCGCTGCGTGGCGGAAGCAAAGCGCTGTGCGCCGGCTTGCCGCCGATCTGCCTGTCGATCTTGTTATGAAAGCTCATCGTCGTTGCCCCTCATGAGCTCGGTCCCTCGTCGAAGCCGACCTTGTCGACGAGTTCGCTCGCCTGCTTGCGCAAGCCCGCGATCTCGTTGAGCGAGATCGGGTCCGGCTTGAAGTCGCCCCAGGACTTGACCAGCGGCGACCAGGGCACGTCTTGCTTGACCGGATATTCGTTGTTCACTTCGGCATACATCTCCTGGCCTTTGTCCGAGGCGAGGAATTCGAGCAGCTTCATCGCGTTGTCCTTGTGCGGGGCGTATTTCGCCATCACCGCGCCGGAGATGTTCACATGCGTGCCGCGATCGTTGGTGTTGGGGAACAGGATGTTGACCGAGTTCGCCCAGTCCTTCTGCTCGGGCTCTTTGTCGTTCTGCAGCATGGCGCCCATGTAGTAGGTGTTGCCGACGGCGATATCGCATTCGCCGGCATAGACGCCCTTGACCTGAAGCCGGTCGTCGCCGGCGGGCTTGCGTGCCAGATTGGCTTTCACGCCCTTTAGCCAAGTTTCCGTCCACGCCTCGCCATGCGCCGCGATCATCGAGGCGATCAGCGCGACGTTGTAGACGTGCTGGCCGGAGCGGATGCAGATCTTGCCGCGCCATTTCGGGTCGGCGAGTTCTTCGTAGGTGATCGTGTCCTGCTTGACGCGCTCCTTCGAGGCGTAGACCACGCGTGCGCGGCGGGTGAGCCCGATCCACTGTCCGTCGGCCGCGCGATAGGCGGCGGGGATCGCGGCGTCGAGCGCCGGCGATTGGATCGGCTGGGCGATGCCGGCATCGGTCGCTTGCGTGAGATTGCCGACATCGACCGTGAGCAGGAGATCGGCCGGGCTGTTGCGGCCCTCGGCCTGAATGCGCTCGATCAGGCCCTTCTCGGCATAGATCACATTGACCTTGATGCCGGTCTCGTCGGTGAACTCTTTCAGCAGCGGGTTGATCAGATAAGGCTGCCGGTAGGAGTAGATATTGACCTCTCCAGGCTCTGCGGCCGAGGCCAGCGGTGTGACCAGGAAGGGAACAACAAGCGCAAGCGCGGCGGCGTGCGCACAGCCGAATCGCATCGACATCCTCCAATGGCCGAGGTTCAAGGCCCCGGTATCGGACGTTTCGCCCCCAAACCCAGCGCCGGGGGTCACCGTTCGATTAGGGCGTGATGTCGGACGAAGTCAACAAGAATATCGTAATCAAACCAACTTTAGAAGTCTTCTAAGCTTTGGGTGTAATGTATTAAGAAGCCACTATGACCATATATATTTGAACATCTAATGTATAGCTCTAAGATAGCCTATATCAGAGCTAGAACGTCGCACAGTTTTCGCCGGGCGACTTCAAGAACATCGCCACTCCTTCGACGCAGCGACGCTGGTGCTGAATTTGGGGAGCTATGCGCCGAACAACCGATCGGCCGGGAAGATCACGTCGGCGGCGGTGCCGACGCCGGGCTCGCTGGTCAGAACCAGCCGCGCGCGATTGGCATCGACCAGCGCCTTGGTGACGGGCAGGCCCAAGCCGGTGCCCATCTGCCGCCGCGGCGCGGTATCGAGCTGATGGAACGGCTGCATGGCGAAGGCGATCTCGTCCTTGGTCATGCCGACGCCGGTGTCGCGCACGCGCAAGCGAAGCTCGCCGTCGATCATGCCGCCCGACACGATCACCTGTCCGCCTTCCTTGGTGAACTTGATGGCGTTGGTGAGCAGGTTGAGCAAGATCTGCTTCAGCCGGCGCGGATCGGCGACGACCGTCGGCAACTCTGGCTGCAGCGAAGTCCTGAGCACGATGCGTGCGCGCTTGGCAAGCGGCTGCAAGCTGCCGACGCAATCCTCGACCAGCTCCGGCACTTCGACCGCGGTGAAATTCAGCTCGAACTTGCCGGCCTCGATCTTCGAGATGTCGAGCAGATCGTTGAGCAGCGACAGCGCATAGAGCCCGCTCTGATGGATGTCATCGACATAGCCCTTGTAGCGGGCGTTGCCGATCGGTCCGAAGCGCTCCTGCGCCATCAGCTCGGTAAAGCCGATGATCGAGTTGAGCGGCGTGCGCACCTCGTGGCTGACCTTGGCCAGAAATTCGAGTCGCGACGAAGCGTCGGCGTCGAGCTTGACCGCCTCGATTGGCGGGCTGGCGCCATTCGCCGTCTGCCGGCTCGGCGCCATTCGCCGGCGCGGGGGCCGGCGTCTCCTGCTCGAGGCTCGTCTGGTCGATCAGGCGCAACAGTTTGACGTCGCCATCGAGAGCGGTCAGCGCGAAAGCGACCCTCAATTTTCGCCGCGAGCGTGTGAGCGCCTCGATCGGCGCGCTGCGCTCGAGGCCGTTGCCTTGCGTGAGCGGCGCGCCGTTCGGCAGGATCGCGCGCAAGCCGCCCGCTTCGAGCAATTCGGCTGGAGAGCGATAGCCGAAGGCGAAAGCGAACGCGCTGTTCGCGTAGATCAGCCCGTCGCGCTCGAGAATGCCGATCGCCGCCGGCATGGCCTCGAGCAACGTCTTGAGGCTCGCCGGATCGAGCGTCAGCGCCGCTGCCTCCGCTTGCGGCTCGGGAAGCGCGACCGCTCCCGGCCCCGGAAGCACGCGGCCTTCGAGCGCGCGCGCGATATGCTCGAGGGCCTCGCGGTCCCCTTCGACATGGTCCAGGCGCCTTTGCGGTCTGAGGTCGGCCATTTCGGCCCCAAATAAACAAGAACTCGGTCGTGCGCCTTAGCGCGGGGAACCGGCAATAGCCCGGTCGCGCGCAAGCATTAGGGCGCTCGTTCGACTCATCCACTAAATTTAGGCGAATTCGGTATTTTGCAAAGGGCGAAACCGGAAACTTCGTCGTTAGAGCTAAAAAAGTACTGATCGGGCGATCAGCGATCTTGCGCTATCGCAGCGCAACAATTATATTGCACTGCACAACAAGAGATTCTGCGGCGACCCTTCACAGATGGGCCAGGTCCGCATTGCCCCGTAACGAATGACCCAAGCAGAGGTGCGACCATGAGTGAAACCTATTCGCCGCAGGCGGCAGCCGAGCAGGCGCGCGACAGCTTCCGCAAAGCCACCAAGGAATTCGAATCCTTCAAGCTCGATACGACCGTGCCGGAGAGCGTCCGCGCTCTCGCCGAGAAGACCGTGAACCAGAGCCGCGAGGCTTATGAGCGCGGCAAGGACGCTCTCGAGGAGGCGATCGACGCGCTCGAGCGTTCGTTCGATGCCGCCGGGCAGGGCGCCACCGCCTTCAATCGCAAGCTGATCGATCTTGCCCAGCGCAATCTGAATTCCGCCTTCGACCTCGCCAAGAGCCTGGCCGGTGCCAAGACCCTCGGCGAGATCGTCGAATTGCAATCTGCCTTCCTTCGCCACCAGTTCGACGTGTTCGCCAACCAGGCGGGCGAGATCAGGGCGTTGAGCAGCAAGATCGCCGCCGACACCGCCGAGCCGATCAAGAATCAGGTGACCCGCTCGCTCGACGCGATTCGGAAATAGCGGCTGACCCCGCACGGCGTCGCCGAGTTTTTCGAGGGCCGTAAGCGTAGCGCGCAAAGCAAGGCCTGGGGTGCGAAGCCCCAGGCCTTTTTCTATGGCGCAGGCCGTTCCGGTTCGCCGCCTCGCCCGGGGCTGCTTCGCGCCAAACCGCCGGCCGGCCCGCTTGCAACGGCTGCTCGCTCCGCTTAGGTTCGCGCCGAAGGCTCCACCTACATGCCGCCGTAGCTCAGCTGGTTAGAGCGCTTGACTGTGGATCAAGAGGTCGGTGATTCGAATTCACCCGGCGGTACCAGCATTTCAAAGGCTTTTTTTGGACCATCTTCCCAGAGGCTCGGCCTGGGAAGCCATGGGAAGACAAAAAGACAGCCTGCCGCATGAAATCCCTGTCCACGCTGCAGTGGCGCGCTGGTGGAAATCGACCGCCACGGCGAGCGGCTGATCGGCTGTCTGGCGTGCAACAGGTGGACTTGGCCGAAGTAGCGAGAGCATCTCCATGCCCTGCCACAAGATGAGCTTGAGGCGCTGAGAAAGCGCGTTGGGAATTAGAACTGCGTGAGCAAGGGTCTGCCCCCTACCGGCCATCCAGCCCTAGCGGGCTGCCCATTGTCTGCCTCTTTCATGCGGTTTGTTTTGCCCGAGTACGACGTCGCTACGTTACTGGTAATTGCAGTGCTGCTGGCCATCATTGGCCTCGCCATTTGGGTGCGCATTCCGAGGAAATAAATCTGGGCCGGAGGCCGCAAAAGTATCGCCGGCCGAAGTCGATGCCGCGGCGCTCTGTTGATAGATTGTGGCCTTGACCGGTCTCGGTATTATCGATGGGTAGATTGACAGGATGGGTGAACTAGGCGCGGACCGCGGTCCAGACGCCCGAGCAGACACCCGAAGGCCCGGTTCCGTTCCACTTTCCGCTGCCCTTGACCTGCGTAAACCGTCCCCTGCTAGCATTGATCACTATGCCACTAGGGATTTGATAGAAGTTCAGCTGTCGACCGCGAGTTCGGCTTTGTTGGCATGCTGTTAATCGGAGTGATCGCTGGCTGGATCGCCGAGAAGGTCACCGCCAGCAATCCAGCTTGCTCACCAATCTCTTGGTCGGCATAGCGGAGTCCGTCGTAGTGTCCTGCAATTCGTTGACGTTAATGGGCTCGATTGGCTTGGTGAAACTTGGCCAGCCGCAACCTGAATTCATATTTTATCGGACGAAGCGAACAGTGGCTCGCCCGATACGATGTCGACGTAGATGCCCGGTTCCTTGTTATCCAGATATTCTCGGGTTCCAGGGGCCTCGGTGCCGCTCTGCTGGGTCACGCGATACTGTTCGGGAGAAAGTCCGGAAATGGCTTCGGGGATCTTGCGATAGTTGGCCATCTTTCATCCTCCCTGGGCGCCTTAGCTGATTAGTATGCCGGGAGGGCCGCGCCACGGGCAACGTCCGCTTTTGGCAACGTAGCGGACGAACTGGGTAGGGCTCCTCTATCCGCTTCGGACCCAAAGCGGACTCTGGCAATCGCGCGGTCGAAGGCGGAGCGCGGCGTCTCGCGCGGAGGCTCAGTAAGGTGCGAACTTCGAGTCCGTAGCTAAGAATGCCGCCGCCTGCCGCGTGAAAGATTCGTGAAATTGAAATAATGAGCCGTGGCCTGAGTCGGGGTATGTCAGTAGAATGGCGTTGGGCAGGTTCGCGCTTAGCCAATAGGAGTTCTGAACAGGAATCATCTCGTCGTAATTCCGTTCACCACGAGAGTGGGATGCGGGATGCTCTTGAGGTCGGCGAAGCGCTCACCGGTAAACTTCTCCCAGTCTCGAAAGGCCGCCAACTGAGCTTGGGCGACAGCCGGTCCTGAGACAGGCTCGCGATCCTCGGTGCGTTGGATCAGTCTTTGGATAAAAGCAGCACCTGCCTTTTTGGCTCGATTCCGTCGGAGCAAAGAAGATTTTCTGCAGGACTGCGTATCCTCGAAGCGTGGGATCACCGAGATATTTTGCGAGGCTCGGCTTATCGAGGTGCATGACGTTTTCTCCACCTCGGGGTGCGGTGCCAACTAAGATTATCCGACGAAAAACGGACGGTCGGTCCTGTGCCATCTGCTGCGCGACCATGCCGCCGAGTGAGAAGCCAAGAACATCGCAGGATGCGAGCCGAAGCCCGTCCAAGAACGCCAATGCATGCTTCGCCATCCCGGCAATCGTCTCAGGCACCTTGCCTGTCGACCGTCCCAGACCTGCACTCTCGAACAGAGTGACCTCTCGCCCAGACGCAAGAGGGTCGGTGACCGCAGGATCCCAGTTATCGAGTGTTCCGGTGAAGTGTTGCAGACACAGTAGGGGACGCCCGGGACCAGACCCGAAGCGACGGTACGCATAGGTTTCGTCGCTTGCCTCCAGAAATTGAGTTGGGGCCGTCGTGTTGCTGGCATTTTGCCCGGTCGACATAACTCCGGTCCTCCATGAGAAGTGCCCCGGGGCCTTCGGGTGATCCAGCCCTGCTGCGGCGACCAACTCGCCGAACGGTCACTCAGTGATCGACAGAAAGATCGGGCATCTGCCTTACTCCGCACGCCGCGTTTTCTTATCGCAGTTCGCATGGTCCGCTTCTGACCCAAAGCGGACATTCCCGGGTGGCGGTTCTTCCAGACACCCTTAGTGGATCAACTCCTCGGTCAACGTCGGTCCTCCACCTGATCCATGTAAGCCCCATAGCCCTCGGCCTCCATGTCGTCGCGATGGATGAACCGCAACGAGGCGGAGTTGATGCAATATCGCAGGCCGCCTCGATCGACCGGCCCATCGGAGAAAACGTGCCCGAGGTGGCTGTCGCCGTGCGCCGAACGCACCTCCGTGCGGGTCATGCCGTGGGTGGTATCCTGCAATTTGTTGACATTGGCGGGCTCGATCGGCTTGGTGAAGCTTGGCCAGCCGCATCCCAATTCATATTTGTCGGACGAAGCGAATAGTGGTTCTCCCGATACGATGTCGACGTAAATCCCCGGTTCTTTGTTATCCAGATATTCGCCGGTTCCGGGGGCCTCCGTGCCGCTCTCCTGGGTTACGCGATACTGTTCAGGCGACAGGCTGGAAATAACTTCGGGGGTCTTCCGATAATTTCCCATCTTCATCCTTCGCTAGCGCGTTGGCTGATTCTACGAAGTGACTTGGCAGTTGCGAACTTGGAGGTAACCAGCGACATCTGGCTAGCGCAACCCGTTCGCCCTTTCGAAAATGAGGTCCGCTACTAAACCACCTCTCGCCACAAAGTCGGCGATGACCCAAAGTGGACCTTTCCTTCGCGCAGAGCGAGCAGGCCCCTGCTGATTTGACTATGTAAAGCTTCGCCCGCCCTGGGTCGACGCGCAATGGTCGCACCGAATATAACGATCGATCCAACGTCCGTCCGGCGGCAAGGTCGGTTTTGCTGGCTATGGATAGACGCTGCCTAAAGCCCGATAGAACTTTCCTATCGCCCGTTACGGAAAGGCCACTTGATCGGGATTGAGGCCTGAGGAGAAGTCTCCAACCGTCGGCAGTCCCCAAGAAGCGCGGACACCTGCGCCAGCCGGCACGCCGGAAACGCGATTGGGCCGAAAGCGAATTTCGGTGATGCCTATTTCACTTTAACAGCATCATGGCGACAGGTCCGCCAAGTGCCATCACCCCGACGAAGGTGATCTCTGACAAGCCAATACACGGCCACGAGCGCGATGATCGCTGCCGCAAGCGCGAATAGCTCCTCCGTTGCGTGTCCAACATCGAGGATCAGGAGCTTGCGCACGATGGCGAGCAGCGCGATCAGTACCACGGTTCGAACCTGAACGACGCTATGCTGGCGCTCGGCCACCACCAGTAGCGATCGCTTGAATCGAGGGCGATGATGACGGTGAAGAATCATGCCGAACACCGCCTGAAACACGGTGTAGTCGGTGGGGTCGAACGTGCTCGCGGCGATGCTTTGAAAGATCTTAAGCGCGAGGTTCCACACCGCGAAGACGATGAAAATGGCGATCAATGCGGTGAGGATGAGAATGACGATGTGCTCGAACTTGTCATAAGAACTGAGCGGCCCGAATCGCCTTTGCGCTTCGGTGAATTCCTCATTGACGTCCATGTCCGGGTGCTCCCTTCGCGTTGCCATGGACGGCACGGCCTATCCCGCGGCGAGATAACGATGCACGAAGGCTATCGCCATCGCGCCCTCGCCGACCGCTGACGCGACGCGCTTGATCGAACCGTGCCTCACGTCGCCGGCAGCGAACACCCCCGGCATCGAGGTCTCCAGATAATAGGGCTCGCGGTTGAGCTTCCAGCTCTCGGCCGGGCGAGTGAACTTCCTCAAATCGGGCCCGGTCACGAGGTAGCCTTCTTCGTCGCGAACGACGCCGACCGCCTTGGCCCATTGCGTATTCGGCACCCCGCCGAGGCAAAGAAACAGAAAGCTCGTCTCGATGGTCCGCTCTTCCCCGGTCTCGGAATTCCGTAAGGTGACGGCGCGCAACAAGTCGTCGCCGTGCAATGCGACGACTTTGGACTTCGGCACGATCTCGATATTGGGAGCATGGGTGATGCGATCGACCAGGTAGTCGGAGACGTGGTCGTTGAGGCGCTCGCCGCGCATGACAATGGTCACCTTGCGGGCGTAACGGGCCAGATACAGCGAGGCTTGCGCGGAGGAATTGCCGGCGCCGACGATCACGACATGCTCGTTGCCGCAAAGCTGGGCCTCGCTGGCGCCGGCGCCGTAATAGACGCCCGCGCCGAACAGCCGGTCCTCATCGGGCAGGCCGAGCCGGCGATATTCGACGCCCGTGGCGCACACCGAGACGCGGGAGACGATCCTGGTGCCATCATCAAGCTCCACGACGCCCCGGCACGTGTTGAACTCGCCCCGCACGCCGGCGCGGTGAATCAAAATTTCGGCCCCAAATTTTGCGGCTTGCTCGCGGGCGCGCTCGGCGAGGTCCGCGCCGCTGATTTCTTTGGGAAAACCGAGATAGTTTTCGATCTTCGGACTCGTGCCTGCCTGACCGCCCATGGCGAAGCGTTCGACGAGCACGGTCTTCAACCCCTCCGAGGCGGCATAAACCGAGGCGCTCAGCCCAGCCGGTCCGGCGCCGTAGATGGCGACATCGTATTGGGCGAGGGATGGATTGCGGAACCAGCCGAGCTTCTCGGTAATCTGGCGCACGGTGGGGCGCTCCATGCGTGTACCGTCCGGAAAGATGCAGATCGGCAAACGCGAAGTGATCGAGATTTTCAAGCCCAAGCTCGTCGGGCGTTGGCGCTGTTCGTTGCTTCCAAGCTCGACCCATTCAAACGGCACGTCGCTTCGCTGCAGGAAATCGCGTATCGCGTAAGCCTGAGGCGACCCACGCTTCCCAAAAACACGGACAGGGGGAGGAGTTCCGCATAACCAACTCCAATCGGGAGGCACGAATGAGTTGTCGCCTGTTCGCAATGTACCTCCAAAATGGCAAAACCGAATGACTAAGTGAGCCCCAAGGTTCTGCTGGAAGTTCGACGCGTGACTAGGCCACTCCGAAAAACCGACACGTTCCGCTGGCGGTTAGCCATCGGAGCCA
>CAVZLT010000024.1:0-58742 GCA_963776235.1 uncultured Alphaproteobacteria bacterium
TCGACAGCCTCGAGCCGGAAGATCCAAGTAAGCCTGGCGGCCAGAAATACGGCTACGGGATAGCCGAGCTCAGCTTTGGCCCGAACCAGTGTGTATTTTCACGGCGGCGAGATGCCCGGCTACAACTCGTTCATGGGCTACGATCCGGTCAACGACGTAACGCTGATAATATGGACCAGCCTGACGCTCTCGCTCGAGGGCCAGCCGACGGCCAACAGCATCATGTTGAAGGTGCTCGACCAGATCTATGCCGTATCGCCGCTACAGTAGGGGCGGCAAAAAGCGAGCGGCCGGCCTAGGATTTGGGCGCCGTCGCCTCTTCGACGAAGACCGTCATCGTCCGCTTCGAGGCGAGGATGCGCGCTTCGTCTTTCGACTCGCAGGCGGTGGCGGTGATGCCGTCGGGGGAGACCGTCACCACCAGATACGGCATGCCCGATTTGGGCGGGTGATAGACCGCAGTTTTGGTCTTCTTGCCTTTTCCCACGCTGCAACTCCTTACGATGCTGAAACGCTGCCCGGCTATCCCCAACTCGTCCGGGCAGCTTCAACCGTGCGTTCTGCGCGGCGTACGCTATAAATCGCTACGACAACGCTTTGTCATAATCAAATGCTCTGGTGACACCTAAGCGTCATACGCATTCACGACGCTAAGGCGTTGCTTTCCTTAAGCCACGACTCCGGCGATTGGCAGCTTGCATGGACGTAAGACTTCTCGCCGTCGGTCTGGTGCTTGCTCTTGCCGGCTGTGCCACGCCCGACAGCGGGCAGAGTTTTTCCACCGACATCTCCGACAGGGGCTTGTCTGACGACGATATCCGCATCGTCGAGGCAGCCGTCCGGCCGGCGCTGAAAGATCCCGCCTCAGGGGTCTTCCGCGGCATCACCTCGACCCGGAGCGACGACGGCCACAAATTCGTTTGCGGCTGGGTCGATTACAAAAGGCCCAATGGCGCGCTGGCCGGTGAGCAACCCTTCGACGGAACGTTGTTTGCCGGCCAATTCGTGCTTGGCACCTTGGCCCGCGATCAAGCCAGCGCCGCGACGGTTTTCGCCGAATGCCAAGCGCACAATGTGCGGCTGTGACCGAGCGAAGGCCCCAACTCGGGGGCCGGGCTAGTCCTTCTTCATCAGCTTCTTGGCGATGCCCTCGGCGGCGATGCGGTCCTTCATCGGCATGAACGGCTTGTTGTTCCAGCCCGGTCGTGACGAGACAGGGTTGCGGTCGCCGGGCTCGCATTTCGTCACGGGATGAGCGGCGATCTCGCGCTCAAGGCGGGCGGCTTCCTCTTCCGGCGTCTCGCCAATCAACACTCTCTTGGTCGGCTTGCGCATGCGATTGAATTGCGTGTTCTTGTTGAAGGCCATCGATATGTCTCCGGAAGTTGAAACTGGCCGCAAAGCGCGCGGGCGGTCTCAATCGACCTAGCACATTCTCCGTGGAATTGATCTGCCAATCCGCCGCATATTCACGGTTTGCAGCTCCGTCCGGCGCGTTTGCACCTTTGCGGTTTTCGCTTGCATGATTTGGCCATGGTCGGCTGCTTAACTTAAGTCGGCCGATGGGCTCGTCGGCCGGCCGGGGCACCGTCCTCAGACCGTTCCAAGTCGCAAGCTCCTCTGGGAATCACCTTGAATTTCCCTGCATTTTGGCGCCGCGCCGCCAGCAGACCGCCTGCCGAAGGAGCATCGAGCGCCGAGCGGGTCTTCAGCTTTCGCACCATCCTCGGCGTTGTCGCGCTCGCGGCGCTGGCCTGGTCGGCGGCTCTCTTGCTGGTGAGCACGATTGCTCATAGCGGCCGCTGGGATCTTCCAAGCGGGACGCTGCTGGAGACGATCCTATCCTCTTGTCAGATCGAGAATGCAAGCCGGGGTGCAGGCGTGGCCGAGCACATGATTTGCCCGACCCGACTCGGCGCCCACGAATTCCCGCAAGTGCTCAAGGATGCGGTGGTCGCCAGCGAGGACGAGCGCTTCTTTTCGCACGGCGCGCTGGAGATGCGTTCGACCGCGCGTGCGGCTTGGCAATATGTCTTGGGAAACCGCCAGGGCGGCAGCACGCTCACGCAGCAGCTCGCACGAACCCTGTTCCTCAAGAAGGAGGACAGCCTTCAGCGCAAATTGCTCGAAGCCGTGCTCGCGGTCAGAATTTCCGCGCGCTTGTCGCGGCCGGAAATTCTCACCCGCTACATGAATGTCGTGCCGCATGCGCGCAACATGTACGGCTTCGACGATCCGGCCCGGTATTATTTCGGGGTGCGCGTGCAGGACTTGACGCTGGCCGAGGCGGCGCTTCTCGTCGGCATGCTGCCGGAGCCCAACAATCGCGATCCCAAGAAGAACCCGGGCGCCGCCTTGAACGGCGGGCTCGAGGTCATCGATCTCATGCTCGCGCAACACAAGATCACGCAAGACGCGGCGGAGGCGGCGAGGGAGGAGCTCAAGCGCCGCGTCGTCGCCGGCAGATTGCGGCGAGGCAAAGATGTTTATGCGCGGTTGGAATATCGACCCTATCGCGACCTCGCGCTCAGAGAGGCGCGGGCAAGCGGGATGGAACTCGCCGCGGATTATCGCCTCATCGTCTACATGGACGGCGAATTTCAGCGCAACCTGGCGGCCCAGGTCTGCGCGATTGCCGGCAAGCACCAGGCGGCCGGCTTCTTCATGCGCCCGTCCGGAGAGGTGTTGGCGGTCTCCGGGTCCTGCAGCTATAGCGGGGCGTGGAATCGCGCCGCCGACATCGCCCGCTCGATCGGATCGACCGGCAAGCTGTTCCCGCTGATCGGCGTGCGTGAAGCTTCGATGAGCATGCGCGAACTCGTCTCGACCCACCCGTTGCGGTGGCCGGACTGGCCGTCGGAGTCCAATAGAAGCTGCTTGAGCAGGCGGGCGGTCACGCTCGATTTCGCTCTCGCGCAATCGTGCAACCGCCCCTGGACCGAGATTGCCATGCGCTTCGGCCAGCGGCTCAACGATATCGTCAAGCGGTTCGAGATCGCTCCGCCCGGCGCGCCGGCGCTCGTGCCCATCGGCGGCATCCACACCTCGCCGATGAAATTGACGCGAGCCTATGCCGCCTTGGAAAACGACGGCCTGCTGCCGCAGGTCCGTTTTCTCATCGCCGTCATCGGCACCAAGGGCAACGTGCTCAGCGTGCCGCCGACCAAGGAGACGCCGCGGGTGATGTCGCCGCGAACCGCCGCGGCGGTGCTCCAGGATCTGCGCGGGCCGGTGAAAAGCGGCACGGCGCGCTCGGCCAACTCCGTCCATGCTCTGGTCTATGGAAAAACCGGAACGTCGTCGCGCAACGAGGACGCGCTGTTCGTCGGACTGACCCGCGATTTCGTCGGCAGCTTCTGGCTCGGTTACGACCGGCCGACGCCGATGCCCGGCGTTCACGGCGGCGGCGAGCCGGCGAAGGCGTTCGCGGCGATGACGGATTTTCACTACCTCACGCTGGCACGGGCCGAGCTCATGGCGAAGCGTGAGCCAAGGGACGAGTGGAGCAAATTCAGAAAGATCGCTCCGCCCGAACCGCTGCGGAGTGCCTTGGTGTTCGGCGCCATGCTGGCGATGTGCGTCTTGTTGGCGCGGAAGCCGCAGCGCACCGGCGCCGATCTCGCGGCGCCTTCGCCGGAAGACGCCAAGCTCGCTGAGCCATTGCCTGCGCACGCGGAGCCGGCGGCAACGTCCGAAGGCCCGTCGCCGCCGCCTCCGGCTGGCGAGGGTAATGTTGTCGATGGTCCTTGGGGCCGGGCGATCGAAGCCTGATCGATCGGCACTCTGTAGCGCCTACCGCTTGGCGCTGGCGCGCCAGGTGGGGCGTTTCGGCCGCTCGGTCCGCAGCTCGGCGGGCTCGGGCACGCGGGGCAGCGCCTCCATCACGCGCTTGCGCGGGAAGGTGATGATCACCTCGGTGCCGTAACGCAGCTTGCTCTTCAGCTCGAAGGCGCCGTCATGCAGCTCGGTCAGGCCCTTGGTGATGGGCAGGCCGAGCCCGGTGCCGCCTTCGGCGGTCTGATGCGCGAGCGAGCCCTGGCCGAAGCTCTTCAACACGCGCGGGATCTCGTTCTCGGGAATGCCGGGGCCGGTGTCCTTCACGCTGAGGAACTGACCGCCGGTGCCGGTGCGCCCGACCTTCAGCGCGATGGTGCCGCCCGAGGGCGTGAACTTGATGGCGTTGGAGAGCAGGTTGAGGCAGATCTGGCGGATGGCACGCTCGTCGGCCCAAAGCTGCGGCAGGTTCTCCTCGAACGCCTCGACGATCTTCAGCCCCTTGCTCTCCGCCCTGAGCCGCATCAGCCGGTGACAATCCTCGACCAATTCGGCGAGATCGATCGGCGCCTCGTGCAATTCGTAGCGGCCGGCCTCGATGCGGCTGATGTCGAGAATCTCGTTGATGAGATTGAGCAGATGCTGGCCGCTCTGGTGGATGTCGGCGGCATATTCCTTATAGGTCGGGTTCGCGTGCGGCCCCAGGATCTCCGCGCGCATGATCTCGGAGAAGCCGAGAATGGCGTTGAGCGGGGTACGCAGCTCGTGGCTCATGGTGGCGAGGAAGCGCGACTTGGCGAGGTTGGCCTCCTCGGCGCGCGCCCGCGCCTCGTCGGAGATCGATTTCGACTGCTCGAGCTCGGCGATCAGCGCGTCCTTCTCGGCGCGGAACTCGAGCATGGCGACGACGGTCGAGTTGAGCCCGCTCATCAGCCAGATGAAATAGATGTGCACGCCGACCGCCATGGCGGCCATCGCCCAGTAGAACGGGTTGTCGAGCAGGGAGAAGCGAATGACGATGGCGACCGTCATCGGCAAGGTGCCGGCATAGACGATGGGCATCACCGTGGATGCGAACAGCATGCGCATCGAGATGACGACCAGCATCGAGGCGAAGATGAAGGTGTGCGCCGCCTCGCTTTGCGTGTGCGGGCTGATGAAGGCGACGGCCGCCCAACTGACGCCGTAGAGGAACTCGGCGGCGGTGATCTTGGCGCGCCACATCGGCGTCTTGCTGTCGTCGCGCGGCGCCCGGATGAATTGCCGGCACAGGCTGATGAGGATGCCCTTGGTGACGAACACCGTGCCGAGCCAGATCAGAAGCTCGCGCGGCGGCGCCCAGAACATGGCGCCCATGGCGACGATGATGGCGAGCAGCGGCGTGGTGACGGCGGCGGACAGCTCGTTCCGCACGAACATCAACAGCAGCTCGTACTCGAATTCCGGCTTGCCGCCCGATTTATAGGTGAGCTTCTCGCGCGCCTCTTGCACGCTGCGGTAGGCGCGACGCTTGTGATTGGCCAGGGCGTCTCGTTCCGCCCCCGCTGACGCGCTCCCTGACATGCTAAAGCTCTACCCGCAAAGCGACGTGACTGACAAAAAGACGAGGGCTGCCAGCGGCATAAGCCTTGGGCAGGCTGTCCTCGACCCCCTGATGAACCGCTTCGAACTATCTCGCTTAATCCCTAACGGCGCGTTTACTCTCGCTCCGTGCTGAGACGAACACTAAGATGCCGGCACGATGCGACTGACCATCATCGGCTGCGGCGATGCCTTCGGTGCGGGCGGGCGCCTACAGACCTCATTCCAGGTGCGCTCTAGGGGCGCGAATTTTCTCATCGATTGCGGCACCACCTCGCTGATCGGTATGCGCCGGCTCGGGTTGCAACCGAACGAAATCGACACCGTGTTCGTCACCCATTTGCATGGCGATCATTTCGGTGGCCTGCCCTGGCTTTTGGTCGATGCGATCTATGTCAGCAACCGCACGCGGCCGCTCGTGGTCACGGGGCCGCGCGGCATCGAGGCACGTTTCCTGACAGCCGCGGAGGCGCTCTATCCCGACATCACCAAGGCAAAGCGGAGCTTCGACCTGTCCTTTGTCGAATATGCAGAGCGGCAGCCGCTCTCCGTTGGCGGCGTCACGGTCACCCCGTTCGAGGTGAAGCACCCCTCAGGCGCGCCGCCTTATGCGCTGCGGTTCGAGATCGAGGGCAAGGTGCTGGCCTTTACCGGCGACACGGGATGGGTCGAGGTGCTGTGCGAGGTGGCGCGCGGCGCCGACCTCTTCATCTCGGAATGCTTCCAATACGATCTCACGCTGCCCATCCATCTCGACTACGCGACGATCGACGCCAATTACGCGCGGCTCGGTGCAAAGCGCGTGCTGCTGACCCATATGGGGGAGGCCATGCTGGCGCATGTCGGAAATGTCGATGCCTCGCGCTATCTGCTCGCCCAAGACGGGATGATTCTCGATCTATGACTACGTCGGCTCGCCCCGCCGAGCTTGCGAGCGTCCTCTCCGCCATCCGCGCCTGCCGCCGTTGCGTCGAGGCGCCGCAAGGCAAGCCGTTGCCGCATGAGCCGCGCCCGGTGTTGCGGGCGAGCAGCACCGCACGGCTCGCCGTGTGCAGCCAGGCGCCGGGCACCAAGGTGCATGCCTCGGGCACGCCCTTCACCGACCGCTCGGGCGACCGCTTGCGCGATTGGATGGGGGTGACGCCGCAGGAATTCTACGACGAGAGGCGGCTCGCCATCGTGCCGATGGGGTTCTGCTTTCCGGGACAGGACGAGAAGGGCGCCGACCTGCCGCCGCGGCGCGAATGCGCCGAGTTGTGGCACCGGAGACTGTTCGCGGCGCTGCCGCAGCTCGAGCTCGTGCTGGCGGTGGGCTCTTATGCGCAAAATTACCATCTTGGCGACGCGGCTGGACACACGCTGCAAGAGACCATGCTGGCCTGGCGGACGCATCTGAAGCGCAAGGGACGCCCCCGCGTGCTGCCGCTGCCGCACCCCTCCTGGCGCAACAACGCCTGGCTCAAGGACAATCCCTGGTTCGAACAGGAGCTGCTGCCGGCGCTGCGCCGCGAGGTGAGAAGGCTGCTCTAACTTTTCCGCTTGCGAGCCGGAGCAAAATAATCTACTAAGCTGATAGAGATTAGGGTGAATGAAAAAGGAATCCGTATTGTGCTGGAATCGCGAAAAAATATCATAAGGTCGGCCATGCTGGATCGTATGGACAGAAAAATTCTCGACATCCTGCAGAAGGATTGCACCCTGCCGGTGGCCGAGATCGGCAAGCAGATCGGGCTCTCCACCACGCCGTGCTGGCGCCGCATCCAGAAGCTCGAGGAGCTTGGCGTGATCCAGCGTCGCGTCGCTCTGCTCGACCCCAAGAAGGTCAATGTCGGGGTGACCGTGTTCGTCTCCATCACCACCAGCCATCACACGCAAGATTGGCTCGAGCGCTTCCACGCGGCATTGCAGGATTTCCCCGAAGTGGTCGAGTTCTACCGCATGAGCGGGCAGGTCGATTATCTGTTGCGCGTGGTGGTGCCGGACATCGAGCGTTACGACGCCTTCTACAAGAAGCTGATCAGCAAGATCGAGCTGTCCGACGTGAGCTCGTCCTTTGCCATGGAGCAGATCAAGTTCACCACGTCGCTGCCGCTCGACTACGCGATGGAAGAGCGCCGGGTCTAGCCTCTCTCGTTTTCCTCCCAAGACTTGCCCCTCACCGGTTCCGGTGAGGGCTTTTTTGTCGGCGAAGCTATTTGCGCTCGAGGCGGGCGATCAGGCTCGAGGTGTCCCAGCGGCCGCCGCCCATCGCCTGGATCTCGGCATAGAACTGGTCGACGAGCGCCGTCACGGGAAGTTCGGCGCCGTTCGCCCGCGCCTCCTCGAACACCAGCGCGAAATCCTTGCGCACCCAGTCGACGGCGAAGCCGAAATCGAATTTGCCGTCGAGCATCGTCTTCCAGCGATTGTCCATTTGCCAGGACTGGGCCGCGCCTTTGGAGATGGTCTCGACCACTTTCTCGACATCGAGGCCGGCGGCTTTGGCAAAATGCAGCGCCTCGGCGAGCGCCTCGATCAGGCCGCCGATGCAGATCTGATTGACCATCTTGGTGAGCTGGCCCGATCCCGTCGCCCCGATCAGATTGACGGCGCGGGCATAGGCCTCGATCACCGGCTTGGCGTTGTCGAAATCCGCCGCGTCGCCGCCGACCATCACGGTGAGCGTGCCGTTCTCGGCGCCGGATTGCCCGCCCGAGACCGGCGCGTCGAGCGCGCCGGCGCCGCGCTCTTTGGCTGCCGCATGCAGCTCGCGGGCGATGCCGGCCGAGGCCGTGGTGTGGTCGATGAACACGGCGCCGCGCCGAAGCGCCTGAAACGCGCCGTCTTGCCCCAGCGTCACCGCGCGAAGGTCGTCGTCATTGCCGACGCAGCTAAAGACGAAGTCAGCCCCGTCCGCGGCCTCGGCCGGGGAGGGCGCCGAGTTTCCGCCAAACTTGGCGACCCAGGCATCGGCCTTGGCGCGGGTGCGATTGAACACCGTCACCGCGTGGCCGCCACGCGTCTTGAGATGACCGGCCATGGGAAAGCCCATGGTGCCGAGCCCGATCCACGCGAGTTTGCTCATGGGCAATCTCACCGGCTTCGTCATTCCGGCGCAAGCCGGAATCCAGGGCTACCCCGGTGCGCGGAAAAGCCTAGGCGAGTGGCGTTTCGGGAAAGGCGAGCTGCTCGCGCGCACGCCACTCATTGGTGACGTAGTTGATGATCAACGAGGTGCGCACGCCCTTGATCGGGCGCTTCTCGAAGCCGTGAAACGTGTTGTCCGCCGGCACGAAGATCATGGCGGCGTTGGGCGCGAAGGGCGAGCGGCCGACGCGCTGCTTGTTGGCGTCGTAGATATCGGTGCCGAGATCCTTGTGGCTCGGGTCCTTCGACAGATAGAGCAGCATGGTGAAAAGCTTGACGCCTAAATCGCTGTGCGGCTCGAGCCAGAAGCCGTCGATGTCTTGCGCGAATTCGATGCGCAGATAGGTGCCCTTGAGGTCGGTGACGAACATTTTTTCGATATGGCTGGTGACCCGCTTGTCCTGGAAGGCCTGCGCGACCGCCTCGCAGACGGGGAAGCGCGCGCGGTTCTCGACATCGAAATATTTGCGGGTGTTGTTATGCAGCTCGCGCTTGCCCGACACGCCGTCGAGCGAAGGCGGGTCGAAGGGCAGCGCAAGAATGTCCTCGACGGCATCGGACGGCAAACAAGCGGCGAGCGTCCAGTGGCGATAAGGCTGCTCGGAGCGCTTGGCGGTATCGATGCTCTGGATGAAGCTGCGAACGATATCCTCGGCTGAAATCGGCTCGGCCGAATGCTTGACGGCGACGCTGTCCCTCATGACGAGGCTAACTCCCCCCAAAAGTGCGAAAATGCTGGCCATCCAGCGCCCAGGCGGCCCATCTAAAGTTCAGATAGCACCCATAGGCGGCGCGCGCAAATGCCATGGGTCGCACGACGCAGACACAAATCAGCCGAGCCGGGCGTCAGTTCAAATCCATCCAACGCAGCCGGCACGCGGGCAGGCCTTCCGGCAAAAACTCATCCTCCTCGGCGGCAAGCGAGTCGGATCGCAAGCATTTGGCGATCAGCTCCAGCAGCGAGGCATGCAGCTCGCGCTCGGCGGCAAGCTCAGGCGGGTTCGCGGCAAGGAAGGAGAGGATCTCCTCGTAATCAGGCATTCGGGCACCCCCGTTTCCGCAACGGAACCGAGGGTGACGACCCCGTGTGTCAAAACTTTGGCCCAGCCTTGCGGGCCGGAACGGGGGCTTTAGCCTTGCGCGCCGAGCTTGTACCGGCCGAGCAGCCGCATCGGCGAGCGGCCGCCGCTCTCGCCGAACAACGACAGGCCGTCGACGGTGACGCCCGACGCGCAGATCTCCTCGAGCACCGGCCAGAGCGCCTGCGCCACGCGCTCGAGATGCGCCGCGTCGAGCGGGCCGGTGAGGGTGATCGAAAAGCGATACTCGCTCAGCACGTACGGATCGCCGAAGCTTTCCAGCAACAGGCGCTGATAGTCGTTGAGGGCGGGGCTCGCATGTTCCGCCCGCTCGGTTGCGGAGGGCGGCGCGGCGAAATCCTCGAAGGACGCGACGCATTGCGCCGCGAGCCAGTCGAGCGATGGCGTCGCCTCGACCGGGCGCAGCACGAGATAGCGGCCGGCGCGCGACAGGGTGAGCGGGCCGGTCTCGATCGGCTTGCGGCGTGCGGCAAAACCGACCAGTCGCGACTTGATATCCTCGCCGTCGATGCCATCGCGCAGGGCAAACGGCGCGCGGAACAGCGCATGCAGGCCGGTATAGCGGCCGGGCGCCACGGCAAGCTTGGCGAAGCCGGTGCCGGAGAGTCCGGCATCGGAGAAAGCCTGCAAGGTGACGCCGTCATTGGCGCGGCCGAACCACGAGCGCCCGAAGGCGGCGAGCGCCGTGCCGGGCTGCGGCGTGTAGTAGATCGCGTAGCGGGCAACGCTCGGTCGGGACGAGGCGACGCCCTTGGCTTGGCGATCGACATGGGCACAATTGAGCATCGAATCCTCCCTAGGCGCGCGGCATCAGTTCGGCGCGCTCGTAAGCTCATGGCTAACAGGCTCCTGTGGCGCGGGCGCGACAGGTTCTTGGCGATAGGGGGGCCGAGGAATGAACACTTGGTGAATCAAATTTACCGCAACTGCGAAACGTCGCTCGCGCGCCTTTGACAGAGCCGCGTTTCGCGGGCATGCGTTGTTGCGCCGCGCAAGACTGCGGTGTTGCGCCGCGCGCCTGCCGAGGGGGACGATGATCGAGCTTTACACCTGGATGACGCCGAACGGGCAGAAGGTGTCGATCATGCTGGAGGAGGTGGGCTTGGCTTACCGCGTCCACCCCATCGACATCACCAAGGACGAGCAGTTCGCGCCCGCGTTTCTCAAGATCGCGCCCAACAACAAGATCCCGGCCATCGTCGATACCGACAATGGGTTCCATCTCATGGAATCGGGCGCCATCCTGATGTACCTCGCCGACAAGACCGGAATGCTGTGGCCGCAGGAGGTCCCGGCGAAGTGGCGGGTGGTCGAGTGGCTGATGTGGCAGATGGGCGGGCCGGGCCCCTTTCTCGGCCAGGTGCATCATTTCGTGAAGTTCAACCCCGGCAAGAGCGCTTACGCCGAGGAGCGCTATGCCAAGGAGGCGAAGCGGCTATGGGGCGTGCTCGACCGGCGCTTGGCGGACGTCGAGTATGTCGCCGGCGACTATTCGATTGCCGATATCGCCATCTGGCCGTGGATCTCGCGCTTCGCCTGGCAGAGGGTGGAGTTCGCCGAGCATCCGCACGTGCGGCGCTGGTATTTGGCGATTGCCGACCGGCCTGCGGTCAAGCGTGGCTGGGATGTGCTGCAGGAAGGCCGTCCGATCCCGATGCCATGAGTGGCACAGGAACCTGGCTAGCGGGGCACGCTTCGACTGTGGCAGAATACCGCCCGTGCCGATAGCGAAGGCGCCGGGAGGGGGGACCGGCGAGATGGCGCTTGCCCGTTGGGCCAGCGCGTGGAGGGGAACGTCATGACGACTATTGCCATTCGCTTGCTGAAGCACACATCCACAATTGCCGCCGCGATCATGCTCGCGTGCGCGCTCGCGCCGAGCCCGGCTTCGGCGCAAGTGATCGAGCGCGGTATCCAGGGTGGCGTCACCGGCGCGATCATCGGCGGCATCATCGGCGGCGGCAAGGGTGCCGGCCGCGGTGCGGCGATCGGCGCGGGCGTCGGCGTGGTCGCCGGCGCGATCGAGGCCGACCAGAATGCGAGGGCCCGCGCCTATTACGGGCCGCCGCCGCCCGGGTCCAATCTCGTCTACGACACCCAGTCGGCGCTGCTGCGGCTTGGCTACAATCCGGGGCCGCCCGATGGCGTCTATGGCCAGCGCACGGCCGAGGCCATCAGCCAATATCAATACACCTATCGCCTGCCGGTGAACGGGCAGCCATCGCCGCAGTTGCTCGATCACATGATCCGCAACGGGGGCTAGCGTTCCCGACCCGGAAGAGGCGTCGCCAATTCAAATTGAAAATCGCGCCAGATTGAGATGGGAGCGGGCCCGATGCGTCGTGCCCGACAAACTGGAGAGGCACATGCGGAAAGTGATGCTGGTTGGCTTGGTCTTCGCCGGAGTTGTCGCCTACACCACGCTGGCGATCTCGGCGGAGGATCTTGCTGCCGCCGTCAAGGAGCGCCGCCATCTGATGAAGGACATCGTCGGCCCCGCGGCCAAGCTCGGGGGTCAGATGGTGAAAGGCGTGAAGCCGTTCGATGCCGAGGCAGCCGCCAAGGCCATGAACGACATCAACGGCGTTCCCGACAAATACGTGAAACTGTTTCCCAAGGGCACTGAGCACGGCGCCATAGCCGACAGCGAGGCCAAGCCCGCCATCTGGGAAGACTTCTCCAAATTCGAGGCGACGGCCAACAAGCTCAAGGATGCGAGCGCCAAGGCGGCCTCGGCCGCTGCGGAAGGCGAGGCGGCCTTCGCAACCGCCTTCAAGGATATGACCAGTGTCTGCAAGGAGTGCCACGAGTTGTTCCGCGAGAAGGAATAGGGTCCACGCATGGCAACGGTCAGAGTCTAGGAGGCCGCCTTGCGCCGAGCCCTGCTGGCGCTGCTTGCTGTTGCGGTCGCGGGCGCTGTCGTCTTCTACTTGCTGACCATGCCGCCGGCCATCGAGCCGGCGTCGGCGCTTCCGGCCCACACCCCAGACCTCGCCAACGGCAAATACATGTTCACCGCTGGCGGCTGCGCCGAATGCCACGCCGTGCCGGTGAAAAAATGCGACGATCTCAAAACCAAAGACAAGGTGACGCTGGCCGGCGGCCGCTGCCTGAAGACGCCCTATGGCACCTTCCACGTGCCGAATATCTCGCCCGACAAGGAGACCGGCATCGGCAATTGGACGACGCTCGATTTCGTCAACGCCATGAAGCACGGCGTGGCGCCCGACGGCTCTTTTCTCTATCCGGCCTTCCCGTTCGGCTCCTACCAGCGCATGAGCTATGAGGACCTGATCGACCTCAAGGCCTATCTCGACAGCCTGCCGGCGGTGAAGAACGAGGTGCCGGCGCACGAGCTCGGCTTTCCCTTCAATATTCGCCGCGGGCTCGGGCTTTGGCACAAGCTCTATGTCGACGGCGAAAGTTTCGTGCCCGACCCCCACGCCAGCGCCGAGCTCAATCGCGGCGCCTATCTCGTCACCGGACCCGGTCACTGCACGGAGTGCCACTCCTCGCGCAACCTGCTCGGTGGCATCGTCAAGGACACGGAATTCGCCGGCGCGCCGAATCCCGGGGGCAAAGGCAGCGTGCCGAACATCACGCCGAGCAAAGACGGGATCGGCGATTGGAGCGAGGACGATATCGCCTATCTGCTGGAGACCGGGAATACGCCCGACTTCGACGTGATCGGCGAGAGCATGGCGCCGGTGCAGGAGAACATGGCGCAGCTCACGGCAGCGGATCGCAAGGCCATCGCCGCCTATATCAAGTCGCTGCCGCCGCGCCCCGACGCCGTGCCCAAATCGAAGCAGAAAGACGAAGAGAAGGGAGACACCGCGAAAAGCGGCGCCGATAACGGCGCGAAGCAGCCAGACGACTCGCAGTAGCAGTATCGAGGCGGTCATGCGTGAGTGGCGATCGTGAGCCGGAAGCACCAAGGCGCCTTGGCGGGCCTTCGGTTTGCCGGGCGAGACGAACGAAACGATTGTGCTAGAGTGGATGGCGTTGCTTAAGCGCTCGCGGCGGAGCGTCGAGGGGTTCCATGGCGGGGAGATTGGGAACCGTTCACGGCCTGATTTTCGGGCTTGTTGTGGTCGCTGCCGGTTCGGCGGTGCTGTCTCCTGCGTCCAATGCCGAGAGCTCGGGGAACCGCATCGCGCAAGGCGTTCCCTCGGTAATTGCCGCGCCTGCGCAACCCAATCCTCAGGCTCAGCCCGCCCGCGCCGGCTCGCCCGCACAGGAAGCGCCGACGCCCGAACAGGTCAAAGCCATCGCCCATGTGCAGACCTGCCTCGCCGAGCTCGGCTATTATAAAGGTCCGGTCGACGGCAAGCGCGGCCGCGAGACCTGGACCGCCTATTGGAACTTCAAGCACGACCACGGGCTTGGCGGTTACAGCGATCTCCTCGCCGAGCCCGTGCGGCAGAAGCTCGACGAGCTCTGCATCGAGACCGCCGCGATCGAGCCGCCGCCTGGGCAAGCGGCCGAGCCGGCGGCGACCGATATTGCGCCTCAGCCTGAGTCTTCAAGCGAACAGGACGTGGCCGAGGATGAAGGCCCGCGTCTCGATCTCGACTGCCTGCCCGACGATCTGATCGCGCTGTTGCGCCGCGCGCATGGCGCCGTTGCGGTCGATCGCTGCGCGCCGTCCTGCCTGCCGTCGCCGAGCGGCCTCAATCAAAGCCAGCTCGACGAGCTGCAAGCCAAGAACGGCGTGGCCTGGTGCCGCGCCTGCGTGCCGATCGACGGCCATCTCGCGCTCGACGATGTGCGGCGCATCGAGCGCGCCGGCAATTTGCAGCTTTGCGCCACGCCGCCGCTCCAGCTCCAGCGCTACGGCAGCGGCGCGGGCGATCCGCTGCGATCCTACACGCGCATTCGCGAGCTCTATCGCGCGCTGCCGCCGGCGGAAGAGGATCCCGACGCCTTCGCCGTGATCATCGGCAATCGCAACTACGCCACGCTGCCGGCCAGCGAGACCTCGCAGAACGACGCGAGCGCCATCTATGCCTTCCTCAGCGAGCATCTCGGCTACCGGCCCGATAACATCATCGACGTGCGGGATGCGAAGAAGGCCGATCTGGAGAAACTGTTCGGGGCCGAGCCTGGTCTCGACGGCGAGCTTGCGCGCCTGGTGGAAAGCCAGCCCAACGCCAAGGTGCTGGTGTATTACTCGGGGCATGGCGCGACCGACGCAGCCCAGACCGAGACCTATTTGTTGCCCGTCGACATCGAGCCCTATCGCGAGGAAATCGGCGGCTACAAGCTCTCGACGCTCTACGCCAATCTCGCGCGGCTGAACGCCAAGTCGGTGCTGGTTCTGCTCGAGACGGATTACGGCCGGGATCACGGCCCCTTGGTGCTGCCGCCCAACCTGCCGGAGACGCTCAACACCGCGCTGCCGCGGGCGCCGCTGCCGTCGCTGACGGTGCTGGCCGCGTCGGACCGGGGGCAGCGCACGCTGATCGATGTGACTTACGATATCGGCCTGTTCACCCGCTATCTGATCGAGGGACTTGCCGGCAACGCCGACCTGCCGCCGATCGGCAATGGCGACGGCGAGCTCGACAGCGCCGAGATCTATGCCTTCACCGCTGCCTATGTCGATCTCGCGGCGCGCAAGACGTTCGGCATGCTCCAGCATCCGGTCTATTCCAGCGCCGCGACCAGCGGGCTCGCCACCGCGCGGGCCGCGCCCGAAGCACCGCAGTGAGGTTCGGCGCGCGCCTCGCCCTCTCTCCCAAGACTGCTCAGAGCTTAGGCAGGCGCTGGCGACAAATTGTTGGGGGAGCGGCGTAAAAGCGCTTTACATTGCCTCCAGGATTTCTTACGGGACGAACAGGCTCGTAGGCGATCTCGCTCAAGGGCAGCTCTGACAATCTCAATCTCGTGTGGGAGTAGACATGGGATGGACGTTTTCACTTCTGCCGTCGACCTTCTCCGCGATCGCCACCCCGAGCGTCCGGTCCTTGCACTGAGGCCGCACGCCGCGCGCCGCGCGGCGAATTGGTTTCTCGCCAACTTCCCCGGCCGGGTGCTCTACGCCGCCAAGGCCAACGACGCGCCCGTCATCATGGATGCCCTGGTGGAAGCCGGCGTGAGGGCCTTCGATGTCGCCTCGCTCGTGGAAATCGAGCGCGTGGCGCGCATCCCCGACGCCGAGCTCTATTTCATGAATCCGATCAAGTCGCGCGGAGCAATCGTGCGCGCCTACCGCGAGTTCGGCGTGCGCAGCTTCGCCTTCGACTCGGACGAGGAACTCGACAAGATCGTGCAGGCGACCGGCGGGGCGCACGACCTCGACCTGTTCCTCCGCCTGGCCTGTCCCAACACGCACAGCCTCATTCCGCTGGAAGGCAAGTTCGGCGTGTCGAGCGCCGACGCCCCGGCTCTGCTGCTGCGCGCGCGCCAGATCGCGCGCCGGCTCGGCATCACCTTCCATGTGGGCTCGCAAGCGGTGGTTCCAGCCGCCTTCGGCGAAGCGATCCAGCAGGTCGGGCAACTGATCCTGGACTCCGGCGTGATCGTCGATGCCGTCGATATCGGCGGCGGTTTCCCCAGCCGCTACCCGCATTCGGACCCGCCGGAGCTCGCGAGCTTCATGCAGGAGATCGTCCGCGCCGCCGACGCGCTCGCGGTCAAGCATTCCTGCGAGCTGCTATGCGAGCCCGGCCGCGCGCTGGTGGCCGAGGCCGAGTCGGTGATCGTGCGCGTCGATGCCCGCCGCGGCAACGCGCTCTACGTCAATGACGGCGCCTTCGGCACGCTGTTCGACGCCGCCTATTCCGGCTTCCGCTTCCCGGCCCGGCTGGTCGCCACCTCGCGCCGCAAGCAGAAGCCGCTCGCCGAGTTCGCGCTCTACGGGCCGACCTGCGACAGCTCGGACTATCTGCCCGGACCCTTCGTGCTGCCGGAATGCGTGCGCGAGGGCGACTATATCGAGATCGGCCAGATCGGCGCCTACGGCCGCGTGTTGGCGAATCATTTCAATGGGTACGGCGAATACGATGAAGTGATTCTCACGGACGAGCCGATGCTGTCGATGTATTCGAGCGCCGACGAGCCTTCTCTCGCCACGTTGAAAACCGCGCGAGCTTAAGCGCTCGCGCAAGACGAAAGCGGGCCGAACTCTGCCGAGCCGGCCCTCTTCAGACCTGTCCGAGACAGGGGCCGGCGTCGAGCCGGCAAGCGATGTCAGTTCTTGGGGGCGCGCTCCGCGCTCTGCACGGCCTCTTCGTGATACCAGGCGCTGCCGCACGCGACCCTGGCGACACGCGACGCCGTAAATTCCTCCACGAGCCGTGCCGCATCGCTACGGCCGCCAAGGCGGGCGCGGCCGCCCGCGGGAAACTGATAGATCTTGGCGGACCCCCGATTAGAATTCGCCGTCATTGCTCTCTCCATTTCACTCTTCGCGTCGATGCGTCAGCGCGTAGACCACACATAAGGTTCCCATATCGGAGTTGTAAGAGCGTTTGCACAACAAATTCGCGGAATGACTACAATTTCAGCTTCTTCGATTTTGCTCCTCTGAGCGCCATCTTCCGGCCGGCCAAGTCGCTCGGCCTCGCGGAGCCATCGCCGGCACCCTCGACGCTTCGGCCAAGTGACAGGAGTCGTTGCGAAAATTGCTTTCCGCCGTCGCGAGGGGAGCGCGCGTCTCGCGCGCCTCAGGGACTGTGCGCGGCCGGGCCGCCATTGGCACATTTGATGCTTGGGGAGGGGGCCGTTGGCCGCCGGCGTCGGTGGCCACGCAGGGATTCCTCACAGGCTGGCCTCAACACTCATGAAGGATTCGCGAATGACAAAGTACAAGCTCGAGTACATTTGGCTCGACGGCTACACCCCGACGCCGAATCTGCGTGGTAAGACTCAGATCAAGGCGTATGACAGCTTTCCTTCGCTCGAGGAGCTTCCGCTGTGGGGCTTCGACGGAAGTTCGACCAAGCAGGCGGAGGGTCACAGCTCCGATTGCCTACTCAAGCCGATCCGCGTGTTTCCGGACGCCACGCGAACGAACGGCGTGCTGGTGCTTTGCGAAGTGATGATGCCGGACGGCGTCACGCCGCATCCCTCGAACAAACGGGCGACGATTCTCGACGACGAGAGCGCTTGGTTCGGCTTCGAGCAGGAATATTTCCTGTACAAGGACGGCCGTCCGCTCGGCTTCCCGGCCGACGGCTATCCTGCGCCGCAAGGCCCGTATTACACCGGCGTCGGCTACGCGAATGTCGGCTCGATCGCGCGTGACATCGTCGAGCAGCATCTCGATCTCTGCCTCGCCGCCGGCATCAATCACGAAGGCATCAACGCCGAGGTGGCCAAGGGCCAGTGGGAGTTCCAAATCTTCGGCAAGGGCTCGAAGCGTGCCGCCGACGAGATGTGGATGGCCCGCTATCTGTTGCAGCGGCTGACCGAGAAATACGGCGTCGATGTCGAGTATCACTGCAAGCCGCTCGGCGATACCGACTGGAACGGCTCGGGCATGCATGCCAACTTCTCCACCGCCTATATGCGCGAGGTCGGCGGCAAGGCGTATTTCGAGGCGCTGATGGCGGCGTTCGAGAAGAACCGTGAAGATCACATCGCGGTCTACGGTCCTGACAATCACATGCGGCTGACCGGCAAGCACGAGACCGCCGCGATCCACGAGTTCAGCTATGGCGTCGCCAACCGCGGCGCATCGATCCGCGTGCCGCACAGCTTCGTCAAGAACGACTACCGGGGTTATCTGGAAGATCGCCGTCCCAACTCGCAGGGCGATCCCTACCAGATTGCCTCGCAGATCCTGAAGACGATCGAGTCCGTCTCGATCGGCAAGATCAGCGCCGCCGCCTAGAGCGGGCGCGACGCCCGACTGTTGCTGTCAGTCGACACGGGTGGCGTGAGCGGCCCCAAGCGGCCCCTCACGCCATCCGACCCGCCGGCCGCAGACCGGTGGTTTGCCCCCGATTGCCAAGCCCTGATTTGCTAGACTAGCGTCCGGACCGTCGCTGCCTTGAGGGCCGCGACCGGTCGTTGACGTTGATCGAGCGCCAGCGCTTTTTGGGTCAAGACGGGCATTCCGATGGGACAGAGCTCGATCAATCGTGGCTTGTCCCGGTCTTGCTGGTGCATCGCCGCGGCGGCGATTCTCCTCATTGTTTTTGGGTATTGCGGCATGGCATCGGCGGCCGAGCCCGCGCCCTCGATCGAGGGCGCCTGGGAGGGCCGCTATGTCTGCGCGCAGGGGCCGACCGGCGCCAGCTTGACGATCAAGGCCTTGCCGTATTGGCCCGGGTTTCAGGTCTACCTCCACCGGCTGCTCATGGGGTGGCTGCGTAACCCGGAGACAAAAGTCCCGGAGGTGCAACCGGAGCACCAGCAGATTGAGGCGCAATTTCGCTTTTATGCCCTCCCGGAGAATCCGCGCGTTCCGACCGGCGCGTTCGAGCTGACCGGCACCTATAATTTGGCTCTCCGCATTCTCGACCTTTATCCAGCGAAATGGGTGGAGCGGCCGGAGGGATACGATCTCGTGGGGGTCAAGGGCGTGCTCGACGAAGACGGGCAGAGCCTCAAGGGCGCGCTCGACGGCGCGGGCTGTGGCGCGATCATCCTGCGGCGAGCGGGAGCCTTGCAGCCCGGCCCCGAGGAGACCGTGCCGTCGGCGCAGGTGCAATTCAACGACGACCTGCTCAAGCTCAACCGCGAGGTGTTTCAGCTCTACCAGGCCGGCGCCTACGACCAGGCCCTGGCGAAGGCAAACGAGGCGGTGGCGCTGGCCGAGCGGCTCTACGGTCCCGACCACCCCACGGCCGCGGCGGAGCTCAAATTCGTCGTACAGGTCTTGCGCGCGGCAGGCCGCAGCGCCGAGGCCGAGCCCCTGATCAGGCGGGCGCTGGCCATCGACGAGAAGGCACTTGGCCCCGACAATCCTGCCGTCGCGCTCGATATCCAGATCCTGGTGGGCGTGCTGATCGACAAGACCCTGAAGGACGCGCAACCGCCGGCGGAAAGCAACCGCATCCTGCTCACCGGGCAACTGCCCGAGATTCTGGAGAAGGCCGTGCCGCTGGCGCTGGTTGCGTCGCTGCTGCTGCTTTGGATCTATCGCCGCGCGGTGAAACGCTCGATGGGGCGGCGATCCGGCGCGGACGAGGCTCTGCCGCCGGGCGAGGACATCAGGCCCGCGGCTCCGCCGCCCGCAGTGCCGCTCAAATTCGTCATGGCGGGTGGCGCACCGATGCGCGATGTGGCGGCCTCCACGCTCGAAGCACGCGGCCGCGCGGGCCCTTGGCGCAATGCCGCCATCTATACGATTGCCGGCATCGGTTACGTGCTGACGCTGACCGCCGCCTATCTCATCGCGGGTGGCATGGAGCTGCTTCCGGTCCGCTTCGTGTTCTTTGCCTTGGCCTATGCGTGGCCGATCGTGCTGACCATCGGCCTCGTCGCTCCGGTCTCTTGGCGCGGATCGATCGCCGCCGCGGGATCTACGTCCTGCTGTTCGCAACCATCTCGGCGATAGGCGTGGCGCGCAGCGACAGCTTCACCTGGGACCAAGCGGCGAGACTGTGGCTGCTGACAAATATTTCCGGCACGTTCCTCATCCTCGCCTTTCTCCCGAGGCCGATCCGCGCGATGGGACCTCTGGTGCTGGTATTCATGGTGGCGGCAGTCGCCGGTGCCAGCGTGTGGCACAATGTCTTCAATGCCGGCGGCTCGGAGCTCATGCTGCGCGCCGTCAATCTGTTCGCCTCGCTCGGGCTGAACAACATGAATGCCGTCACCGCGGCGACCTTCGCGGCGGAGCTTATCGGCGTGGCGATCCTGTCGCTGATCGGCTGGGCCTTCTTGCGCGGGCTCGGTCGGCTTTACCTCTGGCACTTGATCAGCGACCAATCGGTGCTCATCGATTCGCTATGGTTCTTGTTTGCGCTGACCGGCGTGGTCGATTTCGCTTTCTTTGGAGGGTTCTGGTTCCTGGCGCCGTTAGGTGCGTTCGCGATCTACAAGCTGATTGCGGTATTGGGCTTTGCCTTCTTCGGCGAAAGGCCGGCCGGTGCCGACCCCAAGCTGCTCTTGCTGCGCGTGTTCTCGCTCGGCAAGAGGAGCGCGCGGCTGTTCAACGCCTTCGGCAGGCTGTGGCGCCATGTGGGGCAAATCCGCCTGATCGCCGGACCGGACCTCGCGACCAGCACGGTTGAGCCGCACGAATTCCTCGATTTCCTCAGCGGGAAGCTGGATCGGCGTTTCATCTCCGGACCAGAGACGCTGGCGCGGCGTCTCTCCGAGACCGAACAACGCCGCGATTTCGATGGGCGCTATCGCGTCGAGGATTTCTTTTGCCATGACGATACCTGGCAGATGGTGCTGAAGCGCCTCGCGCGCGACAGCGATGCCGTGCTGATGGATCTCCGCGGGTTCTTGCCGGACAACCAAGGCTGCGTGTTCGAGATCAACGAACTGCTCAATGTCGTGCCGCTCGACCGCGTGGTGTTCGTGATCGACGCGACGACCGACCTCGCTTTCTTGCGCGAGACGTTTGCGACAGGGTGGGCGGCTTTAGCGGCGGACTCGCCCAACCGCGAATTGGCGGAGCCCCGGGTGTTGCTGTTCGAATTTGCCGGCGGAAGCAGCGTGCCCGGACTGATGCGGGCAGTGACGCAGGCTGCTGAGGGCAATGCAAGGGACCGAGCCAAGCCGCCGCATTCGCCGTCCGAGGCTCTGCCGGCCACCGCCGCGTGAACCGACGCCAGTGGGATTTGGAAGCCTGTGCTTAACTGCGCATCAACCGAACCGGGTGCCTATCTCGGGTGTTACAACATCGGCACGCGTTTTCCGCGCGTCGATCATCACACCCAAGGAGGATTCTATGCAGCGGCTTTTGATTTGCGGCGCCGTCGGTCTGGCGCTTCTGTTCGGCGCGTTCGCGTCTACCACTCCCGCCTCGGCGCATAAAGGCTGGGGTTGGCATCATCACCACCACCATAAGAATTGCTGGTGGCACCACGGCAGGCGCCACTGTCGCTGGTGGTGGTAGCCGGTACGACGCGTAATTTCAATTTGCGGAAGGGCGTCGGCGCAAGCCGGCGCCTTTTTGCTGCGCGCCTCGCGTCTGCCGCGAGTGGTGGGCGGTACTGGACTCGAACCAGTGACCCCTGCGATGTGAACACAGTGCTCTAAGGCTCGTCGCCTTCGGCTCCTCGAAAAAAGACTTTGATTTCTCGGCTGATTGGAAGCTTACGAGCGTTCGTCGGCCTCATCAAGTTTGATCAGTTCCGAGCTGTCGCTGTGACGCCACTGTGACAGGTCTGGCGCGGTGTACTTCCCCCATTGACGCATGGGACCCGCGCGATGGGACCAGATAGTACCTATCCATTCCAACTATCTGCCCACTATCGGCTCTGACAGACATTGATCTGCGCCAAAGCGCTAACTTTGGTATACTCCAACGGGGTTGGGCGCAGTCTTGTAGCGTAGGGAGTAAGCGCCATGGAAAAGTTGTCGGATTTCCTCGGTCACAAGCCGCAGCCAGAAGGCAACGGCGCTCAAGATAAGAGTGCCGATTTTATCAGCCCGCGAAAGCTCCAACCCAACGAGAGCTTGATTGAGAAGCTTCGTGGCTCCCCGGCAAATCACACCGCGGATTATGATCGAGGGATTGATCGTCTTGTTCAAGGACTCATGGACCTACTGCCGAAACCCGACAGCGTCTGGTCTATCGAAGCTCGGGTAAAATGGCTCCGCCTAGCAGAAGGCATTTTTGATATTGGCTACAAGACGGGAGATGGGGAACAGGGGGAGATAAGCATTGTAGCTGTCAAACAGGTACCGGCCGCGCCAACAAATCCTGGAGGGTAAGGGCGGGCTGGCGCGCACGTTGATCAAAGAAACGTAACCCCAAGAGGCCACCCATGCGTAAGTCACCCAGCAAAACAGAGAAGGCGCACGATACACATCGAAAGGCTGCTTCCAAAAACAGAAGTCGTAAGTCCCGCAAGATCACAGCTGAGAATGGGCGCGGTTCAAACCACGCAGCGGCCCTGACAGTTGCCAGCGATCAAATGCGCGACACACAGCGCTTCTTCGCCGATCAATTCGAGGGGTTTCGTGATGCTCAGGTCCCAGCCACGCTGCGCGACCTGGCTGAGACCAACATAGCTCAGACCCGCGAGGTTTATGAGCGCTCAAAGGACACTCTCCAAGCCGTCTTAACGAGTTGGCAGAAGTCCTTTGGTGCGGCGAACCAGGGTGCTGTGGCGCTCAACTTCAAGATCATGGATATCGCTGAGCGCAACATCAGCACCGGCTTTGATCTTGCGACGGGCCTAGCTGGAGCGAGAAACTTGACTGAGGTCATGGAATTACAATCCGCCTATTGGCGCAAGCAGCTAAGCCGCTTGCAGACTCAAGCGGAAGAAGTACGCGCACTGTCAACTCGCATAACTGCAAATGTGACGGAACCCATTGAGTCTAGGGTCACTCGGGCTGGGGCTAAGTCCTCAAGGCGCAATTTCTCTGGATAGGAAGTCGGCGGTTGCTCCGGTGGGACCACTTCAATTCCCTATAGGCTCTAATAAGAAGTTGAAGCGGCTGAGGTCGCCGCCGAATTCGCGCGCAGCACACCCCCTTACCGGAACAGTAATCTGACATTCGCGTTACATAGCGGCCCCTACGAAAGGTCACTTCCATGCGTGCTCCCAATCTGAGCCTCTTAGCTCTTTTAAGCGTGGCGCTTCTAATGGTCGCCACACCCCGGCCCGCACCCGCGCAGCCGGGGGTGCTACCTGTGGCCAATACCCAGAATGTTGGAGACGTTGAGGAGGCCGGTTATCGGTACCGAGGCCGTTACGGCTATCGTCCGGGTTATCGGCGATACGGATATTATCGTCCCTATTACAGACCCTACTATGGCTACTACGGTTATCGCCGACCCTACTACGGATACGGCTACGGCTATCGGCCCTACTGGCGTCCCGGTATCAGCTTGTGGTTCGGCTTCTGACCGACGAGGCCATCGAACCCGGCGGATGAAGCCTCGCTAGAGGGACAGTACTAGGTCTATGCGCTTGCGAGCCGCAGAGAGAGCGTCATCCTTGCGCGGGTAAGGTACTGTGAAGTTATGATTTGCCAGTATGGGCAGTCCTGGTCGAATGGGAGAAATCCCAAGACGCCATCCAATTGGATGCTTGCAAATCTCTAGGGCGTAACCCCGATAGGTAAGCCGCTCCTCCTTCGGACTACCAAACCCAAACGCCCACATGGTACCGGCCCTCTGTCTGTTGCCAGTACTGGGCAGTCTGGGCCGAACAGCTGAAGACACCACTAACAACAGTCACCCTGTGAAGCCGGGTTGGTCGGATGTACTTCCCCCATGGCCCAAATGGGACCCGAAGGGAGGGCCGGAGCACCTCCATTACCGCCCCCATGTCCCAGGCTTATCGTGTTCAAGCTCCGGGATAACTGCCAGCGCCGCTCGCGTGAGTCCGAGGTCCAGCAGCCGATTTGCCAGCCACACGCGGAGGCGAACCCAGACGCCGCTTAGCTCCTCGTCCATTCGCGGCACCCTCCATGTTGTGGGCAAAGCCCGGTCCGGGCTACGGCGACTCAAGCGAACCTTTTACATTGGTCGCGCTCGGAGTGTAATGCCCAGGAGATCTCCTGCGCCCGTGGCGAGTGGAGGAGATTGGGATGTGCAAGGCGCGCCCTGCACATCGCAAAGCTAACAGTGCTGCTGCGTAAGCCATCTTAGGACCGGCATTACAAAGGGGGCGGCCAATGATTCTTAGCTCGAGGATGCACTACGCAATCGCGTTCACCCTTCTACAGGACGCAGCGGAGGCGAATCTAACGCTTGAGGAGAAGCGCCTACTTCAGAGGAGGGCCGCCCGTTTCGCGGAATTGTCACGCCGAGCGGCGGTGCTTGAGGCCGAGGAAGGCAAGCCCGAGAAGGCGGTGCTGAGGCCCATCCCGCTGTGGGCTACCAACGCCGCTTAGGCACTGGAACTCCCTTAAGCAGCAGATGTTACGTGCGCAGTGACGTGCTCGCACACACTTCCGCGGATTATCTCGGCATAGGAGGATGGACGCATGTACCTACTGCGATCACTCTGCTGTCTTTTTGGTGGGCGATGTCGCGTGGAAGAACCTAAGCCGACTAAAGAGACTGAGCGAGGTGACACGCCTGGCTCAGAAGGCGACCTTGGCCAAAAGGAAGCGGAGCTAGAGAAGACCGGCAAAGAACAGATGAGCCACATGGAAGGCGGTGGCGCCACTGGACGTAAGTCCGGAAAGCCGCGCTGACCTGCTCGAGGTGCGGCACTCATGCCTTGAGGAGGACTTCAAAGCGGAGCCTTACTGCGGCGGTGTACTTCCCCCATGGCCTCCATGGGACCCAGAGGTAGGGCCTGAGGGCCTTTCTATCCCACCCATCTCCGTAGCAGCCTGATGCAACGTTGCTGTGCTGCGTTCAGGTTCGCTAAAGCACGGCTCGCACTCGTCGTGGGCGTCATACATCGCCGAAGATGGCGAGCAACCTTGTCGTAGAACGGTCCCTCGACGGTCAATTGGCCTTTCATGTGACTGACAGTCCGGAGGAGACTCATTCCCCAGGCAGGCTCTTCCAGGAACGGAGGGCAGCAGCGACTAGCACATTGTGGGTGTCCCGTTCCCCTTTGGTCGCGGAAGTAACCGCTCTTTAACCAGTTGCGGCGAACGTTGCATTGAGATGGGGCGCAACGAGGGGGAACGCCATGCTGAGCAGGGAAAATTCATCAGCAACGTTGATTGCCCGACGGTTTGCTCCGCGAATTGGCGTAGCGCATCGTGCGAGTGCAAAGCCGAGCTTAAGTGCGCGAATTGCAGCGTTGCCCTGGCACGAAAAACAACGGGGAAATATGAGGATGCTCACTTTATCAGACGCTGCTAACGCTGCCGGAGTTGCCAAATCGACAATCTGGCGGGCGATAAAGTCTGGCCGCATTTCGGCGAGCAGAACGGTTATAGGAAGCTACCAGGTTGATGCAGCGGAATTGTTCCGCGTGTTTCCACCGGCGCAGAAAAACGACCCAACGAAACAAGTTGCAACGGGGATCGAACACGTTGGAACGGCAGCGCAGGAAGCGCAAATTGCTGCATTGAAGGATATCAGTGGTCTCCTTCGGGACCAGCTCGAAGACTTGCGGAAAGATCGAGACGCTTGGAGAGGGCAGGCCGAATCCAACCAACGCCTTTTGATCGACGCGCGCAAGCGTCGGGGTATCTTTGGCTGGAAGTAGAACGCTCTAGGCCCGGTTTCAGTGGATAGATTGTTTGGCCATGCAACTCGTCGCTTCCGCAGTGACCTAGCTTATGAATGCAGCGGTATCATCCCACCTGCGTTCGCTGGAAGCTCTGCATGCTCAAATCAGCGCGCAGAACGAAATTAGCTGTCTCCTGCGAGAACAGCTCCATGACCTTCGTTTAAATCGTGATGCTTGGCGAACTCAGGCCGAAGCCGCTCAACATATATTGGTCGACGGCAGGCCTCGTCGCTGCTTGTTCGGATGGAGTTCGACGATTGGAAAGGTCGACGCTCTCTTCAAACGATGCCTACTACCCATTCTTCTTGTGGCGGTTCTACTGATGCCCTCGAACCTGATTCCGGTCCGCCAGGAAAACATCGAGGCTGTGTTTGATTGTCTTCTGCCCGCCTTCCACCGACTGGCACTTCCTGCAGAAAAGACAGGCATCTCGAATCTCGGCTTCGTCGCGCCTGCTTACACTTCAGAAGACCGCGACTACCTAATTAGGACCATCGCCTTTGAAGCTTCGGGTGAGTCAGAAGACGGCAAGGCTGCTGTCGCACATGTCATCCTGACGCGGAAGAGAAGCGGAAAGTGGGGTGACACTATCAAAGAAGTGGTGACGCATCCTTGGCAGTTCGAATCATGGATGACGAAGCGCGCCGAGATGGAAAGCCTTGATGTCGAGGATTATCGATATCGGAGTGCGGCTCAGATTGCAGACGCTGTTCTCGCTGGCCAGATGCCTGATCCAACTACAGGCGCAACTCATTTCCTCAATCCAACAGTTGTTTCGCAAAGGCGCGGAGGTTCTTTGCCGTCCTGGGCAACTGGCGGGGGCTTATCCATCGGCAGGCATACGTTCTATGCGCCGAATGTCGTCGCATGGGCCGCGAGAGTCACGCGACCCTCGGTAATATCCTGCTGGTCGGGGGTTCCGCTGCTGGCTAATTGACTCTCGCAAGTGCCAGGAAGGTGGGCGCCAAAACTACGACGTGTGGCCCCAAACGCGACCCGGATTGCTTCACCGAGCGAGTCCAGTTGTCCACGCTCTTCCTCGAAACGAGCAATCGTGGCGTGCCAAAAAATGAATTGTGGATAACAGGTAGACAGACTTGAAACAAAGAGTGCCGGTTCGCATCTCGCTTGGATGACGGCTCTCACTTCAGAGGTTCTTTTGAAGGCCCGGGCGGCAATCGAGCAAGTTCGATCTTCAAGGTTCGAGACTCAGATCGCCATAGAGCGAAGCCGCCAATCCCTCGCGGAGACCACGGCACTAATCGTCGCTCTTAAGTTCGGGGCTTCCGAGAGGCACAAGCAAACAATGAGAAAGCTAAAGCGCACTAGACGCAGGGAAACCACCAATAATCCAATTTCCGTGGATGATGCCGGAACTATCCCGCACCTTGACGGCTGAGGCCCGGGCTAACGATTCCGAAGGCCCGTTGCACCTTCCTCTTTGGCGCTGCCCCGCCGCTTGAGGGCAACATACGGGCGACGGTGTTCTGAATCGATGTCCGCTTTTGGCCCTAAGCGGACGCGCCTCGTCAATAACGGGAATATTTGGCGGGACAAAGATCCAGCATGGAGTGGGTGATCGGGTTCCCTCGCAGAACCTCTACCAACTCGCGTTGATCGAAGGACAACGGCACTCCGAGCATGTAGCGCGACACCAGGGCGCTTCGCAGCGCATCGTGGTCGGCCTTGCTCGCGCTCGGCAGGATCGGCTTGAAGCACAGGGCTTGAATGTCCTCCGGCACCTTTCCTGACGCCTGTTTGGAGAAGTGGATGGCGGCAAGACTGACGATGTGCAGTGCGAAGAACAGTTGCATGACCCAGGACAGCTGTGACATCCCCACCGGGTCTGCCATGCGGAAGGGATGCAGGTCCTTTATGCAGCGTTGGCCGTCCCGCGTGCCGAGAAACGACGCATAGCCGATAAGGTCGTGCTTCACCGCAAGGTCGAGAAGTAACTGGCCCATGGCGACCTTGCTTTCACAATATTGCTCGAGGGAAAATTTTGGCGGCTTGATGGCGAACCAGTCGTCCCCAATCTCGAACACGGCGAACCAAGATGACAGGCCGGCCTTTTCTACTCTGCCGAAGCCGAGGCAGGGCACGGCGGTATAACCAAGCGACGTCAGCAGCTTCGCCATCCGATACTCGGTTGCGGTCTGCTGAAACGTCGCGCCGCCGACATATGCGTTATCATGGCCGGAAGCTACGTCCTCCATCATCCTTCCGTCGAAGTCGAACAGCGGCGCTTTGGGTCCCGCCTTGTGCAGCGTCCCAAATCGAATTCCGCGACCGTTCAGCCCGGCGCCCTTGATCTTAATTTGACGTCCAGTTCCCCGTGGATGAGCGATTCGCACGGAACGTTCGCCGTCCCTTGCAAAGTCGTTTATCTTGCCGGCGAAGAAGGCCCGCACGCGCTCGGCCACGACCTCATCATCGACATGGCGGATCTCGATATGGTCCACGGTGACATCCGCGGCCTCGAGATCTGGTCGATTTCGTGTCAGCAGGTTCCGCATGCGGTGAAGAAGAGTGAGAGAGGTCGTAGGCAAAAGGATGCCAGGCAGTGGCGCTAGTTCAAGAGGGCTATTCTAGCCGATACGCCGGAGTCAGCCAATGTCCGGATCCGCAAGTTGAAGATCCGATGGTTCTTGAGTTTTACCTTCGAATGCTCTGGCGCGAGCACGCCGAATGCTTTCTGTGGCAAGGTCGTCCGCGAGCTGTTAATTTGTGAGGCAGCAACCGGGAGGGTGCCTCATGCCATCGTCCGAAATGCTAACGAAACGCTTGGCGAGGGCGTTTCGCGATAGTCGAAATCGGCCGTTTATGATCGACCTCGAAACGGACCGTAGCGGACGGCGTTGCCTCATCGTCCACTTGTCGCGCAAGGCGACCTTGCACGACGACCAACCGGTAAACGAGGACATTGCCGCGCGCCTCAGGCAAGAAAGCATCACCGAGTCCTTCCGGGTTGTCCAACATAAGAATTTCGATCGCTGGACCTCGCTCGAGCAATTTGTTGCCGCTCTCTCTCCGACCGAGATTGTCTACGATCCGACCGGCGCCTTCGTACGCGCCTGTATGCTTCTTAGAGCGACTCAGAATTTGCGCGCAGCGCTGGGCCATCGATTGATCGGAATCTACGTGAGCTCGGTGTGGCGGACGGTATTCGTGCTGTTGGACCGAATGCGCATGGCCGGGCCGGATTGCGACGAGAGCGCTGTGCTTGCCGAGGTGAAGCAGCAAGTGCCGAAGGCCTTTGCCGCGGAGGACGGCACGGGGACACTGCCACTGGTGATACGGACGGGGTTCAAGCTCCCGCGAACGGAACTCGTAGCCGTGGATCGGGCCTCGGTCCTGTCGAAATTGCCCTCGACCTCGTGGATTGGCAAGGCTGCGAGCATTCCTCTTATCGGTGCACTGGCTCTCGCCATGGCCGGCGCGGCGAACGCAGCGTCTGCGCCTAGCGCCATCCACGCTAGGCATTTCCAGCCGGGCTTCGAGGCGCTGTTCGGGCTGGCATTCGCGGAGGCGCGACTTACGCGCTACGACTATGACGCGGTTCTTCAGGAGCTAGGCACCTATTTCGGCAGGTCGGCCTCTTTGGACCGTCATCTTCAGCGTTACAGTGCCGGGGACGGAGATCAGCGGAGCTCAGCGCCGCTCCGCCGCCATTCTCAACGACTGGACGAAGCGCAAAACGACCTCGCTCAAGCTGAATCGCCCAGCGACGAAGACCACTATGACCCCTACGGGAACTCCAATAGAGACGACGGATCATGGAGTTCAGGTTGGTAGGGCTCGCGTCGACCCGGCTGTGTCCCTAAGATAAATCAAAAATGCAATGGGCGGGCACCGCTCGCGAAAAACAGTTCTATTCGTCAACGAGCTTTACGTTGATCTCTGGCCGGCCTCGCCGCTCGGGGCGATCGCGAAAGCGTTGGATGCTCTGGCGCGCGAGCAGGAACTTGACCTTTCGATCGTGTTCGCACTGCGCGATCCAGTTTTTGCCGGCTTTCCCATCGCCGCTCTGGGTTACCACGTGCTGCCGTCGCCCGCGACGCCGACCTTCGATCATGCCGGGGCCAAGGACACTTCCTTTGCAGATGTCCTGTTAGCCTGCCGGTTCGCGCGCGTGCACGATCTTTCTCGCGCGGTAAGCGCTTGGGACGGCCTGTTTAACGTGATCAAGCCCGATGTGATCGTGGCCGACACGAGTCCGGTGGTGATGCTGGCCGCACGCGGTCGTATCCCGGTGATGGTCACCGGCAGTGGCTTCGCGGTGCCTCCGGCAGGCCTCGGCGCTTTCCCCCCTTTCGGCGAGGACACTCCGGACGAGACAATCCAGGGGCTGATGCTCGAAGTCGCCAATATGGTGCTCACGACTCGTAACGCGCCACCCCTCGATCGTCTGCCCCGACTGCTAGAAGGCGAGGCGCGCTCAGCCTTCTCTTTGCCTAAACTCGACCCTTACGCCGGTACCCGAACCGAGACGCCCTTGCGGCCTTGCGGCTGCCCGGAACCCCTCCCGTTCCCGGCCGCACCTTTACTGTTCGTGCAAATGGGATCGGACCAGCCCTTTGCCGGCGCGGCTGCCCGCGGATTCGATAGATCAGGCATTGCGGTGGCGGCGTATCTTCCCGGCCCCGAAACTGCGCCGACCACTTTCCTGGCAGCGCTCGGTGCCGAGCTTTATGCAACTCCACCTGCGCCACAGGAGATGTTGGGCCGCGCTTCGGTCGTCGTGAGCGGAGATGTCTGGTTAGCTCAGGCCGCCTACACCGCCGGCCGTCCGCAAATCTGCCTGCCGTCCAGCCTTGAAATGCGCTTGCTGGCCGAACAGCTGGAGATATTGGGCTGCGGCATCACGTTGCGGCGCTTCGGCTCGGAGGAGTTGGCCTCGGCGGTTCGCGAATTGATGTTGAACCCCACCTACCGACAGTGTGCCGAAGAGGAGGCGCTTGCCGCCGCGGAATGGGCACCGGATACAGAGTCGGCAAAGATCGTGGCGCGTCGCTGTCTTGAGCTGGTGGGCCGATAGTCTAGGCCAATGACGGGTCTCAGGCCGCGGACGGATTGCGCGGGGCGATCGCGTCCGGCTGCGTGCGCGCGGGCAGACGCTGGCCGAGCGCGTGTTCGGTCCGACGAACACCCGTGAAGAGACCTGCTTCGCGGGCGCAGGCGCAGGCAAAGGCCACGCCAACTCCAAGTCCACGCTCGGCGAGCGAAGCATGCTCGTTCGCCGAGGCCCGCCAGCACTTGCCCGCGAGGCGTGCTGACCTCCGCCATGCCCCTGAAAGTGAGCGTCCGCCTTCGAACACCAAGGCGACGGCTTCGGGATCGCGGGTGCCGGCCACATGCTGGCCGGACAGATAGCCCTCGCGGAAGAAGCGCGCGAGACGCGAGCGTGCGCCGGATTCTGGCAGATGCGCGCTCTGCCACTCTTGCGCCGTCAGGGCGCTTGCACCGGCTCTCAAAATGCGATTGGTCATAGTCCATGCATTGTCGAAACTCACCTGCTCTGATGGCCAGCCGCCCCAGCAAGGGAGGGTAGCGGTCCGACAGGCCCAATTCCCGAACGCCGCGCCAGCAAGACCGTGCGGCCTGCTGATCAGCCGAGACTGAAGCTCGAACTCGCGACCAAGCACGCGCCAGCGCACCGGCGCGTTTGTTCGCGGGCGGCGTGGTCTCGCCGTAGAAGAAGTCAACCTCCGGTGAATTCGCGATATAGGCATCGAGCCAGGCTAGCCAATCCGGAGGCAACTGATGGTCGTCCGTGGTGATCACCACGAAGTCATCGTCCGACGCCGCCTCTTCCTGCACACGCGCGCCAAGAATCTCGGCGAGCTCGCTCGGCGCGGCGATTGCCACCCGTAGGCTGGGCCATCTCGCGGCGAATGCCGAGTAGAGATGTCGCGACCGCTTGCCTCGCGTGTTGACGACGACGATTTCCGCCTGCGACCGCGAGCGGACCTGCGAAGCAAGGCTATTCAAAATACCTGCCGTTCGCAGCAAGTCACTGCCGGCGATCACGACGATCGTCAGGAAAGCAGGCTTCACGCGGGCCGCCGATCGCCCCTGAGCCGCGCCTGGAGAGAAGCGCGTGGCGGGTCCAAGGCGATAGCAATTGCGAACCGGTTCCCGCGTCATGTCGAAACCGAGGTAAATCTCGCGGCTTCCGCTGTCGATCTGGCCGGTCTCGAGCACCAGCGACGCCAATTGGAATTGATAGCGCGCGGTAATCGGTCTCAACGCCAGGGCGCGCCGAACCTTCTCGATCGCGGCGTGCGGATCGCCCAGGACGGCCAGTCGGCGGCTGGCGCGATAAGCGGATTCGGCCAGGAGAGCCCTCACATAGCTCACGAGCATACCGGCAAGGAAAGCGAACGTGCCCGAGACGATGAAGGGCCACGCCGTAAGTTCATAGAATTGGTCCGGCCGATCGACCGGCCGAACCGAAAGCCGAAGAGCGCGAGCAAACCGCTGCGCCGCGTTCCGAAAAACGTAGCCCAGAGTAAATCTTCGACGGAAAAAGTCCGCGAGATAGCGCGCATTCTTCCCGCGCGCATATTGGTCTTTAAAGAGGCTAAGCAGACCAGTCGGGTTTGCATGCCGGGTTCGGACCGTTTCGACTAAGCGGACTTGATGCGGCGGACGGAACCGCTTGTGGAACTCGCTGTCCTCGCCGACTCTCAGGGCTTCGGAAAAAAGTCCATACTGCTCGAACAGATCCCTGTCATATGACGCGCCGAACAATGCGCTTTGGGCCTGCTCCACACCCGGCATGCGCCTGCCGTACGTCATCAGATGCGCCGCCCAGGCGATCGGATTTTGCGGGTGACTGTTTGTCAGCACGCTGGCGACCGCGGGAGCTCCTTCGCGATGGGCCTCGATGCGCGCCGAGACCCAGCCGGGCTCGGCGCGGCAATCGGCTGCCAGGAAGGCAATGTAAGGCGCGCACGCGGCCTTGATGCCGAGATTCCGGGCCGCACCGACCAAGACCGACTCTTCCAATTCAATCAGCAGGATGTCGTCGAGATGCTCGGCCAGCAGTCCGGCAGCGTCGCCCCCGCCTGAATTGACCACGATAATCTCAGGGCTTGGGCACTGCTCTCTCAATGAGGCGACCGCGTCCTTAAGACTGTCCGGGGCGCCGAGCCCGATCACGACCACGGCTAGCTCGCTCTCGGAGGGATGCGAGCGGCCGACCGAGATCTTGGCCTGGCCCAATTGCGACGCGATGCGGCTCGGGGCGTTTTGTACCGACCATGCGGGCTCAATGACGGCAGCGGGCAGCGACTGCGCTTCACTGCGCTCGGACCCGTGAGACTTGAACAGGGAACGATCGGTCTCTTCGGTATGACAAGGAAGAAAATCTCGGCCGCGCGGGATCGCCTCGAGCTCCATCCTGGACTCATCGAGGAGATAGTCGTAGCCGACGCGCCTGATATTTCTGCTTGGGATCGAGCCGGCTGTACAAATCGCGCCGTGCGGCGCGCCGCTCCGGATTGATCATCTTGAGGTGATAGAGATTGAATCCGGTCGACAGGAAGCTGTAACCGGGAATGTACTCGAACCAGGCCCCATGAACGGGCGCCTCGGAGCAAAACGTGCCATCGAAGACCGGAAATAGCCGCCCTTGAGACTTGACTCCCCAAATGCCATCGACGCGATATTCGCCGAGTGAGAACATCTCGCGCAGATTGAATTGCCAGACGATGCGCTGACGTTCGCGCGTGAATAGTCGGATTGCCGTGGCTAGGCCGCGCTCGAACCGCTCATCGGGGTCGACCGCCAGCACCCAGGTCGCACCAAGCTCACGCGCTCGATCGATCAGCAACGCGCGGCGGCGCGGCTCATTGGAGAAGGCGGCAGGATTGCGGCGGTCGTCATACGCGACCCAGCCGTCCACCATCGGCGCCAGATTGGCGAGGAGATCAGGAACGAGGCCGACGTCGTGATGGTAGGAAAAAACGGCGAGCGTGGTGGGCCGCAGCCTCTGCAAGCGCCGCCACTCGAGATCGGAATGAGCAATTCTTTCGTGCAGCACCACTTGCCCTAACGCTTCGCCCGCTACCGCGCCGCGCAAGCCTTATTTTTCGTGGCAGGGCTCGCGGCCGCGAATACTATCGCAACATCGTCCGGTCCGGAGAGTTTCCGCATGAGCCGCATTACCCGCATGTTTCGGGACCTTGCCCGTTTCTCTTCGGGGCCGCGCCAACGCCCGCTGCCATACGCCGCCGCCGGCCTATGCGAAACTCCCCTGCCGAGAGACATCTTCCTCACCGATGACGATGGTCCCACGGCCGCCACCGAGGTGATGCTCGACATCCTCGGGGAGGAGAGCGTACCGGCAACGTTCTTCCTGACGGGCGAGCATGCCGCGGGATTAGGCCGGCGCGACCGTCAGAAGCGACTCGTCCAGCGAATCCTGCGCGAGGGCCATCTCATCGGCAATCACGGCTTTCGCCATTTTCCGGAAAGCAGATCGGTATATGCCGAAGTCTACAGCGATCTCAGCGATATCCGGCAGCAAGCGGCGTTTGCTGCCAATCTCGATAAGAACCTCGCGTTTTTTCAGGATCTCTTGGGCGACTCGGCTCTTCGCATGCCGCTTACGCGACTTCCCGGAGACGGCAGCCTGTTGCCCCATTGCGTGCGCGAGGTTTCCCGCATCGGCCTGAGGCATGTGGCGTGGGACGTGGAATTTGCCCCTAACGACACCTTCCCCCATGTCGCCGATTGCGATTGGCAAGGCATCGCCGGCGCGGCCTGCTCGTCGCCGCAGCTTCCGGCGCACGGCGATGTCATCCTGATCCATGGCGCCCACTGGAAGAGCAGGCCCGAATTGCTGCGCGCGATTTTGCGCAAGCTCAAAGAAAAAGGTTACTGCTTCTCGCTCCTCTAGCCCTTTAAACTAAGTGAGTGCGGGTTGCAGGCCCGGTCTCGGTCCTCCATACTCGGCCAGTTCTGCGGTGTTCCGTGTGGTCGGTCATGGCCGGTTCGAGTCCTGCTATCAGCGTGCGGCCGGCGAGAGAAGATGCAGTGCGGCCGGCGTCAAGCAGCGAGTGATGTCGCGCCTCTTCATCAGCCACTCGAGCAGCAACAACGCCGAGGCCGTCGCTCTGGGCGAGTGGCTGCGCGACCAAGGCTGGGACGATGTGTTCCTCGATCTCGATCCGGAACGAGGGCTCAAGGCGGGCGGGCGATGGCAGGCAGCCCTTAAGCATGCCGCCGAGCACTGCGAACTTGTGATCTTTCTCATTTCACCGGAATGGGCCGGGTCGAAGTGGTGCCTCGCCGAGTTCCTGCTCGCCAAGAACCTCAACAAGCGCATCTTCGGCGTGGTCGTCCAGCCGACGCCGTTCAAAGATCTCCCCACAGAGATGACGGCCGAATGGCAACTTGTTGATCTCACCGAGGGCAAGCGAGATTATCAAGTCAGCGTTGCACCGCCGCCGGGCGATACGCCCGTCACTGTAGCGTTTGCCAAGCATGGGCTCGAGCGTCTGCGCATCGGTTTGATGCAGGCGGGCCTCGACGCTCGATATTTCGCTTGGCCTCCAGAGGACGATCCCGAGCGCGCGCCTTATCGCGGTCTCGAGCCGCTCGAAGCCAAGGATGCCGGCATCTTCTTTGGCCGTGACGGTCCCACCGTGGTGGGCCTCGACTTGCTGCGGGGACTTCGAGATTCGCCCCCACCTAGACTTCTCATAATTCTCGGCGCTTCCGGGGCAGGGAAGTCCTCCTTCCTGCGTGCGGGACTGTTGCCGCGGCTCGGCCGCGAGAGCCAGCACTTTTTGCCTCTGCCGATCGTGCGGCCCGAGCGCGCCGCGCTCAGCGGTGAGACGGGTCTGATAGCCAGTTTGGAGAAGGCGCTGAAGGACGCCAAGCTCCCCCGCTCGCGTGCGGACATTCGCAAGGCCGTCGACCAGGGTGCGGCAAGCGTGGCGCGCCTGCTGGAGGAGTTGATCAAGGCGAATAGGTCTACCCAGATGGGTGAGGGCGCACAGGCGCCCAAGCCCCCGACGCTGGTTCTTGCCGTCGATCAGGCCGAAGAGCTGTTCCAGTCGGAGGGAGGTGAAGAAGCTCGCGCCTTGCTCGAACTTGTGCGCGAGCTTGCCAGCCAGGACAAGCCGGACTTGATCGTTCTCTTCACCATTCGCTCCGACAGCTATGAGCGTCTTCAGGAAGCCAAGCAGATCGAAGATCTGCGCAAGGTTCCCTTCGATCTCAGCCCCATGCCGAAAGGCGCTTACGCCGAAGTCATCAAGGGTCCGGCGCGGCGGCTCCAAGGCACCGAGCGTGCGCTCAACATCGAAGAGGCGCTGGTCGACGCGCTGCTGGTCGACATCGAGGAGGGAGGCGCCAAGGACGCACTTCCGCTGCTCGCCTTCACCTTGGAGCGGCTTTATCGCGAGCAGGGCGGCGACGGCGATCTCAAGCTTTCGGAGTATGAGGAGCTTGGCCGCGTGCGGGGTTCCATCGAGGCGGCGGTGGAGCAGGTACTGAAAGCCGCGGACGCAGACCCGAAAATTCCGCGTGACAGAGCAGCCCGTCTCGCTCTTCTGCGTCGCGGCTGCATCCCATGGCTCGCCGGCATCGATCCCGACACCGGTTCACCGCGGCGGCGCGTCGCCCGGCAATCGGAAATCCCGGCCGAAAGCCGACCGTTGATCGATCTTCTGGTAGAGCAGCGCCTGCTGTCCACTGACGTGTCGAAGGAGACCGGCGAGGTTACCATCGAGCCTGTGCACGAGGCGCTGCTCCGTCAATGGGGCACGCTCCAGGGCTGGCTCGACGAAGATGCCGGGCTGCTCGGGGTGCTGGAGGGTGTCAAGCGGGCGTCCCGGGATTGGTCCGCCAACGCTAAGGATGACGGCTGGCTTGCGCATGGTAGCGGACGATTGGAAGACGCGGAGGGCTTGAAACAGCGCGCCGATCTGGCGGCGCTCCTCGACGCCACCGATCGCCTCTATCTCGATGCCTGCAGAGCCGCGGACACCGCGCGGCGGAACCGCGAGCTCGAGGAAGCGAAGAAGCTCGCCGAGGCAAACCGCCAGGTCGCCAAGCGGACGCGGATCGGGCTTATGGCGGCGAGTGTCCTCGCCTTGCTCGCAGCGGGTCTTGCGGTGTTCGGTTTCCTCAAAGCGAGAGAAGCCGATGCGCGTGCCACCGAAGCCATCAACAACGAAACAGTGGGCATTGCCGCGCTGTCGGCAAAAGCCCTGGGCGAGGGGCGGCCGGTGGACGCTGCCAAGCTGGCGCTCGCCGCGTGGCCGCGGGCAGGGGATGACCGCAGGTCCGAGTTCAAGCTGACGCTGGAAAGCCTGGCTGCCGCTGTTCCGCTTCTTCGCGAGCGATTGCTGCTCGCAGGACACCAGGAGCGGGTCATTTCCGCCGACTTCTCCCCCGACGGCACCCGCGTGGTAACGGCATCCACCGATCACACTGCGCGAATATGGAATGCCATGACCGGGGGCGTGATCGCCGTGCTCGAAGGTCACAAGAACTTTCTCAAATCTGCCGTCTTCTCGCCCGATGGGACCAAGGTGGTGACGGCGTCCGGGGATAACACGGCGCGGGTATGGGATGCCGCCACCGGCAAAGCGATCGCCGTGCTTGAAGGGCATCAGAAGGGAGTCAACACCGCAGCCTTTTCGCGCGACGGCACCAAGGTGGTGACGGCATCAGAGGATGACACCGCGCGGCTATGGGACGCAACGACGGGCAAGCAGACCGCCTCGCTTGAAGGGCATCAGAAGGGAGTCAACACGGCCGCCTTTTCGCGCGACGGCACCAAGGTGGTGACGGCGTCTTCCGACGGAACCGCACGGGTGTGGGATGCCGCCACCGGCAAAGAGATCACTCGGCTTGACGGGCACCGGGACCGAGTCATCTCCGCCGCCTTTTCGCCCGATGACAGCCGCGTGGTGACCTCGTCCGCAGACAAAACCGCGCGGGTGTGGGACGTTACGACCGGGGCTGTGATTGCCGAGCTAAAACATGAGGGCCCGGTCAAGTCTGCTGTATTTTCGCCGGACGCCACCAAGGTGGTAACGGCGTCTGCTGACGACACCGCACGAGTGTGGGATGCCGCGACCGGAGAGCAGATTGCCTCCAAGCAGCATGACAGCTGGGTTAATTCCGCCGTCTTTTCGCCCGACGGGACTGAGGTGGCGTCGGCATCCTCCGACCACACGGCGTATCTGTGGGATGCCGCGACCGGGACCGACATCGTCCCGCTCAAAGGACATGATAACTGGGTTTATTCTGCGGCTTTCTCGCCAGACGGAACCAAGGTCGTGACGGCATCAGAGGACAAGACCGCGCGGGTGTGGGATGTCGTGACCGGCGCCGACAGCGTCCCGATCGCAACACACGGGAAACCCGTCTATTCGGTCGCGTTCTCGCCCGACGGGACCAAGGTCGCGACGGCATCAGAGGACAACACCGCGCAGCTCTGGGATGTCACGACGGGCGCCAGGCTTGTTCCGCTGAAAGGGCATCAGAGCGGAGTCTACTCCGCAGCCTTTTCCCCTAAGGGCACCCAAGTCGTGACGGCCTCACGAGACGGGACCGCGCGGGTGTGGGATGCCGCCACAGGTAAAGAGCTCGCCGTGCTCGATGACAATCAGGGCGCGGTATATTCCGCCGCCTTTTCGCCCGACGGAACGCAGGTCGCAACGGGTTCGGAGGATCAGATCGCGCGCATATGGGATGTCGCCACTAGGACCTCTCGCGCGCTGCCCAAAAAGCATCAGGCCAGGATCTATTCCGTTGCCTTCTCGCCCGACGGCACCCGGTTGGTAACTGCGTCCGAGGATGGCACCGCGCGCGTATGGGATATCGCGGCCGGAATCGAAATCGCGGTGCTCGCGGGACATAACCGCCCCGTGTATGCCGCTTCTTTCTCGCCCGACGGCACCCAAGTCGTGACAGCGTCCTATGACCGGACCGTGCGCCTCTGGGATGCTGCGACCGGAGATGAGATCATCGTGCTCGACGGGCATGATGATCGGGTCTATGCAGCCGCCTTCTCGCCCGACGGCACTCGGCTGGCAACGGGGTCGTGGGACCGGACCGCGCGCATATGGGATGCCACAACCGGCGCCGAGATCGCTACGCTGAGAGGCCACAACGACCGGATCGTCTCGGTAGCCTTCTCGCCGGACGGGACTCTGGTGGCGACCGCCTACCAGGACGGGACCGCAGGAGTGTGGGATTTAAGGAAACTGGATAAGGGCGATGGGTTTGCGGTCGCTTGCACGCGCCTCGGCGACAATACCGACCTTGCCGCTGCGTGTACCCGCTACGGTCTTGGCAAGATCGCGCCAATTTGCGGAGAGCACGCCTCGCTGGCAGTTGATGCACACAAGCTCAAATGAGGTCAGAACGCTAAGCAGGGCTCGAGGAGGGATCACGTCCGGTACAACGACGCAATGAGGGAACTCCCCATTTGGCCATCGAAAAATACATACTGTTGCCCCGAGAGTTGCCCGAGTAGAGCGTTGCTCGGCGCGACGTGTAATTTTCCTTTTGAGAATAATTGCTTGAATGGTGGGCGGTACTGGACTCGAACCAGTGACCCCTGCGATGTGAACACAGTGCTCTACCAGCTGAGCTAACCGCCCGGTCCAATTGCGGCATGGCGGCGAGGAGGCCGGCCAAGCTCTGGTGGCATGGATTTAGCGATTGGCTTCCCGGTAAGTCAAGGAACCGCCGCAAGGCAATCCTTCAAAGGCATGGCGAACGCCCGAAACGATGGGCGGCGCGAGCCGCTTACTGTGCCGTCCGCCTCAGTTGGAATTGGCTATTTGCCGACCATCTTGTTGACGGTGGCAAGCGTGGCGGTCGCCTCGGCGAATTTCCCCTCGGTGCACAGCGCATCGGCCTGGTCGAGAAGCTCGTTGACGTTGTCGACGTCGGCTTCGCTCAGCGTGTTGGCCTCAAGCTTGTCACGCACGGTTTCCTCGACCGCAATCAGCTGCTCGATGCATTCGTTGTCTTCGTCCCCCTGACTGGGATTGCTGGGATTCGTTTCGGCGCGGTTCCTTGATGGACGCGCACTTGAGGTGGGCGGATCAAAAAAGCAATCGGTAAATCCCGAGCCCGAATCCTTTTCGAAGTGCTTATGACCGGGTACGTCGTCGCATTCGCTCTCCGTCAGGCCTCTCACGGAACATTGCCCGGGCGGTTGGCTCTGGTCAGGATTGGCGCTTGGATCAACCTTTGCCCCGCCTCGGACCGACGAGCATGAATCGGCGGCCGCCGTGGTTACAAACAGCGCGCCAGATGAAAAGGCAAGCGCGGTCAGGAGCAGAAGCGCCGGCGAAAAAGAGGGTACCGCCTCGTGCCCTATGCCTTTGGATGCGAATCCGAAGTAGGCGAACGACGCGAACCTGGGCGCCGCCCCCAGCATAAACCTAGTTCCCGTTGTTGATGGCGCCCTTGACGGTAGCAAGCTTCGCGCTTGCGTCCTGGAATTTCCCCTGGGTGCAGAGTGCGTCGGCCTCATCGAGAAGCCGGTTGAGCTTTTCCGCCTCGTCCTCGCTCAAGGCGTTGGCGTCGACCTTGCTTTGAATGGCTTCATCGGCGGCGGCGACCTGATCGGAGCAGGCAGTGTCCGTCGGCTCTTCGTCGACGGCGTAAGCGGTCCCACCCATCAGGCAGGCCATCGCGACGCCGATCGCGACACGTCTAAGCATCTGTCTCTCCTTGAATGTCTTCGTCCCATCCCCCCAAGGAGGGGTTATGAAAATCGCTTTTGATTATGGCTCTTCGTTGAGAAGCGCCGGGTTGAATTATGCCTGATCTGGGGCGGATTTTAGGCGTTCAGCCCCTGGGAACGGCCGCGCGCAACGCCGTTCAGGAGGGCGGCGGCATGGGCCGCGAGCGCATCGAAGTGGTCGATCATCACGTCCGGCGAGAGGCCGTGCAGCGGGGCGGTCGCGTAGCCGAAGCTGACAAGGATGATGGGGATGCCGGCGGCTTTCGCCGTGCGCACATCCACCTCGCTGTCGCCGATCATCACCGCGTGGGCGGGGTCGCCGCCGGCCAGCGCGATCGTCCCGGTCAGATGACCCGGATCGGGCTTCGACACCGCAAAGGTGTCCCGCCCGGCGATGGCGGCGAAATAGCCATCGATGCCGAGTTCCTGGAGCAGGCGACGGCTCAAGCTTTCGCGTTTATTGGTGCAGACGGCGAGGATCGCGCCTTGCGCGGCAAAGGCCTCGAGCGCCGCCACCGCGCCGGGAAAGGGCCGGCTCTCGGCGGCGATATTGGCCTCGTAGTGCACCAGGAACTCGGCCAGCATGCGGTCGACGTCGTCTTCCGCGCCGGCGCGGCGCAAAGCCTCCTCGATCATGACGCGCGCGCCGTGGCCGACGCAGGCGCGGATCGTCTCCAGCGACACCGGCCGATGTCCCCGCCGCGTCAGCACGTCGTTCAGCGCGTTGCTCAGGTCCGGGGCGGTATCGACCAGGGTGCCGTCGAGATCGAACACGATGGTTGAGTCCTTGAACATGGCCTCTTCCTCACACGCGGCTTGCGGCCTGGCAAGCGGCGGCCTAATCATCGGGCTGAAATCGGTTGATGGCGGGGAGGGAGCGCTTGCTCAGGACCGACGAGCTCAAGGAAAGCGCGGCGCGCGCCGCGCTCGATCTCGTCACCGACGGGATGCGGCTCGGGCTCGGCACCGGCTCGACCGCGGCACGTTTCGTTGCCGCGCTTGGCGAGCGGGTGGCGAAGGGCTTGAACGTGGTCTGCGTGCCCACCTCGGAAGCGACGCGGAACCAGGCCGAGCGGCTCGGCATCCCGCTCACCACGCTCGACGAGACGCCGCAGCTCGATCTGACCATCGACGGGGCCGACGAGATCGACGATCAGCTGCGCATGATCAAGGGCGGCGGCGGCGCGCTGCTGCGCGAGAAGATCGTGGCGACGGCGTCGGACCGCATGGTGGTGATCGCCGATGAGAGCAAGCTGGTCGGCGCGCTCGGCATCTTCCCGCTGCCGGTCGAGGTGGTGCGCTTCGGGCTGCTGGCGACGATGCGGCTGATCGAGGCGATCGCGGCCGAGACCGGGTGCCACGGCGCGATCGTGCTCAGGCCAGGACCGGGAGACGCCCCCTTCGTCACCGATCAAGGCAATCTCATCCTCGACTGCGCCTTCGGCACCATCCCCGAGCCCGAGGTGCTCGCCTTTTCCCTGAAACGCGTGCCCGGCGTGGTCGAGCACGGGTTGTTTCTTGGGCTCGCCGATTTGGCTATCGTGGCGGGCAAAGGCGGCGTCAGAGCTTTGCGCCGCGCAGGAGCCTGACGCCAATTGGCTGAGTACGACTACGATTTGTTCGTCATCGGCGCGGGCTCGGGCGGGGTCCGTGCGGCGCGGCTTGCGTCTGAGCTTGGCGCGCGCGTCGGCATCGCCGAGGAATATCGCATCGGCGGCACCTGCGTGATCCGCGGCTGCGTGCCGAAGAAATTGCTGGTCTATGGCAGCCAGTACGGCAGCGACTTCGCCGATGCCCGCGGCTTCGGCTGGACCTGCCAGGATGTGCGCTTCGACTGGCCGACGCTGATCCACAACGTCAAGCGCGAGGTCGACCGGCTGAACGGGGTCTATACCCGCACCTTGGAGCGGGCGGGGGTCGACCGCTTCCTCACCCGCGCCGTGCTGGAAAGTGCGCACGAGGTGAAGCTGGCCGATCGCGACGCCACGCTCTCGGCCAAGACCATCCTGGTCGCGAGCGGCTCGCATCCGATGATCCCCGAACTTCCCGGCAAGGAGCACCTGATCAGCTCGAACGAATGTTTCGAGCTGGAGCAGCTCCCCGGCAGCATCGTCATTATCGGCGCGGGTTATATCGGCATGGAGTTCGCCTCGATCTTCGCCGGGCTCGGCGTCGCCGTGACGGTGCTCTATCGCGGCGAGCAGATCTTGCGCGATTTCGACATGGATCTGCGTGACGGGCTTGCCGAAGCGATGCGCAATCGCGGCGTCGATCTCCGCATGGAGACCGACGTGGCCTCGGTCGAGAGGGAGGGACAAGGCTACCGCGTGCGGCTCAAGCGCGGCGATTCGATCGCCGCCGATCGCGTGATGGCGGCGACCGGACGCCGCCCCAACACCATGGGCCTGGGTCTGGAGAAGGTCGGCGTCGAGCTCGGCTGGGACGGGCGGCTGGTGGTCGATGAATTCTCCAAGAGCGCGGTGGACAATATCTATGCCGTGGGCGACGTGACGCATCGGATGAACCTCACGCCGGTGGCAATCCATGAAGCGACCGCGTTTGCCGAGACGCTGTTCAACGACACGCCGACACCGGTCGATCACAGCTTCATCCCGACGGCGGTGTTCTCGCAGCCGGAGATCGGCACGGTGGGACTCAGCGAGGAGAAGGCGCGCGAGATGTATCGCAAGGTGGATATCTATAAGGCGCAATTTCGCCCGCTGCGCTCGATGGTGAGCGGCCGCGACGAGAAGATGCTGATGAAGCTCGTGGTCGACATGGAGAGCGACAAGGTGCTGGGGTGCCATATCCTCGGCGGCGACGCGGCCGAGATCGTGCAGATGGCGGCGGTCGCGCTCAAGCTCGGCGTGACCAAGGCGCAGCTCGACAAGACCATGGCGCTGCATCCGAGCGCGGCCGAAGAGCTGGTGACGATGCGCCACAAATGGGAGGCGCCGGCGCCGGTGGCGGGGTCAGATGCGGCGGCTTGAGGACAAGATAGCCCTGGTGACGGGCGGTGGCGCCGGGATCGGCCGCGCCATTGCCGAGACCTTCGCGCGCGAGGGCGCGTTCGTGGTGGTGGCCGACCGCGACGGGGAGGCGGCGAAAGAGGTGGCGGAAGCCATCGTCAAGGCGAACGGCGCCGCGTCCTCGCACGAGGTCGATGTCACCGACACCGCGCAGGTCAAGTCGCTGATGCAGGCGATCGACGAAACGCATGGCCGGCTGGATGTGCTGGTCAACAATGCGGGCGTCGGCGAGCGGGCGGACTTCCGCCATCTCTCCGACGAGGCGTGGGACCGCGTGTGGAAGACCAATCTCGACGGCACGGTGCGCTGCGCGCGCGAGGCTTTCGACCTGCTGAAGGCCTCGGGCAACGCCTCGGTGATCAATCTCTCGTCGATCATGGCGTCCAAGCACACAAGGCAGATGGCGGTCTATTCGGCGACCAAGGGCGCGGTGTCGGCGCTGTCGCGCAGCCTCGCCGTCGAATACGCGCCTTACGGCATCCGCGTGAACACGCTCTTGCCGGGCTATGTCGAGACGGCATTGATCGGCCGCTACTCTCCAACCCGATGATCGCCAAGGCGCTGCTCACCCAGACGCCGCTCAGGCGGTTCGGCACGCCGCAGGACATCGCCAATGCGGCGCTGTTCCTGGCGTCCGACGAGGCGGCCTATATCACCGGCGCCGCGCTCAATGTCGACGGCGGCATGGCGACGACGCTCTAGCTTGCGGCACGCCGTTCCTGCCCAGGCAGCATCATGGTTTCCTCGACGATGCCGTCGACCACGGCGACGAGCGCTGCCTGCTCAGAGCCGCCGAGCTTCTTCACCGCGTCGTAGCGGGCGAGCTGGCGGTCGGCGCTGGTGCCGCGCTCGAGGATGGTGCGGGCATGCCCCATCTCGGCGACGCAACCGAAATAGGCGGCGTCCTCGGCGATCAGATCGAACAGCTCCTCGAGCAGGGTGGGGAAGGGGACGACCGCGCCCTTGCCGAAATCGACCAGGCCCTGCTCGATGCCGTAGCGCTGCGCGCGCCAGCTGTTCTCGCGCACGAGGAAGGGCGGATAGGTGCGCCAGCGCTGGTTCTGCCGGCGCAGCCGATAAAGCATGCGCAACACGCAGCGGAACAGCGAGGCGATGGCGATGCCGTCCTCGACCAGGGGGCAGACATCGGTGATGCGCATCTCCAGCGTGGGGAAGCGCGCGGATGGGCGCAAATCCCACCACAGCTTGGTGGCGTCCTCGATCAGCCCGGCGCTGACCAGAAGCTCGAGCGACCGCTCATATTCGCTCCAGCTCTCGAACTGATAGGGCAGCCCGGTGCGCGGCAGCTCGTCGAACACCGACAGCCGGTAGGACTTCAAGCCGGTCTGCACGCCTTCCCAGAAGGGCGAGGAGGTGGAGAGCGCGAGCAGATGCGGCAGGAAATAGGTCGCCTGGCCGAGCAGGTCGATGCGCAGATCCTCGTCCTCGATGCCGACATGCACATGCATGCCGCAGATCACCAGCCGGCGCGCGACGTGCTGCAGATCGCGCGCGAGCACGTTGTAGCGCTCCTTGTCGGTGTGCTGCTGGCTCGCCCATTTGGCGAAGGGGTGGGTGGAGGCGGCGATCGGCGCTAGCCCGAACTCTCCGGCGATGCGGCCGACCGTGCTGCGCAAATGGATCAACTGGTCGCGCGCTTCCTGCATCGACTTGCAGACGCGGGTGCCGACCTCGATCTGCGAGCGCAGGAATTCGGGGCTGACCTGACCGCGCAGCGCCTCCTCGCATTTGGCGAGCAGCGCGGGCGGAGGCTCCTGCGCGAGATCGCGCGTATCCTTGTCGACGAGGAGATATTCCTCCTCGATGCCGAGCGTGAAGCTTGGTTCCTTGATGGCCATGGCGCCGCACTGTGGCACAAAGCGCACCGCTCGGGGTAGGGGCTAGCCCGCGCCCGACACCAGTCCGCTGAGGATCACGCCGACCAGATAGGCCACAAAGGCCGCGGTGATTCCGATCAGAAAGGTCTCGAGGCCCGCCCTCCACCAAGGGGCCGGCGACCAGTGGCTCCGCAGCGAACCGATAGAAAAGAATGTGACGCCGGTCATCAGCGTCGAGGTCCACAGCGAGGCCGGCGCGCCGGCGATGAAGGGCAGCAGCGGAATCGACCCGCAGAGGAGAAAGGCGAGGAACGTCATCGCCGCGGCCCTGGCCGGAGAGCGGCTGACCCCCGGCAGACCATGCTCCTCGGTCATCATGGTGTCGATCCAACGTTGGCGCTTGGACGTGATCACGTCGACGGCGCTGTCGAGCGCCGCGCCCTTGAAACCCTTGGCATGGAAGATCTGGCGGATCTCCTCGCGCTCGCCTTCGGGTGCCGAGCTCGACATGCCGCTCCTCCATGTGGCGCACCTGCTCATATTCCTCGATCTCGGCCTTGGTGCCGGAATAGTTGGCGGCGGCCATCGAGAAGCCATCGGCGAACAGATTGGCGGCGCCCAGGATCAGCAGGGTCTTGGTCGAAAGCTCGGCGCCGGCGACGCCGGCCACCACCGCAAAGGTGGTCACCGTGCCGTCGATGCCGCCATAGACCCAGTCGCGGAGATAGCTGATATGCGGCCCGTGCCTGAGCCGCCTGGCGATGTCGCGGGGGTCGTGTCCATGCTCAAGATGCCGGGGGTCCATGGTGCTCCCTTGCCCTCGCGTTAAGGGATATGTGGCATGGTCGGCCGGGACAGACAATGAAGCGGGCGCCTAGCCAGGGTTCCGCCGATCGCCTATATAGCGTGGACTTTTCAAGGAGAGCCGCAAGAATGGCACCCCGTTGGAGCCCAGACAGCTGGCGCTCGAGGCCGATCGAGCAGGTCCCGGTCTATCCCGACCGGGCCGCGCTGGTCGACGTGGAGAAGCAGCTTGCGACCTTCCCGCCGCTGGTGTTCGCCGGCGAGGCGCGCGAGCTGAAGGCCAAGCTCGCCCGGGTCGCCGCGGGCCAGGCGTTTCTGCTGCAAGGCGGCGATTGCGCCGAGAGCTTCGCCGAGCACCGCGCCGATTCCATCCGCGATTTCTTCCGCGTGTTCCTGCAGATGGCGGTGGTGCTGACCTATGCCGGCGGCTCGCCGGTGGTGAAGCTCGGCCGCATCGCCGGCCAGTTCGCCAAGCCGCGCTCGGCGCCGATGGAGACGCAAGACGGCAAGGAGCTGCCGAGCTATCGCGGCGACATCATCAACGGCATCGAGTTCACCGAGGCCGCGCGCATTGCCGACCCCAATCGCATGCTGATGGCCTATCGGCAGTCGGCGGCGACGCTCAACCTGCTGCGCGCCTTCGCGCAAGGCGGCTACGCCAATCTCGAGCACGTGCATCGGTGGAATCTCGGCTTCGTCAAGGACAGCCCCGCCGGGCACCGCTACGAGGAAGTCGCCGAGCACATCGCCGAGACCTTGCGCTTCATGCGCGCCATCGGACTCACGCCCGACAATGCGCCGCAGCTCCGCACCACGAGCTTCTATACGAGCCACGAGGCGCTCTTGCTCGGCTACGAGCAAGCCTTCACGCGCGTCGATTCCACGTCCGGCGACTGGTACGCGACCTCCGGCCATTTCCTGTGGGCCGGCGACCGCACGCGCCAGCTCGACCACGCGCATATCGAATATCTGCGCGGCATCAAGAATCCGATCGGCGCCAAGATCGGGCCGAGCCTTCAGCCTGAGGCGCTGCTCACGCTGATCGACGTGCTCAACCCGCAGAACGAGCCCGGGCGGCTCACGCTGATCTCCCGCTTCGGCGCCGACAAGGTCGGCAAGCATTTGCCGGCGCTGATCCGCGCGGTCAAGCGCGAGGGAAAGCACGTGGTGTGGGCGTGCGATCCGATGCATGGCAACACCATCAAGGCGGGAAGCGGCTACAAGACGCGGCCATTCGATCTCATCCTTTCCGAGGTCGAGACCTTCTTCGACGTCCACCGCAGCGAGGGCACGCATGCGGGCGGCATCCATGTCGAGATGACCGGGCAGAACGTCACCGAATGCGTCGGCGGCGCCAAGGCCGTCACCGAGACCGATCTGCACGACCGCTACCACACCCATTGCGATCCGAGGCTCAACGCCGACCAGTCGCTGGAGCTTGCCTTCATCGTGGCCGAGCGGCTGAAGCGGGAGCGGGAAGGGCGGCCCGAGCCCGAGATCTCCATTGCCGCGGGCGAATAGGTATTTACCGGGTCACACCTTCGTCATGGCCGGGCTTGTCCCGGCCATCCACGTCTTGGATGTAAATTCGTGGATGCCCGGCACTTCGGCCGGGCATGACAAGGCAATTTGGATGGTTTCGTTCTAAGTTCCTGTCATGGCGCATCGGATCAAGGACTCCTTCAAGCTCGCTCTCGCGCAGCTCGACGCTGTCGTGGGCGATATCGACGGCAATCTGCGGAGAGCGCGCGAGGCGCGGGCGCGCGCGGCGCAAGCCGGCGCCGACCTGATCGCCTTTACCGAGCTGTTTCTCACCGGCTACCCGATCGAGGATCTGGTGCTGAAGCCGGCCTTGCAGAAAGCGGCGCAGGCGGCGCTGGAGTCGCTTGCACGCGATACCAAGGATGATGGGCCGGCCGTGCTGATGGGCCTGCCGTTCGCCGATGGACCGTTCGTCTACAACGCTCAAGCTCTGTTGGATCGAGGCCGCATCGAGGCGCTCCGCTTCAAGAATAACCTGCCGAATTACGGCGTGTTCGACGAGAAGCGGGTGTTCGCTCCGGGGCCGATGCCGGCGCCGATCGACTTTCGCGGGATCAAGCTCGGCATTCCGGTCTGCGAGGATATCTGGAGCGAGCAAGTGTGCAAGGCGCTGGCTGTGGCCGGCGCGGAGCTGCTGATCGTACCCAACGGATCGCCCTATTGGATCGACAAGCAGGATGTGCGTTACGGCGTCGCCGAGGCGCGCGTGAAGGAAACGGGGCTGCCGCTCGCTTACGTCAATCAGGTGGGCGGACAGGACGAGCTCGTGTTCGACGGTGCCTCCTTCGTGCTGAACGACGATGCGAGCCTTGCCGTGCAGCTGCCGGCCTGGGAGGAGGCGATCGGCGTCACCGAGTGGCGGCGCGAGAACGGGCGCTGGCGCTGCCTGCCGGGTCTCATCGCCGAAATCGAGCAGGGCGATGCCGCGAACTATCTCGCCTGCGTCACGGGCTTGCGCGACTACGTGGAGAAGAACGGTTTTCCGGGCGTGGTGCTCGGGCTTTCGGGCGGCATCGATTCGGCGCTTTGCGCGGCGATGGCCGTCGACGCGCTGGGGCCTGGCCGCGTGCATGGCGTGATGCTGCCTTACAGCTATACCAGCAATGAGAGCCTGTCCGACGCGGCGGGGACCGCCGAGGCGCTGCACATCCGCTACGACATCATGCCGATCCATGCGGCGGTCGACGGCTTGAGCACAAGCCTGGAGACGCTGTTCGCCGGGACGACGCCGGACGCCACGGAGGAAAACCTCCAGTCGCGCGCCCGCGGCACGCTGCTGATGGCGATTTCCAACAAGTTCGGCCCGATCGTGCTGACCACCGGCAACAAGTCCGAGGTGTCGGTCGGCTACGCCACGCTCTATGGCGACATGAATGGCGGCTTCAATCCGATCAAGGATCTCTACAAGACGCAAGTCTACGCGCTGGCCCGCTATCGCAATGCCGCGCGGCCCAAGGGCTGCCTCGGGCCCGAAGGCATCGTCATTCCGGAGAATGTGCTGACCAAAGCGCCGACCGCCGAGCTCAAGCCCGGCCAGCGCGACCAGGATACGTTGCCGCCTTACGACGTGCTCGACGATATCCTGAATTGCCTGGTCGAGCTGGAAATGCCGCTGCCGGAGATCGTCGCGCGCGGGCATGCGCCTGAGCTCGTCAAGAAGGTCGAGCGCATGCTCTATCTCGCCGAATATAAGAGGCGGCAGGCGGCGCCCGGCGTGAAGATCACCGCCAAGAATTTCGGGCGCGACCGCCGCTATCCCATCACCAACAAGTTCCGCGAGAAGCTCTAGGCATGAGCGTCACCGTCCGCTTCGCGCCGAGCCCGACGGGCCGGATTCATGCCGGCAATATCCGCACCGCCATGTTCAATCATCTGTTCGCGCGGCGGGCGGGGGGCCGGCTGATCTTCCGCCTCGACGATACCGACAGGGAACGCTCGACGGAGGAATTCGCGCGCGGCATCGAGGAGGATCTTCACTGGCTCGGCGTCGACTGGGCGGACAAGGTGCGCCAGTCGGACCGGTTCGACCGCTACGCCGAGGCGGTCGAGAAGCTGAAAGCGAGCGGGCGGCTTTATCCCGCTTACGAGACGCCGGAGGAACTCGAACTCAAGCGCAAGCGCCAGCTCGCCCGCGGCAAGCCGCCGGTCTATGACCGCGCCGCGTTGCAGCTCACCGCGGAGGACCGGGCGCGGCTCGAAGCCGAAGGACGCAAGCCGCATTGGCGGTTCAAGCTCGAGCAGCGCGACGTGGTGTGGGACGACCTCGTGCGCGGGCGGCAGCATGTCGATGCCGTTTCCCTGTCAGACCCGGTGCTGGTCCGCGCCGACGGGACATATCTCTATACGATGCCGAGCGTCGTCGACGACATCGATCTCGGAATAACCCATGTGATTCGCGGCGAGGATCACGTGACGAACACCGCGCCGCAGATCCAGCTGTTCGAAGCGCTGGGTGCCGAGCCTCCCGCCTTCGGTCATCACAATCTCCTGGTCGGCGCCGACGGCGCAGGCGCTGTCCAAGCGCGACCGCACGCTCTCCATCGCCGCCTTGCGCGAGGAGGGGATCGAGGCGCTGGCGGTGGCGTGCTATTCGGCGCTGATCGGCACCTCCGATCCGGTGGCGCCGCATGCCAATCTCGACGAGCTGGCGCGGGCTTTCGACTTCGCCAAGCTGTCGCGCGCGCCGGCTCGGTTCGATCCGCACGAGCTGCGCCTCCTGAATGCGAAGCTTCTGCACATGCTTCCCTTCAGCGCCGTGGCGGAGCGGCTTGCGGCCATGGGCGTTGGCGGCGGGGAACAGTTCTGGGAGGCGGTACGCGGCAATCTCGCCGTGCTCGGCGAGGCAAAGCATTGGTGGCGCGTGGTGGAGGGGCCGCTCGAGCCGGTGATCGAGAACCGCGATCTCTGCCGCACCGCGTCAGGCCTGCTTCCTCCCGAGCCTTGGGACGAGGGGACTTGGCCGGCATGGTCTTCGGCCGTCAAGCAGGCGACCGGCGCCAAGGGCAAGGCTCTGTTCGCGCCGCTCCGTCTCGCGCTCACGGCGCGCGAGCATGGACCCGAGCTCAAATTGCTGCTGCCATTGATCGGCCGCGCACGCGCTCAGGCGCGGCTCGAAGGCAAGACCGCTTAAGCTGAAATTATTGCGCGGGTGGGGCGACCGGCGGCTTGGCCGTCTTCTTGATGACGGTCGATTGCCCCTGCGGCGGCGCCGCCGAGGCTGAAGCGGGCGGCGCGGCTGGAGGCGGTGCCGCGGCCATCGCGGGGGCGGGCGGCTTCTGCGCGGCGGGCACGGCCGCAGGTGGAGCGGCGGCCGCCGGCGGGTTGCTGCCGGTCACGTCGAGATCGAGGCTGGGCTGGGCGCCGGTCGCGCCGGCAGGCGCTGCGGCCTGAGCCGCGGGAGGCGGCGTCGGCGCTTTCGCGGTCGCTTTGCCTTTCACCGGTTTCGCCGTGGCGTCGGCCTCGGCGCGCTTATTGGCGGCTTCGATCTCGGTCGGATTGTACTCCGCCTGCTTGCACGAGCAGCCCTTCACATATTCCTTGCGGTAACGCAGGGCGACGGGGAGGTCCATATAGGCCGAGCCGTTCAGCGACACGGCCTGCTCGATTTCTTGCCCAGGGTTGCGATACACATAGAGCTCGGCCGGCGCCGCGCAGTTCGACTGGCAGGATTGCTGATCCTCCCCGAGCATGCTGCCGTAAGCCGAATAATGGATTGGATAGAAGAAGCCGTCGCACAGCCTCACGCAGACCGAGCGATACCGCCCGTTCGGGTCGATGCTGCGATAGATGGGCGTCTGCTGAACGTCCTCTTGTTGATCGTCTTGGCCGCCGCCGAAGAAATCGAACAGGCCGCCGCCGCGGCGCTTCGGCGCAACCGGCTGGCCGCCGCAGCCGCTGCGGGCGAGCGCATCCTGCAGCTCCGCCATCCGCCGCCGGTTGCCGCCGCCTCCGGTGAGCGCTTGACGCTGCTGCTGGAGCTGGGTGAGCTGACGGCGCGCGTCCTCGACGCGGTCGTTCATGTTGAGGCATTTCGGGCTGCGCACGAGGCCTCGGCCGAAGATGAAGAAGCTCTCGAAGCAGCGGGCATCTTCCATCGCCGCTTGTGTCCCTTGGAACACGCGGTCGGCCTGAGCGATCTGTTGATCGATGCGCGCCACGTCGTCGCGATTGGCGCCGCCGCCGCTCGCCGAGGCGAGGTCCTGCTGGAGCTGCATGCAGCGAATGTCGCGGTCGCTCAGGCCTTGCGCCAGGGCAAGACCGGCGCCGCCGATCAGCCCCGCGCCGCAGAGCGCGAGCAGGGCAAAACGCAGGCTCACGCTCGGCCTTACGGACGACGCAACGACCCGCCAAAAATCACGGTAGACGCTCACGATTGGGTCCCATCCCCGAGGAGCCACCCGACGCATTATGCTCGCCTAGATTCCGGGGTCAATGCGGCATGAATAAGATGGCTTGCTTGACGCTACAAGCAATTCCCGCCATAAGCGTCTCAAGATGATGCAAAAGCAACCCATCCTTATGATTTTCTGCGGCATCATTCCGGGCTAGCAAACAACGCTCGCCCGGTCGTTCTCCCTTTATCTCAATCCAAGAGTTACGCGAACCGAAGGGCGGGCCTCACGCCGAAGAGGCTTGGTCTGTCGTGCTTAGACTTTACAACACGCTCACCCGCAAGAAGGAAGACTTCCGGCCGCTCGATGCCGGCAACGTCCGCATGTATGTCTGCGGGCCGACGGTCTACGACTTCGCGCATATCGGCAATGCCAGGCCGGTGATCGTGTTCGACGTGCTGTACCGCCTGTTGCGCCACCTCTACGGGCCTGAGCACGTCACCTATGTCCGCAACATCACCGACGTCGACGACAAGATCAACGCGCGCGCGGCGCAAGACTATCCCGAGCTGCCGCTGAACCAGGCGATCCGCCGCGTGACGGAGAAGACCGAGGCGCAGTTCCACGCCGACATGGCGGCGCTCGGCGCGCTCGACCCGACCGTCGAGCCGCGGGCGACCGAGCATATCGTCGAGATGAAGGCGATGATCGAGCGGCTGGTCGAGAACGGCTGCGCCTATGTGGCCGAGGACCATGTGCTGTTCCATGTCGCGGCGATGGCCGATTACGGCAAGCTCTCGGGCCGCTCGCTCGACGAGATGATCGCCGGCGCGCGCGTCGAGGTGGCGCCGTTCAAGCAAGACCCGATGGATTTCGTGCTGTGGAAGCCGTCCAAGCCGGGCGAGCCGTCATGGCCGTCGCCGTGCGGCATCGCGGCGCCGGGGCGGCCGGGCTGGCATATCGAATGCTCGGCGATGGCGGCGGCGCATCTCGGCCAGACCTTCGACATCCATGGCGGCGGCATCGATCTCGTCTTCCCGCATCATGAGAACGAGATCGCGCAATCGCGCTGCGCCTTCCATACGCCGATCATGGCGCAGGTCTGGATGCATAACGGCTTCCTCCAGGTCGAGGGAGAGAAGATGGCGAAGTCGGCCGGCAACTTCGTCACCGTGCATGAGTTGCTGGAAGGCTGGCAGGGTTATGCGTGGCCCGGCGAGGCGCTTCGCTTCAACATGCTGCGCACGCAGTATCGCCAGCCGCTGGACTGGACCTTGGTCGGTCTCGACGAGGCGCATAAGACGCTGTGGGAATGGTATGGCGATCTCGAAGGCAAAGAACCCGCAACCGGCGTTCCGGGGCCGGTGCTCGACGCGCTCACGGACGACCTCAACACGCCCAAGGCGATCACCGAGCTGCACAGGCTGCATAGCGCCGGTCATTGGGGTGGCTTGCGCGCGGCGCTCGGCTTCCTCGGGTTCTCGGGCGAGAGGTCGAAGATCGAGCGGGTGCGCGCAAAGACGGCGACGGCGGCAAAGGCCGATGTTGACGCCTTGATCGGCGCGCGCAACGCCGCGCGCGCGGCGAAGAATTTCAAGGAGGCAGACCGCATCCGCGGCGAGCTGGAAGCCATGGGCATCGTCCTGAAAGACGCCAAGGACCCCAAGACCGGCGAGCTCACCACCACCTGGGAGGTCGCACGATGAATTGTTTCAACGAGTTGCAGCCTCATGCTGAGGCGCGTCCGCAGGACGCGTCTCGAAGCATGGGCAACCTTATATGGCCTCACCTTTCGAGACGGCGCGTTCCGCGCCTCCCGGGGTGAGGGCTGGGCACACATGAAACCGTTGCTCGGCGACTTGCCGTTCAGGAACTCGCGGCGCGTTTATCTGGCGATCAAGCTCGCGGTGCTCGCGCTCGCCGTGCTGCTGGCGCTGCATTTCCTGTGGGGCGTGGTGTAGAGGTAGGCATGACCCGCGAACGCATCTCGCTCTACGACACGACGCTCCGCGACGGCGCGCAGACCCACGGCGTCGACTTCTCGGTCGAGGACAAATGGCTGATCGCGCAGCAGCTCGACGCGCTCGGCATCGACTATATCGAGGGCGGCTATCCCGGCGCGAACCCGACGGATACGCGGCTGTTCGCCGAGGCGAAACCGCTCGGTCACGCCAAGCTCACCGCCTTCGGCATGACCAAGCGGCCGGGCCGTTCGATCGCCAACGATCCGGGCTTCCAGGCGCTGTTCGCCGCCAACACGGACTCGATCTGCCTCGTCGCCAAGACGTGGGACTTCCACGTGGATGTCGCGCTCGGCATCAGCCTCGAGGAGAATCTCGCCGGCATCAAGGAATCGACCGAAGCCGTGGTCGCGTCGGGCCGCGAGGCGCTGATCGATTGCGAGCATTTCTTCGACGGCTACAAGGCCAATCCCGATTACGCGCTGGCTTGCGCCAAAGCGGCTTATCAGGCCGGCGCGCGCTGGATCGTGTTGTGCGACACCAATGGCGGCACGCTGCCGGAGGAGATCGAGAAGATCGTCACCGAGGTGGTCAAGATCATCCCCGGCGATCGTCTCGGCATCCATGTGCATAACGACACCGACAACGGCGTGGCCAACTCGCTCGCCGCGGTGCGCGCCGGCGCGCGGCAGATCCAGGGCACGTTGAACGGGCTCGGCGAGCGCTGCGGCAATGCCAATCTCACCTCGATCATCCCGACGCTGATGCTGAAATCGGACTATGCCGAGCGCTTCGAGACGTCCGTCACGCCGGAGAAGCTCAGGACGCTGACCCATGCTTCGCGCATTCTCGACGAGATGCTGAACCGCGCGCCCAACCGGCATGCACCTTATGTCGGCGAGTTGGCCTTCGCGCATAAAGGCGGCATCCATGTCTCGGCGGTGCAGAAGGACCCGCGCACCTACGAGCACGTGCCGCCCGAGGCCGTCGGCAACCGGCGCAAGCTCTTGGTCTCGGACCAGGCCGGCCGCTCCAACATCCTCGCCGAGCTCGAGCGTATCGGCATCGTTACGCCGAAGGACGACCCCCGCATCGTCCGCCTGCTCGACGAGGTGAAGCAGCGCGAGGCGCAAGGCTATGCCTATGAGGCGGCCGATGCCTCCTTCGAGCTGCTCGCCCGCCGCGTGCTCGGCAACGTGCCGCAATTCTTCGACGTGGATGCCTTCCGCGTCACCGTCGAGCGGCGCCACAACTCGGTCGGCAATCTCGTCACCGTGTCGGAAGCGACCGTCAAGGTTCGCATCGACGGCGAGAGCGTCCTCTCGGCGGGGGAGGGGAACGGCCCGGTCAACGCGCTGGATAATGCACTGCGCAAGGATCTCGGCCGCTATCAGGGCTTCATCGACGATCTCGAGCTGGTGGATTACAAGGTCAGGATCCTCACGGGCGGCACCGACGCCGTCACCCGCGTGTTGATCGAGAGCCGCGACGGGGAGGGGAACCGCTGGTTCACGGTGGGCGTCTCGCCGAATATCGTCGATGCCTCGTTCGAGGCGCTGATCGAACTCGATCAATTACAAGCTGATCCGCGACGGGGCGCCCGCGCCCTAACCGGGCCCGGCCCCCTAAGGATATGTCCGGCGCCATTCCGCGTTAGGTTGCCGCGTTCAATTTCCGCTATAAGAATTGCTGCCACGAAGGTTCGGGGAGCCGTGGATCGCATGATGCGGGGCGTTGCCGTCGCTTTACTGCTGCTTTTCTGGACCGCGCCGGCATTTCCGCAGGCCGGATCGCACGCCAATGTCGAGCTGACCGACAGCGACAGTGGCGGCGGCCACGCGCTCGAACTCCGAGATTCCGTCCGAGGAGGATACCGGCGAAGCCGAGACCGGAGGCGACTTCTGCGCGGGCGCGACAGGGGTCGGCGGCTATGCTTGCCGCGCCGGCACGTTCTTCTTCGGCTCGGTCGAGCGGACCGTCGTCACCTTCATGGCGCTGCTCGCGCTGTCGACGCTGCTGCTCTGGTTCAACACGCGCAAAGCCGTGACCGCGGCGCGGATCGCGGCTGAGCACATCCCCGCGGTCGAGCGCGCCTATGTGTTCGGCGGGCCGACCGACCTCTTCCTGTTGCACGACCAGGCAAGCGTTCGGCTCGCCATGCAGAATTACGGAAAGACGCCGGCGGTGCTCAAGGAATGGCTGGTCGAGTTCGTGGCGCAGGAGCCGCGGGGAAAAAGCCCCGCCTATGAACCGACAAAGCGGACCGTCGCCAACGAGATCCTGGAGCCCGACAAGCTGTTCAGTCCGGCTGCCGTGTTCCGTTCGGAGATCGCGGCGCCGTTCTTCATCGTCGGCTATATCGCCTATGAGGACGTGTTCCGCCAGACGCATACGACACGCTTCTGCGTCGGCGTCGCGCGCGACGGCAAGGCGGCCTATGCCGGGCACCCGGCGTGGAACGGTTATGATTGACGGCCGGCGCTAGAATTTCACCGAGACCTCGGCTTCCGCTTGCACGTCGCTCGTGGCGGGAAAGGGGCCGAGCGCCGTCTCGATCGCGGGAATGATCTTCTCGACGCGATCGACGACCGTCACGTTCAGCTCGAGTCCGGGGCGGATGAAGCCTTCGCCGCCCATCCTGTCGAACAGCGCGAGCAGCGGGTTCCAGAAGCCCTCGATATTGGCGAGCACGATCGGCTTGGCGTGCCGGCCGAGTTGCGACCAGGTGAGCTGCTCGACGAACTCTTCGAGTGTGCCGAGCCCGCCGGGAAGCGCCACGAAGGCATCCGACTTGACGAACATCAATTGCTTCCGCTGATGCATGTCGTCGACGACGATCAGCTCCTGCGCCTGGATCAGCATGTGCTCCCGCTCGCTCAAGAAGCCGGGAATGATGCCGGTGACGTGGCCGCCGTGGCTGAGCACCGCCCGGGCGGTCTCGCCCATCAGCCCGAGGCTGCCGCCGCCATAGACGAGGCCAATGCGGGATTTGGCCAAGATGCCGCCGAAAGCGCGGGCGGCTTCCACATAGGCCGGATTTTTGCCCGGTCCGGAGCCGCAATAGACGCAGACGCTTTGAAGGGCGGAGGTGGATTGGGTGTCGTTCATGGGCTCATCTGCCACTCGGCTCCACCGCCCGTCAAGAAAAGCGCCAAGGCCTCTCAATCGGCTGGCGGGGAATCACCCAATCCGCTAGGTTCCCTGCAAAATCGGCGCGGTTTGACGTTTTTTTGCCTTGGGCGCCGCGTAAAAGATGAAGTCGAGTTAGGGTGAAGGAAACGCATAATGTTGTTCAGTCGACATGGTTGCATCGTCAGCGCGTTTGCGGCTATGGCCGCGGTTTCCCTCTGGGCGAATACTGCGCAGACCACCGAGTCCGATGCTGTTGACCAGGGCGTTCCCGGGCAACCGCAGCCGAATACCGACGTCGAGCAGCCGAGCGATGTGCATCCGCCGAAGTCACCGCTCAGGCTGAGCACGATTGACTACCAGGGCGCGGGCGATAAGCCCGGCAAGCTGACGGTTGGCGGAGTTGCCCTGCCGGGCAAGCAACTGTCGCTGTTCCTGGACGATCAGTCGTTCGCCCAGGTGCTGCCCGACGGTTCCGGCAATTGGAGCGTTGAAAGCGAAGTGAAGCTGAGTGACGGCCGGCACACGCTTCGCGCCGACCAATATGACACGGATACGAACATGCTGGCGGCCCGCGCGATGGTCACTTTCGAGCAGGCCAAGCAGCCCACGCAGGACGCCGCGCCGGCGGAACCTCCCAAGGCCGGCGCGCCTTAAGCTGGCGGACGCCAAAGCGTCGGCCGAGGACAATTGATGATCGGCAGGAAGCTCATTGTCGTCATCGCCGCCATAGTCGCCCTCGCCGGGGGCGTGCTGTTGGGTTTGTATGGTCTCGGGCTCGGCCCATTTGCTTCCGTCTCAACCGGGCAGCAGCCGGTCACCGACGCGGGCTCGGTAAGCCAGCCGCCCGCCGAAGCGGAACCCGAAGCCACAGCGAACGCTCCCGAAGCGCCAGCGCCAAAGCCGCAAGCCAATGCGACAGGAACGCCCACGCCGCCCTCCGAGCCCACCTCGGTGCCGACCTTCGACGTGGTCGTCATCGAGCCGAACGGCGAGGGCGTGATCGCCGGGCGCGCCGCGCCTGGCTGGAAAGTAAGCGTGCAAAGCGAGGGCACGAAGGTCGCGGAGGCCAAGGCCGATCTGCAAGGCGAATGGAGCGTGGTGTTGGAGAAGCCGCTCTCGGCCGGCGATCATGCGCTGTCGTTGAAGATCACCTCGCCGGATGGGACGCGCGCGCTGTCCTCGCAGGGATTCCGTGCGCGTCGCGGTCGGCGCCGATGCGAAACAGGCAAGCGCGCCGGCCGGCATAGAGGGGGCGGCCACGGCCGCCTTACCCAAGCCCGTGCCGCAAGCCGCCGCGCCGGCGCTTGCTCCGTCTCAGCCTGCCGCGGTGGAGGCCACTCCGCCGGATGGGAATGCGCAAGTCGCGCGGGCCGACGACACGCCGGTTGCCGGGGCCGGGCCTCGCGCTACGGCGCGGAGCGAAAGAGGCCGCGCCCGCGCCTGGGCCGACGCTGGTGTTCAAGACGGCGGACTACGTGGATACGGGGCACTTCCACCGGCACCGTGACGC
>CAVZLT010000025.1:0-20373 GCA_963776235.1 uncultured Alphaproteobacteria bacterium
CGTAGCGATAGCCCTTGGTGAACAGCTCGCGTGCGGAGCCGTTCCCCTCGACCATCGGCACCTTGTATTTCTCGATGACGGGCAGCATCGCCTTGGTCAGGCCCGAGCTGTAAGGCCCAAGCATGAATTTGACGCCATCCTGCTTCACCAGCCGCTCGGCGAGTTCGGTGCCGCGCGCAGGAGTCGAACTCGTCGTCGTAATAGTGGACCACGAGCCTGTACGGCCGGCCGCCAATAGTTACGCCGCCTTTGTCGTTGATCTTGTGGACGGCAAGATCGTAGCCGTTTTTGGTGTTGGCGCCGTTCAGCGCATATTTGCCCGTCAAGGACACGGGCGCGCCGAGCACGATCACGTCCTCCGCCCCCGGCGAAGACGCGCCGCCCAGACTGCATAACAGAACGGTTGCCAGGCTAGCCTGCAACAGGCGCGCAGCCCGCACTATTTCCCCCCGCCGCTTAGGCCCGCGAATCCCCTACCCACAGACTACGCCGTCTGCCGCGCGATTCAATTGGGCGCAGCAAATTCGCATGCCGGGGACCGAACGCGCTTGGGCGCCTCGCGGTTCCGCCTAGAGCTGGTTGGTGTTGAAGGTATCGCAGGCGTCGAGCTTGCCGCTCTCGTAGCCGCGCTTGAACCAGCGCACGCGCTGCGCCGACGAGCCATGGGTGAAGGCGTCGGGCACGACATAGCCTTGCGTCTGTTTCTGAATGCGGTCGTCGCCGATGGCGCTCGCCGCATTGAGCGCGTCCTCGATGTCGCCGGGCTCGATGATGTTCTTGCTCTCCTGGGTATGATTGGCCCAGATGCCGGCAAAGCAATCGGCCTGCAGCTCCATGCGCACCTGGAGCGCATTGGCTTGCGTCTCGTCCATGCGCTGACGCGCCGCCTCGACTTGATCGGCGATGCCGAGAAGCTTCTGCACATGATGGCCAATCTCATGGGCGATGACATAGGCCTGGGCGAAATCGCCCGGCGCCTTGAAGCGGTCTCTCAGCTCCTCGTAGAAGCTGAGATCGATATAGACCTTCTCGTCGTTGGGGCAGTAGAACGGCCCCATCTGCGCCGCGCCGTAGCCGCAGGCCGAGCGCACGCCGCCGGTGAACAGCACCAGCTTGGGATCGCTATAGCGCTCACCATAGCGCGCGAAAATGTCCTTCCAGACATCTTCCGTCTCGGCGAGCACCACCGACACGAATTGCTTGAGATCGTCCTCGCTCGAGGTCTTAGGATGCTCGATCTGCGGTCCCTGCGTTCCCGGCACCGGAAAATTGGTGGTGTCCGGGCGCGACTGCGGCAGCTGAATATCCGGGAAGTTCGGATCGCTGCCCCCGCTGGGGGGTCCGCCTTGGAGGATCACGCTCGGGTCGACGCCAAAGAAGAACATCAGGCCGAGAATGATGAGAATGCCGAGGATGCCGATCCCGCCGCCGCGGCCCGAGCCTCCGCTTGGAAAGCGGACGCCGCCGCCCGGGAACGGGAAGCCGCCGCCTTCGTCCCGCCGGTCCTCGACGTTCTCGCTCTCTCTTTCGCCGCGCCAGCGCATGGCTCGCTAACCTCGATCTTTGATCAAGACCGCCCGATTTTCGAGCATTGTGCATGCGCCGCGCCCACGCACAAGGTCCATCCTTGGAGCCGGGAACTCTTTGGTCGGTGAGGCGTTGGAGGCTGAACGCAGGTTGCGCGTGAGGCGTCACGCGATGTGAAAGCGTGCCCGCAAGCGCTTGTGGTTATTGACGAGATTGACAAGGAAACGTCAAAAAACTGCCACAGGCGGAAGGCATGCTGTAGTTGCCCAGTTGTGTTCGGTCTGGGTCGGTAGTGCGTTCTGTGTAAATGCGTACGAGCCCTGGCACTCCCCGCGCCGGGGCTCTTCTTTTTTGCAATCCTCGTATCTCTATTCGGCCGGTTCGAGCATGCTATCCGCTTTCGGCGCGGGCAATGCGGGCAGACTCGTGTCGGGTGTCAGAGCGTCATCGGCCTCCATGAAGACGCGCCGGCTGAGATAGGTATAGACCACCGGGATTACGAACAGCGTGAAGAGCGTGCCGACGAGCAGGCCGCCGACGATGACCCAACCGATATCCTGACGGCTCTCGGCGCCAGCGCCGGTGGCAAGCGCGAGCGGCACGGCGCCGAGCACCATGGCGCCGGTCGTCATCAGGATTGGCCTGAGCCTCAATCCCGCGGACTCGATCACCGCGTCCCGCATGGGTTGCCCCTTGGCGCGCAGCTGATTGGAAAACTCGACGATCAGAATGCCGTGCTTGGTGATCAGGCCGATCAGGGTGACGAGGCCGACCTGGCTGTAGATGTTGAGCGTGCCGCCGCTCCACCACAGCGCCAGCAGCGCGCCGGTGATCGACAGCGGCACGGTGAGCATGATGATGAACGGATCGGTGAAGCTCTCGAACTGCGCGGCGAGCACGAGATAGATGAAACAGAGCGCGAGCAGGAAGGTCAGATACATATTCGCGCTGGCTTCTCTGAATTCGCGCGACTGGCCCGAATAGTCGATATGCGCCGTCGCCGGCAGCACTTCCTTGGCCGTCTGGTTGAGGAAGGCAAGGCCGTCACTCAGCGTATAGCCGGGTGCGAGTTGCGCGGTCAGCGTCGCGGCGCGAAGCTGGTTGAAATGGTTCAGCTCCTTCGGCGCCACCGTCTCCTTGATGGAGATCAGGTTGGAGAGCGGGATCATCGCGTTGTCGCGGCCCTTCACATAGATGCGCCGCATATCGTCGGGATTTTGCCGGTCGATGTCGGCGATCTTCACCACCACGTCGTATTGCTCGCCGTTCTGCTTAAAGCGCGTGACCTGCCGGCCGCCGAGCATGGTCTCGAGCGTGCGGCCAAGCGTGTCGATCTCGACTCCAGTCGCCGCCGCCTTCTCCCGGTCGACCGAAATATCGAGCTGCGGCGAGTTGAGCTTGAGGTCGGTGTCGACGTCGACGAGGCCGGGATAGTCGCGCGCCTTGTCGAGCATTGCGTCGACCATCTTCTGTAGCTCCGCATACGAGCTCGAGGTCTGGATCACGAAGTTGATCGGTTTGTCCTTCAGGCTTTGGCCGAGCGAGGGTGGATTGCTCGGAAAGGCGACCACGCCAGGCACGGCCACCATGCGCGGCGCGATCGATTTGGCGATCTCCTGCTGGGTCCGCTCGCGCTCGCTCCAGGGCTTCAGCCGCACGACCGAGGTTCCTTGCGAGACCGTCGGGTTGCCGGCCACGACGAACACGCGATCGGCCTCGGGAACCGAGAGATAGATCTGTTCGAGCTGCTTGGCATAGGCGTCGGTATATTCGATGGTCGCGCCCTCGGGCGCGCGGAACATCACATAGATGTTGCCCTGGTCCTCGATTGGCGCGAGCTCGCCCTTCAGCTGGCTGAAGAGGAAATAGCTGGCGCAAGCGACCCCGAGCCCGATCAAAAGCACCACTGGACGTATCGCGAGCGCGCCGCGCAGCATGGCGCGATATCCCGAGGTCAATCCCTGCAACACGCGCTCGCTGGCGCGATAGAGCACATTGTGCGTTGCCTGGTGGCGCAGCAGCTTCGAGCACATCATCGGCGAGAGGGTGAGCGCGACGAAGCCGGAGACGATCACCGCGCCGGCGAGCGTCCAGGCGAATTCGGTGAATAGCCGACCGGTGATGCCCGTCATGAAGCCGATCGGCGCATAGACCGCCGCAAGAGTGATGGTCATGGCGATGACGGCAAAGCTGATCTCACGGCTGCCGAGCAGTGCCGCCTTCACCGGTGTCATGCCCTCTTCCACGTGGCGATAGATGTTCTCCAGCACGACGATGGCGTCGTCGACGACGAGGCCGATGGCGAGCACCAGCGCCAGCAGGGTCAGCGTATTGATGGTGAAGCCGAAGGCGTACATCAGCGCGAAGGCGCCGATCAGCGACACGGGAATGGTGACGAGCGGGATCAGCGTCGCTCGGATGGAGCGGAGGAACAGGAAAATGATCAGGACGACGAGAACGATGGCCTCGCCGATGGTGTGATAGACGTTCTTGATCAACTCGGCGATGAACACCGACTTGTCGTTGGCGACGCGGACTTCCATCCCCTCCGGCAGGGACGCCCTGATGCTCGGCAGGATTTGCTGCACCTCCTGCGCCACTTCGAGGGGGTTGGCCGTCGCCTGCTTGATGACGCCGAGCGCGATGGCGGGCTTGCCGTTGAAGCGCACCACGCGCCGCTCATCGAGCGCCCCGAGCTCGGCATGACCGACATCTTCAAGCCGCACCAGATAGCCGTTGGCCTCCTTGACGATCAGATCGTTGAACTGAGCCGGCGTGCGCAGGTCGGTCTCGGCGAGAACGGTGAATTCGCGCTGCTGGCTCTCGATGCGGCCCGACGGCACCTCGACATTCTGGCGCCTGAGCGCGGCCTCGATGTCTTGGGGCGTTAGCTCGTAGGCCGCCAGCCGCTCCGGGTCGAGCCAGATGCGCATCGAATATTCGCGCTCGCCGAACAGACGCACCTCGGCGACGCCGGGAAGCGTCGTCAGCTGATCCTTGACGTAGCGCTCGGCATAGTCGGTGATCTCCAGCGCCGAATGCCGGTCGCTGAAGAACGCCAGATGGAAGATCGGCTGGGCGTCGGCCTCGACCTTCTGGATGATCGGCTCTTCGATTTCGTCCGGCAGCCGGCCGCGGACGCGCCCTACCCGGTCGCGCACGTCGGCCGCGGCATAGTCGGGATTGCGGTCGAGCTTGAAGCGCACGGTGATCTGGCTCGATTCCTGCCGGCTGATCGAGGTGATGTAGTCGATCCCCTCGATGCCCGAGAGCGAATCCTCAAGCACCTGGGTGACCTGGGTCTCGACGATGGCCGCGCTGGCCCCGGGATAGGTCGTCTGCACGGTGACGACGGGCGGGTCGATGGCCGGATATTCGCGCACCGAAAGCCGGTCGTAGGAAACCAGGCCGACCAGCACGAGCACGAGGCTCATGACCGTGGCGAACACCGGCCGCTTGATGGAAAGTTCGGGAAGCGTCACGGCCTAGGCTCCGGTGGCGGCGACGACGGAGACGGCGCTGCCGTCGCGGATCTTGAGCTGGCCCGCGGTCACCACCTCGTCGCCGACGGAGAGTCCCTCGACGATCTCGACCCGCCCCTCGCGGCGCGTGCCGGTCACCACCTTGGTGAGCTTCACCTTGCCGTCGACGATCTTGTAGACGAACTGGCTGTCGCCCTGGGGCACGATGGCCTGCTCCGGCACGCTCAGGGCGTCTTCTTTGAGCTGCAACAGCACGGTCACGCGCGCGAACAGGCCCGGACGCAGGCGCTGATCATTGTTGGGAACCAGGGCGCGGACGAGAAGGCTGCGGCCTGAGACGTCGAGCTGGGGATCGATGGCGTAGACCTTGCCCTCGAAACTCGCATCCGGAAAGGCGTCGACCTTGATGCGGATGGTCTGGCCGACCCTGATGGCGGGGAGGAATTTCTCGGGCACCCGGAAATCGGCTTTCACCGGATCGATGGCCTCGAGATTGACCAGCGCCTGACCCGCGGTGATGTATTCGCCGACGCTCACATGCCGCAAGCCGACGATGCCGGAGAACGGCGCCACGATGCGCGTCTTTTCCAGCTGAACGCGGGCGAGCTCGGTGGCCGCCGTGCTTACCGCCAGGTTGGAGGTCGCCTCGTCGGCGGACTGCGCGGTCGCGTATTTGTTGCTGAACAGCGTGCTGGTGCGCTTGTTGGTCTGTTCGGCAAGCTTGAGCTTGGCTTCGGCATCGTCGAGCTGCGCGCGGTAGACCGAATCGTCGAGGGTGAAAAGCGGCGCCCCCTGCTCGACCGGCTGGCCTTCCTGGAAATGGATTTCCTTGAGGCGGCCGGGAATCTCGGAGCTGACGGTGACGGCTTCGTTCGATAGCAGCGTGCCGACCGCCGTCACCTGCTCGCTGAGAGGCGCGGCGACCACCTTTGCCGCCTCGACCGGCACGGCGGCGCTCTTGGTGTCCTCAGCCTGGGCGAGCGTACAGACACACGCGACGACGGCCGCCGAAAGCGGCCACCAGCGCGCAGCAAGGCAGTCCGTAAGCGCCATATTCCGCCAAGTTCCCGCTGAATTCTGCCCCGATAATCTAGCATCAAATTCGGCGGCAAGGAGACCGCGTTCAGTCTGAACCTCGGATGAACGGCTGAACGGCCGGCGCGACGGCTGCGCCCCAAAAGCTAAGGGCGGCCCGTTGCCGGACCGCCCCAAATTGTCGCATCGCTCTACTGCGGTGGCTCGGGCGTCTCTTCAGCCGGAGGCGCCTCGTCGGCGGGTGCTTCTTCGGCGGGTGCTTCTTCAGCGGGCGCTTCCTCGGGCGCCGTCCCGGCGGCCGATGGCGGCTCGGCCGGTGCCTCTGCGGCTGGCGGCTCGGCTGGCGGCGCTGCTGGCGCCATCGCCGGAGGTTCAGCCGGCGGCGCTGCGGGCGCCATCGCCGGCGGCGTCTCGGCGCGTGGGGCGCTGCGCGGTGGCTCGGCCGGCTGCTCGGATGTCGGCTGCTCGACCTTTACGTTGGTGTCGCCTTTGTGCCCGTACATGAAATAGGCAGCGATCACGAGGGCGAGCACGATGCCGCCCAGTACGATCGCAAGGAACGTTCTGCCGCCCTGGTTGTCGTTTGCCATGTGTCAGATCTCCTCCCTGTCGAGGGGCTTAATGAGTCGCGCCGGCTGAACCTATCAGGAATCGCGTATCGGTCGAGGGGCGCCAGCGTCGCCCCGGTCAGGCTTAACGCGCGGATGGGGCGGCGGTTCGCCGCGCCACCAGATCGAACAGCGGAGACAGCAGCACGGCGAGCAGGAGGTTGATCGCCACCGAATACAGCGCCGCGTAGCCCGGAACGGTAACGCCAAGGATCTCAAGCGGATAGACCGAGGAGGCGAAGCCTTGCGTCGCCGCCATGTAGGTGCCGATTGCCGTGCCCGGCGACCCAGCCGATCAACAGCGCGTGCGCATTGAAGCCGCGCGAATAGAGGCCGAGCAGGATCGGCGGCAGCAGCTGGATGATCCAGATGCCGCCGAGCAGCTGGAGCTGAATGGCATAGGCTTGCGGGATGGCGAGGATGAACGCCACCGCGCCGATCTTCACCACGAGCGAGACGATCTTCGCCATGCGGGCTTCGTCGGCGTCGCTGCAGTTCGGGCGCAGGAACTCCTTGTAGAGATTGCGGGTGAACAGATTGGCGCAGGCGATCGACATGATCGCGGCCGGCACCAGCGCGCCGATGGCGATGGCCGCGAAGGCGACGCCGACGAACCAGGATGGAAACGAGGCGAGGAACAGCGCCGGCACGGCGAAGTTCGCGCCGTATTGGCTGAAGCCCGCCGCGTAGGCCGGCTCTTTGTCGACGCCGGCGGCGATCGCCATGTAGCCGAGCAGCGCGATCAGTCCGAGAATGAAGGAATAGGCCGCGAGCAGCGCCGCGTTCCGCCGGATCACATCGCCGCTCGAGGCGCTCAGGATCCCGGTCATGGCGTGCGGATAGAGAAACAGCGCGAGCGCCGAGCCGAGCGCGAGCGTGGCATAGGCGCTATAGGCGCCGAAATTGTCGCCCGAAGCCGGCGGCGAGGATCAGCTTCTCCGGCGGCACGCTCGCGAAGATCGCGCCGTAGCCGCCGAGCTTCGCCGGAATGATCACCACGGCGGCGAAGATCGTGATGAAGATCAGCATGTCCTTGACCACGGCGATCAGCGCCGGCGCGCGCAAGCCGCTGGTATAGGTGAAGGCGGCGAGAATGGTGAAGGCGATGATCAGCGGCAGATGGCCGACCAGTCCGCCCGCGGGAAAGCCGAGCGCGCCGATCACCACCTCCATGCCGACGAGCTGGAGCGCGATATAGGGCATGGTGGCGACGATGCCGGTCAGCGCGACGGCGAGCGCGAGCATGCGGCTGCCGAAGCGGTCGCGCACGAAGTCCGCCGCCGTGACGTGGCCGCGCTCGTGCGCGATCGCCCAGAGCCGCGGAAAGACGAGGTAGAGGATCGGATAGATCAGGATCGTGTACGGCACGGCGAAGAAGCCCATCGCGCCTTTGCCGAACACGAGCGCCGGGACGGCGATGAAGGTGTAGGCGGTGTAGAGATCGCCGCCGAGCAGGAACCAGGTGACGACGGTGCCGAAGCGCCGGCCGCCGAGCCCCCATTCATGCAGCAGATTGAGATCGGCCTTGCGCCAGCGCGCCGCGACGAAGCCGAGCCAGGTCACGAACAGGAACAGGACGACGAAGACGATCGTCGCCGTCAGATCGAGCGTCACAGAATGTCTCCGGGAACGCCCGTGGTATCGCCGCTGGGGCTTCGGCGCGTGCGCGATCTTCCGGTCGAGAGTGAAGACCAGCAGCACGACGCCGGCGCCGAGGAGAATCCAGGCAAGCTGATACCAATAGAAGAAGGGAACGCCGCCGAGCGTTGGCTCGAGGCGGTTATAGGACGGCACCCAGAGCATCGCGATCAAGGGAATGAGAAACAGGAGGCGCGGCCAGTAACGGCGCAGCCAGCCGGGCGTCTGCTGTTCGCGTGCCATCGCTAGAGGTCCCCTCCCCGAAAGCGCAGCCTGCGGCAGGGGTTAGAGCGCCCGAACCGCCAAAGCGAGCGGGATGACGCATTTTGGGTTGTTTAGCAAGGCGGCGCGGAATATTGCTTTGGCCGCGCCGCGTCCCACATGTCGCGCGAGGAGCCCGTAGCTCAGCCGGTAGAGCACTTGACTTTTAATCAAGGGGTCTCGGGTTCGAATCCCGACGGGCTCACCATTCACTCGAAGGACTTACCGGGTCCTTGTCACCCCTCCTAAACGCTCTGCTAAGCCACCGCTAATTGAGCGGGCAACTGGCAACCGAAACGGAGGGAATGATGACCGAAGCGCAGGAATGGCTGAGAGCGGCGATCGTGTGCGGCTACAACTCCTCACATGATGAAGTCTTGAGGATATGGAGTAACCCTCTTTGATCTCCCGATGCGCCTCTCGCGCTACAGCGAATCGCCGTCGCTAGTGGTAGCAAGTTACTCGTGCGGGGTGGCCGCTCGAAATCACCATGGGTGAAAAGCGGAGACCACGGTAACTCGCACTACCGAAACTTCTGAACTTGAACCTAGCCCCGGTTGAACTGACCGGGGCTTTCTTTGGTGAGCGCCGGCTTCGGCCGGCGCCCTTGTTGTGCGCGTGTGTGAATAGACCCCCGCGCGGCCTTAGCGGGGGCTATTGTATCGGCTGCGCTTCGCTGGCGGTGTGGGAGTAAGATCGGCTATGCAGTTAGCGATGAAGTGTTCCCGGTCACCTCGACCGTTGAACCAAATCTGCGCCGCCTGAGCAAAACAGAACTCCTCGATCTGTTGGGGGGCCGCGAAAGCCTGGGTCGCGCTGAGCATCAGACCCGCGACGATTATCTTCACCGGTATCAGTTTCATGGCTATGCACCTCACCTAACTAGGGGGCGTCGGCTTCCATGACTGCAGCGGCGATCTCGTTTTTGAAAAGAACGAGCATCCGCTCATATCTCGCAAGCCCGGCATCCACCTCTGCGAGCAGGTCATCTATGCGCCCTCCCCCGATGTCGACCTTACCGTCGTTACGCTGTGCCACCAGCGTGAGGTGCAAGGCCGTCTTGGCGCGGATTATTTTCTCAATTAGCTGGATCGACGTCTCCATGGGTCGAGAATTTGCCCCAAGTGATAAACATTCTCCTAAGCCTCGCGGCGCTCGTTTCAGTTGGCGGCCTTTTGTTACCCTTCGACCTTTTGTACTGAACCGGACTGAATAGAAACTCCCGTCGCGACCTGCCTGGACGCAAACGGGTCGGCTTCGGCCAGCGCCATTTTTTGCCGTAGGGTGCCAGGGCACACACGCTGCAAGGCCCGTTGGCATAAGTGACGCAACTCGGGTTCGAATCCCAACGAGCCCACCACTTAACTCAAGGCTGGCGCCGCTCTGTTCGTTCCGCGCTACCGTTCAGTTGACCGCCGCGGTGAGGTTGGCGACAGCTGTAGCGAATAGACTGGAGAAAAGGGCGAAAACCCCGTTCAGCGCCGTGACGGCGACAATGGTGATGCCGGCGGTGATCAAGCCATACTCGAGGGCCGTGGACCCGGACTCGTTGTTGATGAAGCATTTGACCAGATTCATCATCCGGACCGTCTCCCTACATTCGCTCGACCGTTCGAGCGAAGAGGCCCTCATGCCCTACCCGACTGCGGCTTAGGGGCAATTTAAGACCGAGCCGAAAATTCAATTCACTCTGCAATTAGCAAGGTTCGCGCCACGAGGCCCCACAAGCGGAAAGCCCCTGCCCGCATGCGCGAGCAGGGCCGCTGCCATGATCAATGCGTCGTCAATGCGTCAGGAGACCTATTGGCACGAGGTCATCGTGTGCATGGCGGTTTGGGCTTCGCCCAATGTTGGGAACTTACCCATCATCTTGTAGCCATGCATATGGCCCGGCGACCGCGTCGTGATGCATTTATGATTGGTGGGATTGAGCATGACGTAGACTGCGTCGGCCAGAGCGGGCGTGGCGAAGCCGACAATCAGAGCGGCTGCGATCAGACACTTCTTCATGGGGGGACCTCCCTAGGTTTAGCCGACCCATTTCCAAAGCAAGAGGGGACGCCGAACGAGCGGCTCGACGCCCCTTTTCGTGTTACCGGCTTGCGCCTTGCGAACTATCCGCAATCCTTCATCGAATGCATCGCCGTCTCGGCGTCGGCCTTCGAACCGTATTTGCCCATCATCTTGTAGCGGTTCTTGTCGGTCGGCTCCGAGGTCATGATCGAACAGGCGCCGGGTTTGCCCTTCATCGTGTTGTCGAACATGATGTAAAACGTCTCGACCGCCAGCGCCGGCACCGAGAAGCCGACGATCAGAGCGGCTGCGATAAGATATTTCTTCATGTGGGATACTCCGTGGTTTGGGGCGCCCGCGCCCTCTCCTGTGATTCCGGCTGGTCTGAGTGGCCACCGACCGGCCAAGTGGCAAAACCGAGCATGAGAAAATCGGAGGCGGTTTACCAATAGCTTTTGGCTATGGATTGTCGCCCGCGGCTCGGCGAAGACAAAAGGGGGCGCCCTACTGGGGATCGGCGCCCCCTCTACACCGAATGCGGCGGCTGTCGCTGACACGACTCCGAGCGGGACGTGCTTTCGCCGGCGCTCTCCAAACGCATCACTTCGTTTGGCGGTTCCTTGAGCGCGTGCCGCTGAAGCTGGGAACCTTTCCGCACCGGAACAGTTTTGCTCGCCAGACTGGGCCGGCTTGCAAAGCTCCCTCATCCCCTCCCCGGCTGGCTGGCCCCCGCCGACATTGGCAAAAACCCCGGGCCCCGGGGTTTTTGTTTTTCTGCTTCCGATCGGCAAATTTCCGAGTTGAAGACGAGCGACTCGTCTCACATCCGCCACCATGACTTGTCACTAGCTCAGGCAATTCTCGGATTCGGAGGACCACCATGATTCGTTTTCACTACGGCCTGGCCGGCATTGCTGTCGCCGCGGGCCTTTGCATTGTGTCGGCGAGCCAGCCCGCTCAAGCGACCATTCAGGGCGACGGGTTGCGCCTGCCGCGCGCGCAGGCGCGACGGTGGCACGGACGTGATCGTTGTCGACGACAACCACAAGCACAAGGACTGGAACAAGGGTAAGAACAACTACAACAAGGACTGGAGCAAGAACGGCAATTGGAAAAACAACAATAACAATTGGAGCAAGAATTATAACAACAAGAACTGGAACAAGAACTGGAACAAGAATTGGACCAATTACAACAATAATTGGAACAAGAACTGGAACAACCGCGCCTATGTGCGCAACTGGAATCGCCGGCCCTATTACGGCGAGTTCGTCGGCGGCGTCGTGCTCGGCTCGATCCTGGCGGCGACCGGCGTCGGCATCGTGCCCTACGCGCCCCAGCCCAATCTCTGCTGGTACTGGGCCGACCCGTATATGTATCGCGGCTATTGGGACTATTGCTACTAAGCGCGCACGCGTTTGCGCCTGTCACGCGCCGGGCGCTGGCCATAGGCCGGCGCCCTCGTTTGCTCTTCGCGTTTGAAGATTACTCGGCCGGCCGCGCCGCCCAGCGACGGATGCGCGTGAAGAGTGTTCGCTTCAGAAAATAATAGGCCGGGCGGCCCATGATTCCGAGCGCGATGAATTTCGACATGAACGGCGTCGCGCCCAACAGGCCCGACAGCCCAGCTTTCGCGCCCGGATCGAGATCGGTCATCATCACCACGGGAATGATCGGCCAAGCGGCATAAGCTCCAACCAGAAGCAGCGTGCCGAGCGCGAAGCGCCAGCCGATCTGTTCGGCAGTGAAGACAGGGTCGTTTGCGGTTTCGATGGCGACCTCCTGGCGGTCGTCGACGGGCGATAGATCCATATCCCTAATCGCAGAATTGGGTTTCCGCGCGGCATGGATAAGGCGTGCCCCGCCCCAATCATGCCCCCATAGATGGTAGCCTCGACTGATCCAAATCGGAACAGCAAAAATTTGCAGTCCACACAGTCCAGCCGCGGTTTTCTGCGCTTTTGCGGTGAATCTACTCGGCTCAACTTAAGATTTTCGCACCAAGTCGCGTTCGCCCGCGTGCACGGCGCGGGTGGAGACGCTCCCGCAGCTTGAGCGTCCGCTCAGAGCTGATAGACGCCGCCGCACACCACGGTCTGATCCAGCCGCTCGCAATACATGTCCTTCGGCTCGACCTTGTGCGTCACGGGGTTCATGAATTTGTAGCTCTGCCAGAAGCTCGGATGCGTCGCGGCGAGATCCACGCGTTCTTTCACGAAGGCCTTGCCGTCGGGATCTTTGTCGCCGAGCTGATTGGTGCCGATGCGCTTGGCGTCGGCGCCATGCGCGAGCACCATGCCGTCGAGGCCGTAGACCACGATGTAAAGATCGCCGTCGACGAACTTGCCGGATGGATTGCTGATCTCGGGATAGGCCTTGCCTGGGCCTTCAGCCTTGATGGCGCTGACGGCCTTTTTCACCATCGCCACCGCCTCGTCCTTGCTGGCGGCGGTCGCGCCGAGCGCCACGCCGCCGACGCAGAGCGCGGTGATGAAAGCAGCCGCGGCGAAACCGGTGAAAGAGAGGGTATGAGAGCGCATATGGTCCTCCGCGCATCCCCGACGCCGCCGAACCTAAGGGGTCTTGCAGGGTCTCCCTAACCCAACTTGCCGGCATGCTTTCGCAATCGCCAACGGCTCAGGGTTTGGCCGGCTTTTCCGCGGCGACAAGCCAGGCGGGATCGAACCAGCGGTCGGCTTCGCCGTCATACGGCAGCCGGTTGATGTCCCAGTGGCGGATATAGGGCGCGTAGGTCTCCCACACCGGGGGGCCCCCGCCGACGAACACGACACGGTCGGGAAACCAGGCCAGCACCTCCTCGGGATGGTGCGTCGAGCGGATCTCGCAGATGGTCCGGTCCTCGTAGGCGAAGGCGGGGATCGAGGCGATCGTGGTCGGTCCGGCGATGATCACGTGCCCGCGGGTGACCTCGAAGAAGCGCGCCACATCGGCAACATATTCGCGGCCCTTGTTGCCTTCCCACGGCAGCCGGCCGTTCAGCCCAAGCTGCCCGCGTTGGCCTATGGCGCAGATGGCGCGAATGTCAGCCACGCTCTCCTCCTCACGCGTACCGCTCGCCTGCGGTCCCTCGCGACCTTAGCCGCCGATGGTGTTTTGGCAAGGATTGATGCAGAAACACGCCGCCATGACACCCCGCCCGAATGCCGCCGCCGACGTCGATGCACGCCACAGGCTGAAGGCGATCGGGCTGATGGCCCTCGCCACGGTCTGCTTCGCCGCGCTCGATTCCACCGGCAAATATCTGATCGTCAAGGAGGCCATTCCGGTGGCGCAAGTGACGTGGCTCCGCTTCCTCGGCCATGTGGTGTTCAGCGCGGTCGCGCTCTGGCCGTTCGCCTTCAAGCCCTCGCTCCGCTCGAAGAGGCCCGTGCTGCAGATCTTGCGCTCCGCGCTGATGGTGGTCACCACGGGTTTCAACTTCCTGGCGCTGCGTTATCTCCAGCTCGATCAGACCATCACCATCTTCTTTCTAACGCCGCTCCTGATCGCGGCGCTGGCCGGCCCCTTGCTCAACGAATGGGTGGGCTGGCATCGCGTGGTGGCGATCGCCGCGGGCTTCATCGGCGTGATGCTGGTGGTGCATCCGGGCATCGGCACCGTGCATTGGTCCATGCTGCTCGCGCTGGTCGCGACCTTCGGCTATGCGCTTTACAACCTCGCCACGCGCTATCTCGCCGGCTTCGATCCGCCCGAAGTGACGCAGACCTACACGCCGCTCGGAGGGGTGCTGATCCTCGCGCCCTTCGCGCTGGCTGCCTGGCATTGGCCCACCAGCGCTTTGCAATATGCGCTGCTCGCCTCGCTCGGCTTCTGGGGCGGGCTCGGCCATTGGCTGCTGATCCTGGCGCATCGCAGCGCGCCGGCGCCGGTGCTGGCGCCGTTCATCTATCTCGGCCTGCTCTGGGTGTCGGTCGCGGGCTATCTGATCTTCGGCAATGTGCCCACGCTGTGGACGCTGTCGGGCGCCGCCGTGGTGATCCTTTCGGGTCTTTACCTGCTTGCCCGGGAGCGGAAAGCGGTGGGCGCGGCCAAGAGCGGCCCGGCCGCGGATATTGCCACGCAATAATTTTCCGCCCTCGTGCAACCTTCCGCACCGTCCGGTGTTGTTGTCCTGGACTTGCGCGCTGGGAGGCGGGCCTTCAATGCAAGCCAAGCTCAAGGGAGCGATCTGGGCGAGCTTCGCCGGCTTCGCTTTTGCCGGTGTGGCGCTGGTCGCCACGCAGATGGCGACGCTTGCCGGAACGCTGATGGCAAGTCACCAGGCTTTCGCTGCCGCCGCCGCCGCCAAGCCCCTGCTCCAGCCCACGGCGCTCAGGGCCGAAGCGCCCACAGGCTTCTCGCTCGACGGAGAGGCATAACATCGAGAACGCCATCAGGCTGCAAATCCGCGCTTATGCCGCGCGAGACGCCAAACAAGCCTTCGCCAAGCTCGCCCCCTCCACGCAGCGCTTCTTCGGCGAGCCGGACCGCTTCCTCCGCTCGCTCGCGCAGGAAATGCCGACCGTGCTCGATACGCGGCGCTTCGCCTTTCTCGGCGTGGAGCAGATCGGCCAGCGGACCGTGCAGCAAGTGCTGATCACCGACAGCACCGAGCATGAATGGCTCGCCGAGTTTCAGCTCGAGCAGATGAAGAGCGGCGACTGGCGCGTCAAAGGCTGCATCCTGCAATCGACGCCCGGACAGCAGGCTTAAGCCTCCTCGGGCTCATCCGAGCTCTTGGCATAGCGGCGGCGAAGCTCCTCGGTGAAGCTGGCAAAGCGCCCCGCCTCGATCGCCTCCCGCGCGCGCGCCATCAGCTCCTGATAGAACTGCACGTTGGCGTAGCTGAGCAGCATGGCGCCGAGCGTCTCGCCCGAGCGCACCAGATGATGCAGATAGGCCTTCTCGTAGCGCGCGGCGGGACAGGCGCTTTCGGGATCGAGCGGCGTTGCGTCCTCGGCATAGCGCGCATTGCGCAGATTGAGCCGGCCGCCCCAGGTGAAGGCCTGGCAATGGCGGCCTGAGCGGGTCGGCATCACGCAATCGAACATGTCGACACCGCGCGCAATCGACAGCAAGAGATCCTCCGGCGTGCCGACGCCCATCAGATAACGCGGGCGGTCTTCGGGAAGGATCGCGGTCGCGACCTCGACCATGTCGAGCATGGCGCCCTGCCCTTCGCCGACCGCGAGCCCGCCGACCGCATAGCCGTCGAAGCCGATCTCGAGCAGCGCGCGGGCGCTCTCCTCCCTGAGGTCGGGATAGATGCTGCCCTGCACGATGCCGAACAAAGCTTGGCCCGGCGCGGCGCGGGTGGCGAAGGCGGTCTTGCTGCGCTCGGCCCAACGGAGCGAGAGGTCGAGCGAGGTCTTTGCCTCGTCGCGCGTGGCCGGAAACGGCGTGCATTCGTCGAGCACCATCTGGATGTCGGCGCCGAGCAGGCATTGCACCTCGATGGCCCGCTCCGGCGTCAGCTCGACGGTCGCCCCGTCGATATGCGACTGGAAGGTGACGCCCTGCTCGTCGATGCGCCTGAGCTTCGCCAGCGACATCACCTGGTAGCCGCCGGAATCGGTGAGGATCGGCTTCTCCCAATGCATGAATTGGTGCAAGCCGCCGAGCTTGGCGATGCGCTCGGCGCCGGGCCGCAGCATCAGGTGATAGGTGTTGGCGAGGATGATGTCGGCGCCGGCCGCCGCCACGTCCTCGGGGAACATGGCCTTGACCGTGGCGCCGGTGCCGACCGGCATGAAGGCCGGCGTGCGGATGATTCCGCGCGGCGTGGCGATGGCGCCGGCGCGCGCCTTGCCGTCTTGCGCTTTGAGCGTGAAGGAGAACGGTCGCGGTCAATTTGCGCTCCTTGCCGGGCTGAGCAGGCAGGCATCGCCATAGGAATAGAAGCGATAGCGCGCCTCGACCGCATGCGCATAGACGCGCCGCATCAGGTCGAGGCCGGAGAAGGAGCAGACCAGCATGAACAGGGTTGAGCGCGGCAAATGGAAATTGGTCAAGAGCCGATCGACAAAGCGGAAGCGATAGCCCGGGGTGATGAACAGACTCGTCTGCCCGTCGAACGGCAAAAGCCTGCCATCGGCGTCGCAAGCGCTTTCCAGCAGCCTGAGCGCCGTCGTGCCGACGGCGACGATGTTGCCGCCGCGCGCCTTCACCTCATTCAACGCCGCGGCGGTGTCGGGCGCGATGTGACCACGCTCCGCGTGCATGACATGCTCTTCGGTGTCGGCTCCCCTCACGGGAAGAAAGGTGCCGGCGCCGACATGCAGCGTCACGCAATGCCGCGAGACGCCGCGCGCTTGCAGCGCCTGCAGCAACCGTTCGGTGAAATGCAGGCCGGCGGTCGGCGCCGCGACCGCGCCCTCCTCCCGCGCGAATATGGTCTGATAGTCGCTGCGGTCCTTTTCGTCGGCGGGACGGCGCGAGGCGATGTAAGGCGGCAGCGGCATGGCGCCCAGCGTGGCGATCGCCTCGTCGAGCGCGGGCCCGCTCAGCTCGAAGCGGAGCGTCACCTCCCCCTCCTCGCCGCGGGCCTCGACCATCGCCGCCAGGCCGCCAAGCAGGCAGGCATTGCCGCCGATCCCCGAAGGCGATACGGTCGCCGGATTTCAGCCGCTTGGCCGGGCGCGCCAGAGCCAGCCAGCGGTCGATGCCAAGCCGCTCGAGCAAAGTCACCGAGATCTGCGCGGAGGCGCCGTCCCGCATCCGCGAGCCGCGAAGCTCGGCCGGGATCACCTTGGTGTCGTTGCAGACGAGCGCATCGCCCGGCTGGAGCAGGCCGGGAAGGTCGAGCATCGCGCGGTCGGCGAAGGCGGGCGTCGCGGCCGGATCGACCACCAGCAGCCGCGCCGCGTCGCGCGGCACGGCCGGCCTGAGCGCGATCAACTCCTCCGGCAGACGATAGTCGAACGCATCGACACGCACGGGAGACGCGCTTACGCGGCGTCGGCGGCGACCCGCACCGTCAGCATCTTGTCCGGCTTCGCCGGCGGCTCGCCGCGATTGATCTTGTCGACGTTCTCCATGCCGTCGATCACGCGGCCCCACACCGTGTATTTGTTGTCGAGAAAGCTCGCGTCGTCGAAGACGATGAAGAACTGGCTGTCGGCGGAATCGGGCGACTGCGCGCGCGCCATCGACACGGCGCCGCGCGTATGCGGCTCCTTGTTGAACTCGGCTTTCAGCTTCTGGCCGGAGCCGCCCATGCCCGAGCCGGTCGGGTCGCCGGTCTGGGCCATGAAGCCGTCGATGACGCGGTGGAACACGACGCCGTCATAGAAGCCCTTGCGCGCCAGCTCCTTGATGCGGGCGACATGCGCGGGCGCGAGGTCCGGCCGCATTTCCACGGTCACGCGGCCCTTGGTGGTCTCGATGACCAGGGTGTCTTCCGGTTTTGCCATTGCAGCGATCCTCCCTATGCGCGCGCTATTTTACGATCGTCGCCGTCTTGATGTAGTCGAGCTTGGGAAAGGCCTTTTCGAGATAAGCGTTGCCCATGCTCTGCACGATGCCTTGGTTGGGGCCGTGGCCGTTGGGCGCGCCCTCGCCGTAACCGGCAAACAGCGAATCGACCACATCCATGCCGGAGATCACCTTGCCGAAGGGTGAGAAGCCCTGCCCGTCGAGCGAGGCGTTGTCGCCGAAATTGACGAACACCTGCGTGGTGCGCGTATTGGGTCCGGCGGTGGCGAAGGTGATCATGCCGCGCGCATTGCTCTGCTTCACCGGATCGTCGGGGATATTGGCGTTCTGCCAGACCGCCGAGATTTTCGGATTGCCGTTGATGCCGAACTGCACCATGAAGCCGTCGATCACGCGGAAGAAGCGCGCATCGTTGAAGAAGCCGTTCTTGACGAGATTGTAGAAGCGGTCGGCGCCGTTGGGGGCCCAATCGCGATGCACCTCGACCACGAAGCTGCCCTTGCTGGTGTCGAACTTGGCCTTGTAGACCGGCGGCGCCTGCTCGGTCAGGCTGGCGGGATCCGACAGGCTGCCGGCTTGAGCGGCACCCTGCGCGGCGAGAAGGCCGAGACTGAGCACGGCGGCGAACACGATGCTTGCCTGAAGTCGCATAATTCCTCCTTGGACCAGTGGCGGGACCGGGCTAGCCGGCGAATTTCTTGTTGAGTGCCGCGGTGACGCGTTTCGGCACGAAGGACGAAACGTCGCCGCCCATTGCGGCAATCTGGCGGACGAGACTCGCGGCGATGTGGCGGGAATTCGGCGAGGAGGCCAGAAACACCGTCTCGATCTCCGGCGCAAGGGCCTGGTTCATGCCGGCCATTTGCATCTCGTAGTCGAAATCGCCGGCGTCGCGCAGGCCCCTGATGACGACGCTGGCGCCGGCGCGTTTCGCCGCCTCGACCGTCAAATTGTCGTACGTGGTCACTTCGAGCTTGAGCCCGGCCTCCTTCGCCACCGGGGCGAGCACCTCTTCGGTGAGCTTCACCCGCTCCTCGGCGGTGAACAGGGGATGCTTGTCGTGATGCGTGCCGACGGCGATGACCAGCTTGTCGACGAGATGCGCCGCCCGGCGGACGATGTCGACATGGCCGAAGGTGACGGGATCGAAGCTACCGGGATAAAGGCCCACGCGCACTTGACTGCACTCCCATGGCACGACGGCGTCATGCCCGGTCGCGCGTGCCCACCTTCTAGCCGCGCAGGTCATGCATCGGCAAGCGCTGAGCGGCAAAAAGGGCCGGCGGCGCATGGCCGGGCCCTGCCGTACGCCCAAGGATCTTGTCGTTTACTTTATCGGGGCGGCTTGCGCGGAATGGCCGAACAGGTTGAAGCGGTAGCCGAGACCGGCCGAGAAGATCCAGGGATCGAGATCGGCGTCGGCGGCGATACCGGTCCCATTCCAGGAGATCTCCGTGTCGATGAAGGTCTTCTTGACGTCGGCGTTCAGCGACCAGCCGTTGCCGATCGAGATGTCGAGACCCGCTTGCAGCGTCAAGCCCCAGGCTGGGTCGATATTGACCTTCGTCGCGCCGAGCGCGTTGTCGCCGGTGCCGGTGTCGAAGAAATTGATGTACTGCACGCCGGCGCCGACATAAGGCTCGAACCTGCCCATCCCGGTGAAGTGGTATTGCGCGGTCACGGCCGGCGGGAAGATCCAGGTATCGGCGATCTCGCCGAGATTGGCGATGGTCCCCTTGCCGTCGATCTCATGCTTGGCGAAGCAGCAGAACAGCTCGAGTGCGAGGTGCTGGTTGAGGTAATAGCTCAGCGTCAGCGCCGGAATGACCTCGGTGCTGACATCGGCGTTGGCGCCGGCGATCGCGAGGCCGCCCGCGGTGACCGTCGCATCGGTGTCGGGATCGACCACGGTGGCCAGCACCCGCACCTGGACATTGCCGTCGTCGCTTCCGGCCGCGGCGGGGAGCGCCCCGCCAATCACGCCAAGTCCCATGCCCAGGGCGGCTAAAGCGCCGCGTGCCAATCTTGTCATCTTAAAGTCCCCCATGTCCCACAAGCGCTTTCTGCGCTCGCAATCGGTTCAGCACTTATTCTTGGAACTCGCCGCCGCTTGCTCAAAGCGCCGTCCCGCGGCTCCTGCTGACAGGGGTCAGACTTGCGCGCATCTGGCGGCGGGTGTTGCGGCTACGACACGAATTTTCTTGATCCAGGTCAGTACTTTGCGCCCCGGCGTGGCCTCAAAGTCCCTTCGGCCGCCGCCCCGTCATGTTGATCGAGATCAAGGCGAAGACTTGGCCCCCGCCCGACAGCTATGCGGATTGCACTCCGCCGAGGGAGGGAAAGACCTTGGTCATGGCATCCAGCACGAAGACACA
>CAVZLT010000026.1:0-16488 GCA_963776235.1 uncultured Alphaproteobacteria bacterium
AGACGAGCGCATCGCCCGGCTGAAGCAGGCCGGGAAGGTCGAGCATCGCGCGGTCGGCGAAGGCGGGCGTCGCGGCCGGATCGACCACCAGCAGCCGCGCCGCGTCGCGCGGCACGGCCGGCCTGAGCGCGATCAACTCCTCCGGCAGACGATAGTCGAACGCATCGACGCGCACGGGAGACGCGCTTACGCGGCGTCGGCGGCGACCCGCACCGTCAGCATCTTGTCCGGCTTCGCCGGCGGCTCGCCGCGATTGATCTTGTCGACGTTCTCCATGCCGTCGATCACGCGGCCCCACACCGTGTATTTGTTGTCGAGAAAGCTCGCGTCGTCGAAGACGATGAAGAACTGGCTGTCGGCGGAATCGGGCGACTGCGCGCGCGCCATCGACACGGCGCCGCGCGTATGCGGCTCCTTGTTGAACTCGGCTTTCAGCTTCTGGCCGGAGCCGCCCATGCCCGAGCCGGTCGGGTCGCCGGTCTGGGCCATGAAGCCGTCGATGACGCGGTGGAACACGACGCCGTCATAGAAGCCCTTGCGCGCCAGCTCCTTGATGCGGGCGACATGCGCGGGCGCGAGGTCCGGCCGCATTTCCACGGTCACGCGGCCCTTGGTGGTCTCGATGACCAGGGTGTCTTCCGGTTTTGCCATTGCAGCGATCCTCCCTATGCGCGCGCTATTTTACGATCGTCGCCGTCTTGATGTAGTCGAGCTTGGGAAACGCCTTTTCGAGATAAGCGTTGCCCATGCTCTGCACGATGCCTTGGTTGGGGCCGTGGCCATTGGGCGCGCCCTCGCCGTAACCGGCAAACAGCGAATCGACCACATCCATGCCGGAGATCACCTTGCCGAAGGGTGAGAAGCCCTGCCCGTCGAGCGAGGCGTTGTCGCCGAAATTGACGAACACCTGCGTGGTGCGCGTATTGGGTCCGGCGGTGGCGAAGGTGATCATGCCGCGCGCATTGCTCTGCTTCACCGGATCGTCGGGGATATTGGCGTTCTGCCAGACCGCCGAGATTTTCGGATTGCCGTTGATGCCGAACTGCACCATGAAGCCGTCGATCACGCGGAAGAAGCGCGCATCGTTGAAGAAGCCGTTCTTGACGAGATTGTAGAAGCGGTCGGCGCCGTTGGGGGCCCAATCGCGATGCACCTCGACCACGAAGCTGCCCTTGCTGGTGTCGAACTTGGCCTTGTAGACGGGCGGCGCCTGCTCGGTCAGGCTGGCGGGATCCGACAGGCTGCCGGCTTGAGCGGCCCTTGCGCGGCGAGAAGGCCGAGACTGAGCACGGCGGCGAACACGATGCTTGCCTGAAGTCGCATAATTCCTCCTTGGACCAGTGGCGGGACCGGGCTAGCCGGCGAATTTCTTGTTGAGTGCCGCGGTGACGCGTTTCGGCACGAAGGACGAAACGTCGCCGCCCATTGCGGCAATCTGGCGGACGAGACTCGCGGCGATGTGGCGGGAATTCGGCGAGGAGGCCAGAAACACCGTCTCGATCTCCGGCGCAAGGGCCTGGTTCATGCCGGCCATTTGCATCTCGTAGTCGAAATCGCCGGCGTCGCGCAGGCCCCTGATGACGACGCTGGCGCCGGCGCGTTTCGCCGCCTCGACCGTCAAATTGTCGTACGTGGTCACTTCGAGCTTGAGCCCGGCCTCCTTCGCCACCGGGGCGAGCACCTCTTCGGTGAGCTTCACCCGCTCCTCGGCGGTGAACAGGGGATGCTTGTCGTGATGCGTGCCGACGGCGATGACCAGCTTGTCGACGAGATGCGCCGCCCGGCGGACGATGTCGACATGGCCGAAGGTGACTGGATCGAAGCTACCGGGATAAAGGCCCACGCGCACTTGACTGCACTCCCATGGCACGACGGCGTCATGCCCGGTCGCGCGTGCCCACCTTCTAGCCGCGCAGGTCATGCATCGGCAAGCGCTGAGCGGCAAAAAGGGCCGGCGGCGCATGGCCGGGCCCTGCCGTACGCCCAAGGATCTTGTCGTTTACTTTATCGGGGCGGCTTGCGCGGAATGGCCGAACAGGTTGAAGCGGTAGCCGAGACCGGCCGAGAAGATCCAGGGATCGAGATCGGCGTCGGCGGCGATGCCGGTCCCATTCCAGGAGATCTCCGTGTCGATGAAGGTCTTCTTGACGTCGGCGTTCAGCGACCAGCCGTTGCCGATCGAGATGTCGAGACCGGCTTGCAGCGTCAAGCCCCAGGCTGGGTCGATATTGACCTTTGTCGCGCCGAGCGCGTTGTCGCCGGTGCCGGTGTCGAAGAAATTGATGTACTGCACGCCGGCGCCGACATAAGGCTCGAACCTGCCCATCCCGGTGAAGTGGTATTGCGCGGTCACGGCCGGCGGGAAGATCCAGGTATCGGCGATCTCGCCGAGATTGGCGATGGTCCCCTTGCCGTCGATCTCATGCTTGGCGAAGCAGCAGAACAGCTCGAGTGCGAGGTGCTGGTTGAGGTAATAGCTCAGCGTCAGCGCCGGAATGACCTCGGTGCTGACATCGGCATTGGCGCCGGCGATCGCGAGGCCGCCCGCGGTGACCGTCGCATCGGTGTCGGGATCGACCACGGTGGCCAGCACCCGCACCTGGACATTGCCGTCGTCGCTTCCGGCCGCGGCGGGGAGCGCCCCGCCAATCACGCCAAGTCCCATGCCCAGGGCGGCTAAAGCGCCGCGTGCCAATCTTGTCATCTTAAAGTCCCCCATGTCCCACAAGCGCTTTCCGCGCTCGCAATCGGTTCAGCACTTATTCTTGGAACTCGCCGCCGCTTGCTCAAAGCGCCGTCCCGCGGCTTCTGCTGACAGGGGTCAGACTTGCGCGCATCTGGCGGCGGGTGTTGCGGCTACGACACGAATTTTCTTGATCCAGGTCAGTACTTTGCGCCCCGGCGTGGCCTCAAAGTCCCTTCGGCCGCCGCCCCGTCATGTTGATCGAGATCAAGGCGAAGACTTCGCCCCCGCCCGACAGCTATGCGGATTGCACTCCGCCGAGGGAGGGAAAGACCTTGGTCATGGCATCCAGCACGAAGACACCTAGCGAGGCGCGGGCGGACGCGAGCGCGCTGTGCAGCGCCGCCAAGGGGGCTGCGCTCGAGGCCATTCCTGCCGCGATCGGGTCGCAAGCCGCCATCCTTCGCACACGCCGCGGGCAGACGCTGGCGCTCTCCTTCGACGGCGGCGAGACCGCGTTCATCGTCCGCGCCGGCGTGCTGACGCTTCAACTTACCCTTCCCGACAGCTCACGGCAGATCGTGGCGTTACTGTTTTCCGGCGATGTGTTCCGCTCGAATTTCATACCTCCGCATGCGGAGGCGACGCTTGCCTCGGCCGGCGTAGGCGAGGTTTGGCGGATGCGGCTTGCCGCGCTCGACAAGCTCGCCGCTTCCGATCCGGCAGTCACGCGCTATCTCGATCAGGCCCTGGCAAGCCAGTTGGCGCGCCAGGCTCTCCATGTCGCCACGCTCGGCCAGTTCAATTGCGAACAGAGAGTGGCAACCTTGCTGGTCGAGCTGGCCCTGCGCACCGGCGTGAGCTCGCCGAGCGGCGTGGCGTTCGACCTCCCCTTCAACCGCAAGGACATTGCCGATTATCTCGGGCTGAACCCCGACACGCTGTCGCGCATCATGTCGCGCTTGAAGGCGGCGGGCTTGATCGGCCATTCCGAGCGCAACCGGGCCGTGGTGCGCGACTTCCCCGCGCTTGCGGCGCGATCCCCGGCGGCGCGGTCGCTGCTCGAGATCAGCGGCAGGGGTCGCATCGATCCCGCGCTCGGCGGGGCGGTCTGACGCGCCCGGGCTTAGACCTCGTCCGGCCCGCCGCTCTCCTCGCCGTTCTCGTCAGGAATATGCTCGACCGAGACGACGCGCTCACCCTCGGCGGTCGAGAACACGATCACCCCTTGCGTCGAGCGGCCCATCACGCTGATGTCCTGGACCGGCACGCGGATCAGCTGGCCGCCATCGGTCACCAGCATGATCTGGTCGGTTTCCTCGACGGGGAAGGACGCGAGCAGCTTGCCGTTCCGCTGATTGACGACCATGGCAATGATGCCTTTTCCGCCACGACCGGAGATGCGGTATTCATAGGCCGACGTACGCTTGCCATAGCCGTTCTCGGACACCGTCAGCACGAATTCTTCATGCGCGCTGAGCTCGGCGTACCGCTCGGGCGTCAGCACCACCGTCTCCTCGCTCTCGGCCTCCGCCTCGATCTCGGTCTCCTGCATCTCGGCGCCGCCGCGTCGGATCATGTTCGCCTGGCGGATATAGGCGGTGCGCTCCGCCGGGGCGGCCTCGATATGACTGAGGATCGCCATGGAGATGACCTGGTCGCCCTTCTCGAGCTTGATGCCGCGCACGCCGGCCAACTCGCGGCCCTTGAACACGCGCACCTCGGTGACCGGAAAGCGGATCGCCTGGCCATCGGCTGCGGTCAGCAGCACGTCGTTGCTCTCGCCGCACACGCCAACCCCGACGATGCGGTCGCCCGGATCGAGCTTCATGGCGATCTTGCCGTTCTGCCGGACCTCGATGAAGTCTGAGAGCTTGTTGCGCCTGACGCTGCCGTAATTGGTGGCGAACATCACGTCGAGCTTGGCCCAGGAGGCCTCGTCCTCCGGCAGCGGCAGGATGGTGGTGATGGTCTCGTCCTTGTCGAGCGGCAGCAGATTGACCAGCGCCTTGCCACGCGCCTGGGGCGCCGCCAGCGGCAACCGCCACACCGTCATCTTGTAGGCCATGCCGCGCGTGGAGAAGAACAGCACCGGCGTGTGGGTGTTGGCGATGAAGATGCGGGTGACGAAATCTTCGTCGCGCGTCGCCATGCCGGCGCGGCCCTTGCCGCCGCGACGTTGCGCGCGATAGGCGGACAGCGGCACGCGCTTGATGTAGCCCTTGTGGCTGACGGTGACGACCATGTCCTCGCGCTGGATCAGGTCCTCGTCTTCCACCTCGCCTTCCATCTCGGTGATCTCGGTGCGGCGCGGCGTGCCGAACTCGGCCTTGATCGCCGTCAGCTCGCCCTTGACGATGGCGACGATGCGGGCGCGGGAGCGCAGAGTCTCGAGATAGTCGGCGATCTCGCCGCCGAGCTTGGTCAGCTCGTCGCCGATCTCGTCGCGGCCGAGCGCGGTCAAGCGTTGCAGGCGGAGATCGAGGATGGCGCGCGCCTGTTCCTCGGACAGGCGGTAGGTGCCCTTGGCCGACACCTTGTGCCGCGGATCGGCGATCAGCTCGACCAGCGCCACCACGTCCTTGGCCGGCCAATCGCGCGCCATCAATTGCTCGCGCGCGGTGGCGGGATCGGGCGCCTTGCGGATGAGCGCGATCACTTCGTCGATATTGGCCACGGCGATGCCCAGCCCCACCAGCACATGGGCGCGGTCGCGCGCCTTGCGCAGCAGGAACTTGATGCGCCGCCCGACCACCTCCTCGCGGAACTCGGTGAAGGCGCGGATAAAGTCCTTGAGGTTGAGCTGCTCCGGCCTGCCGCCGATCAGCGCCACCATGTTGGCGCCGAACGTGCTCTGCAGCGGCGAGAAGCGGTAAAGCTGGTTCAGCACCACGTCGGCCATGGCGTCGCGCTTCAGCTCGATCACCACGCGCATGCCCTGGCGATCGGACTCGTCGCGAATATCGGCGATGCCTTCGATCTTCTTCTCGCGCACCAGCTCGGCGATCTTCTCCACCATCGCCGCCTTGTTCACCTGATAGGGGATTTCGCTGATGATCAGCGCCTCGCGCTCCTTGCGCACGGTCTCGGTCGTGACGCGGCCTCGCATCAGGATCGAGCCGCGGCCCTTGTGATAGGCGGCGCGGATGCCGGAGCGGCCGAGAATGAGACCGGCGGTCGGGAAGTCGGGCCCGGGGACGATCTCGACCAGTTCCTCGATGGAGATGGCCGGATTGTCGAAATAGGCGATGCAGGCGTCGATCACCTCGCCGAGATTATGCGGCGGGATGTTGGTCGCCATGCCGACGGCGATGCCCCCGGCGCCATTGACGAGGAGATTGGGGAATTTCGCCGGCAGCACGACCGGCTCGCGTTCGCGGCCGTCATAGTTCGGCTGGAAATTGACCGTGTCGTTCTCGAGGTCGTCGAGCAGCGTCATGGCCGGGCGCGCGAGCCGGACCTCGGTGTAGCGCTCCGCCGCCGGCGGGTCGCCGTCGACCGAGCCGAAATTGCCCTGCCCGTCGATCAGCGGCAGGCGCATGGAGAATTCCTGCGCCAGCCGCACCAGCGCGTCGTAAATCGCCTGATTGCCGTGCGGGTGATACTTACCCATCGTGTCGCCGGTCACGCGGGCGGATTTGTTGTAGGGGCGATCCGGCGTGTAGTTGTTCTCGTGCATCGAAAACAGAATGCGGCGATGCACGGGCTTCAGCCCGTCGCGCACGTCGGGCAACGCGCGCGACACGATCACGCTCATGGCGTAATCGAGATAAGACCGCTTCATCTCGTCGATGAGCGAGATGGGCCTGATGTCCGAGGGTACCGGACCCTCGACCTTCGTTTCGTCGTTGTCAGCCAAGGTCGGAGAAAGCCTGTTCCAAAGTGGCGAGCGAAGTCCACGCTATCGGCGGCGGGGTGGCGGAAAGCCGCCTCGCGCGGGACCGAAGACGATGGCCGTAAGACGCTTCTCTATAGCTGATTTGCCCTGCCGTTCGCAACCGCGTAGAGAGCCTGATTCAGCTATTGATTTCCTCGTGTTTTCAATGCCTTAGGCGGCCCCTGACGCGCCTCTCCGGCGATCTCCGCGGAGCGCTGATCGTCAGTCTACGGAATAACGCCCCAGGGTGAAATGGCGGAACCTCCCCGAGGCCGAAACGTTATCCCCTCAGCCGGCCAGAGGCCGAATGGTCTCGGCCCGATCGCACCGCGATCATCCCTCAACCCCGACGAAAAGATACGGAGCGAAACCATGAACCGATTCCTTACATGCACGGCTGTGGGCCTGTTCCTCAGTCTGTCGCCCGCTCTGGCCGAGCCTCAGGTGCCGAGCGACGACGCGCAAACTCCGCCTGCCGTCAATCAGCCGTCACAAATTCCCGAGGTGATGCCTGATGCCGCGCAGCCGTCCGATCCTGCGGCTTCAGCGCAGCCGTCGGATCCGGCCGCGCCGATCCCCGGCGACTCATCGGAGGTGACGCCAGCGCCGATGCAGCCGGGCGACACCGCGGCGCCCCCGGCGCAGTCGTCGCAGGCTCCGCTATCGATCGAACCGGCGGCGCCCAAGGCGGCGGACGCGTCAGGCAACGCTCAGTTCATGACGAAACAAGCCAGCGACGATTGGCTCGCCAGCAATCTGATCGGCCAGTCGGTCTACAATGCCAAAGACGAGAAGATCGGCGGCATCAACGATCTCGTCACCGACCGCAACGGCAAGATCGTCGCCGTGCTGATCGGCAGCGGCGGCTTCCTCGGCCTCGGCGAAAAGCACGTGGCCGTGCGGTTCGAGGACCTCAAGCTTGCGCGCGACGAGAATGACAGCATCAAGGTCGTCGCCGATCTGAGCAAGGAGACGCTCGCTTCCGCGCCCGACTACGAGACCCTGTCGGAGCAGAAGCTCACGGTCGGCTCGACCAAGGGCGACCGCGAGGATACCGGCGGCGAGAAGACTTACTAAGATCGCTCCCCTGTAAGTGGTAAGCGTCAGGGGCATCGAGCCCGGCCCGCCGTCAAGGTTGGCCGGGCTCTCGTTTGTCCGGAGTGATCAAACAGGCTTGGCGATCATCAGCCAGAAAATCGCCAGCATCGAGAGAAAGGCCGGCCAGCCGAGCCAGAACCAGACGCGCGCGAGGGCGTGATAGCGCGGCGGCAGCGCGGGCTCGCCCGCGGCCACGGCGGCTTCGGCGAGGTCGCGCATCCTGATCTGAATCGACGACGACCGGCAACCAGCACAACCCGATCAGCACATAGAGCGCGAGACTGAGCGCGATCCAGGTCTGGCCGAGTTCATAACCGCGCAGATGCACGAGCAGGAGCCCGGTCACGGGCTGGAGCACGGCGGCCGTGGCGGTGAAGAGGTAATCGGCGACGACCACGGTCCGAGCGTGGCGGCAATGGCCGCCGGGCTCTCTCTCCGGTTCGCCCGGAACTGGAAGAAGGCGATGCCGAGCCCGGTGCCGAACAGGATGGCGGCGCCGACCACATGCAGGACTTTCAGCGCGAGAATGAGGTCCACGCGGGGTTCTCTTGTTTGAGCATGATCTTATCGGAAAACCGGTTCCCACTTTTCCGGATCATGCTCTAACGCTTTTCCTCGAACGCCATCACCACCAGCGTCGCCGCCATCATCGGCACGACCTTGAGCAGAGGGCCGAAATGATCGGTCCACAGCGAGGGCGCAAGCAGGCTGAGGCCAACCAGATAGATCGCGCTCAAGACGAGCTGTGCCGTCCCTGCCCGCCGCACCCAGCCCGGCAGCAGAAACAGCGCGCCGAGCAGAATGTCCGTGATCGACGCTGCGGCCACCAGAGCTTTGGCGAAGCCCGCGCCCAACCCCGCTCGCGCAACCAGCGCGGTGGCGGATGCGAAACTTTCCGGCATGAGCGTCAGGATGCCGGTCAGAATCCAGAATGCGGCCAGGGCGACGTGCAGCAGGGGAACGGCGAAGGCGCTGCGCGCATGCAGCCGATCCTGCAACGTGGCGGGCGAGGCGCGCAGCGTCTCGCTGAAGCTTTTGGGAGCGATCCCGCTCGCCTGCGCGAAGGCCGCGCCGTCGACCAGCGTGTCGTAGCGGAGCTGCACCAGCGAGGTGGTGCGCGCCGAGGAGACATGGCCGAGCCAGCCCGCGACATCGCCAAGCTTAAGCAGCACGCGAAGCAGCGGCAGCGGCACCACGATCTCACGCGCCGGGCCAAAACCCAGCCAGGCGCGATACGCGACGAGGATCTCGCGCAGGCTCACCGTCTCGGGTCCCGCGGCATAGAGCGTGGTGCGCGAAGGCGCCTCGGTCAAAGCGAGCTTGGCGATGCCCGAGGCGAGATCGTCGAGCGCGATCGGTTGGAAGCGCTCGCGCGCCTCGCCCGGCAGAGGCAGCACGAACGGGAGCCCGGCAAGCCCACGCATCAGCGACGTGCCGCCATAGCTCCCCTGCCCGATCACGAGCGACGGCTTGACGATGAGCCAACTCAGATCGAGCGTCTCGAGCGCGGCGTCGGCCTTCGGCTTTCGATCGCGCATAAGAGCTTTCGACGCCCGCCTCGGCGCTCACGGCGGACACATGCACCAGCCGCTTGACGCCCGCGGCGGCGCAAGCCTGGAACAGGGCGATGGTCGCGTCGGCATGAATGCGGCGCGCGTCGTCGCGCAGGCTGCCTTGCAAGATGCCCACGCAATTCACCACGGCGTCGATGTCCTTCAGCCGCGGCAGCCACTGCGCCACGCGACATCGGTGTTGAAGTCGCAGGCGATCCATTCGATGTCGGGGTGGATGCGGCGCGCGAGATCGAGATCGCGCCCCGCCCCGACGACGCTGACACCCTCCCGGCGCAGCGCCGCGACGACCGCGCTGCCGATGAAGCCGTAGGCCCCGGTCACCAGGCAGCGCATGCACGAGAGCCTTTCCGCTCGACCTGCTCAGGCGGCGGATACTGGCTGATTCCGGCTTGAGACGCGATGGGAACTCTATTTGCGCTACCGCGCTTCGCGCTGCTTGAGCGCGCCGCGACCGATAAGCTGACCGGCTAGAACGGGATCTCGTCGTCGAGCTCCTTGTCGAAGCTCTTGCCGCCTCCACCGCCCTTGCCGGGAAACGGTCCGGAGCGTCCGAAATCGCCGCCATTGCGCGCTTCGCCTTCGCCCGTGCCGTCGCGCTGGCGCCCGTCGAGCATGGTGAGTTGGGCGTTGAAGCCCTGCAGCACCACCTCGGTCGAGTATCGCTCGTTGTTGTCGTTGTCGGTCCATTTGCGCGTCTGGAGCGAGCCTTCCAGATAGACCTTGGAGCCCTTCTTCAAATATTGCTCGGCAATCTTCGCCAGATTCTCGTTGAAGATCACCACGCGGTGCCATTCGGTCTTCTCGCGCCGCTCTCCGGTCGCCTTGTCGCGCCAGTTCTCGCTCGTCGCCACGCGCAGATTGGCGATGGCGCGGCCGTCCTGGGTGTGGCGAATTTCCGGGTCGGCGCCGAGATTGCCGACCAGAATGACCTTGTTGACCGATCCGGCCATATGACAGAACCTCCTCTCGGGGAATGCGCGGGGCTTCGCGCCTGGCCCAGTCTACCGCCGGCGCGGCATCGCCTGCCAGTCGGCTGACATGCTGTCCACAGGCCAAGGGCCAGGGCGTCTTTGTACACGTTTTGTTCTCACAAGTCCAGGGGGCAACCTCTAGCCTCGTGTCTTGAGATTTCCAAAGCTGCGCCCTATGCCTTAGGAACCACCTGAGGATTCGCCTGTTGGCGCGTTCGGCTTAAGGGCCTTGAGGCCCTTTGCCCCAAGACGAGGGGAGACATGCAGCGATCCATCGAGCAGCGACAGGCGCCGAAACGACGTTCAGCCACGCGCCGTCACCCGACCGCGCAAGTCCTCGGCTTCACGCCGCGGCAATGGCCGTTCATCTATGTGCTGGTCGGCAACTGGGTGTTCTCCGCCCTGTTCTTCGCCATCTGCAAGCTGCTCTGGCATTGGGTGCCGACCGACTGGACGCTCGGCGACCGCATCGCCTTGGTGATCAAGGATGCCGTCATCGCCATTCTGCCGGCCGTGCTCGCCATCTGCATCGTCGCCGCGCAGCGGCTCGATCCAACCATGTTCGTCGGGCGCGTACCGAAACCGAATTCCGCGGTCGACATCAACAACCGGTTCATTCTCAATACGGTCGAGCAGTTCATCCTCTATTTCATCGGCAATGCGGGGTTGGCGCTCTACTGCCCGCCGGAAGAGGCGCGCACGCTGATTATCCTCACCGCTCTATTCCTGATGGGACGCGTGCTGTTCTGGGTCGGCTATCACTACAATCCCTATATGCGCGCCTTCGGCTTCGGCATCACCTTCTATCCGACCGTCGCCGTCTATCTCTGGCTCATTCTCTATATGGTGTTCGGGATCCACGTTGATCTCTGAGTTCACCTGCCCTGCTGCCAATGCAGCACGGCATCGACCGGCCAGACGAACATCAGCACGTTCAGCGTCAGATTGTCCCTGATCATGACGCCGACGAACAGCTCGAGCGCGACCGCGATCAGCACGGTGAGCCACACCGGCAGATACGCTGCCACGTAGAAGCCGAGCACCATGAAGAGAATATCGCTCACCGAGTTGATGACGCTGTCGCCGTAATAATCGAGCGAGATCGTCATCTCGCGATAATGATTGATGACGAAGTCGGTGTTCTCGATCACCTCCCAGGACGCCTCGATGGCGACGGCGAGCACGAGCCGCGCGCCGAAGGAGAGCGGCATGAAGCGCGATAACAGCCACAGCGCCGCATAGAACAGAAAGCCGTGAATGATGTGGGAGGGCGTGTACCAGTCGATGAGATGCTGGGAGTTCTCCGCGCTCTGCACGTCGAAGTGCCAGAGTTTGACATAGCCGCATTTGCAGATGAGCGGATGGCCCATCAGATATTCGGCGATGGCGGCCGCGAGAACGATACCGGTGACGAGGAGAGCGGTCTGCGTGCGGGAGAGCTGCATGGCGGGGCGCATCTATGCACGATGGCGGCTCTGCCGTCATCCTTGGACTCTGCACCGCTCCACATGCAACAGCTTCGTCATGGCCGGGCCTGTCCCGGCCATCCACGTCTTTTCTATTCGAAGGAGAAATCGTGGATGCCCGGCACAAGGCCGGGCATGACGAGGCGCAGCATGGTCGGATTGATTGAATCGTATAGGCGACCTAGGCTTGTCCTAGACGGGCGCTCGGCCAGAGGGCATTGCCGCATGACACAGGACGAAGCGCTCGCTTTGCTCAAGACCGGCGCGTCGGTGTTTCTCACCGGCCAGCCCGGCAGCGGCAAGACGCATACGGTCAACCGCTACATCCAATGGCTGAAGCGGCAAGGCATCGAGTTCGCCTATACCGCCTCGACCGGCATCGCCGCCACGCACGGCCACGGCATGACCATCCATGCCTGGAGCGGCATCGGCGTGCGCGAGACGCTCAACGCCCGCGATCTCGATACGCTCGCCGCCAATCGCCGGCTCGCCACCCGCATCGAGCGGACGCAGGTGCTGGTGATCGACGAGATCTCGATGCTGCCGGCGCGCAGCCTGACCTTGGTGGACACGGTCTGCCGCCACATCAGGGGCGTGCCCTCGCCGTTCGGCGGGCTGCAGGTGGTGCTGGTCGGCGATTTCTTCCAATTGCCGCCGGTCGTCCGCCGCGAGGCGCAAGCCGCGATGCTGCCGCTCGGCGACGGCGAGGACCCGTTCGGCGCGGAGTTCGCCCATGCCTCCTCGGCCTGGCGCGATCTTGCACCCACGGTCTGTTACCTCTCCGAGCAGCACCGGCAGAGCGACAAGCCGTTTCTCGATCTGCTCGCCGCGATCCGCGCCAATGCCTGCACCGGCATTCATCGCGAGCGGCTCGCCGCGCGGCAGGTCGCCAAGGATCGCCCGCCCGAGGATTGCACGCGGCTGTTCACGCATAACGTGGCGGTCGATGAGATCAATCAGCAGCAACTGGCGAAGCTCGGCGGCGAGACGCATGTCTTCACCATGGTGGCCAAGGGCGCCGAGCCGTTCGTGCAGGCGCTGAAACGCGGCTGCCTGTCGCCCGAGCGGCTCGCAGCTGAAAAAGGGCGCCGCGGTGATGTTCACCAAGAACGACCAGGGCGGCCGCTACGTCAACGGCACCCTCGGCCTGGTCGAGGATTTCGATCCCGACGAAGGCCACCCTGTCATTGCCACGCGCGGGGGGAAGCGCATCGTCGCCGAGCCCTCGACCTGGAAGATCGACGAGGGCGGCCACGAGCGCGCCAGCATCACGCAAGTGCCGCTCCGCCTCGCCTGGGCGATCACCGTGCATAAGAGCCAGGGCATGTCGCTCGACGCCGCGGTGATCGATCTCGCCCGCGCCTTCGAATATGGCCAGGGCTATGTCGCGCTGTCGCGGCTGCGAACCCTCGCCGGCTTGCATCTCCTCGGCCTCAACGAGCGGGCCTTGCGGGTGCATCCGCAGGCGGTGGCGAAGGATGCCGAGTTCGCGGCGGCCTCCGCAGCGGCGCGGGCCGGCTTGTCGGCCGATGCCGGCGGCGTTGCCCGCCAGCAGGAGGCTTTCCTGGTGGCCTGCCAGGCACGGCCGCAATCGGGTCCGGCGCGCGAGCCCCGCAAGCCGAGGGCGTCGTCCTATCCGAAGAGCTACGAGGTGGCGGCGATGCGGGAGAGCCATGCCAAGGCCTACGCCCCCTGGACCACGGCCGAGGAGAACGATCTCGTGCTGCGCCACAGCCAAGGCCAGCCGATCGACGCCATCGCCATGAGCCTTGGCCGCAAGCCGGGCGCCATCCGGTCCCGCCTGAGGAAACTCGCGCTGATCTAAAACCCCGTTCTCCCCAATGGGGAGAGGTTCGGCCCTCCCCTTGCCCGCTCAACCCATTGGGGACTAAGCCTTGCAGAGGGGCGGGGCCAAGCCGACATAACGCTAAGAATGACCTCCAAATTCATCTCCATCCGCGGCGCGCGCGAGCACAATCTCAAGAACATCTCGCTCGATCTGCCGCGCGAGCAGCTCGTGGTCATCACCGGGCTCTCGGGCTCCGGCAAGTCCTCGCTCGCCTTCGACACCATCTATGCCGAGGGCCAGCGGCGCTATGTCGAGTCGCTGTCGGCCTATGCGCGGCAGTTCCTCGACATGATGCAGAAGCCGGACGTCGACCATATCGAGGGCCTGTCGCCGGCCATCTCCATCGAGCAGAAGACCACCTCGCGCAACCCGCGCTCGACGGTCGGCACGGTCACCGAGATCTACGACTATATGCGGCTGCTCTGGGCGCGGGTCGGCATCCCCTATTCGCCGGCGACCGGGCTTCCCATCGAGAGCCAGACGGTGAGCCAGATGGTGGATCGCGTGCTGGCGCTGCCCGAGGGCACGCGGCTCTATCTGCTGGCGCCGATCGCGCGCGGGCGGAAGGGCGAATACAGAAAGGAGTTCGCCGAGCTGCAGAAGAAGGGCTTCCAGCGGCTGAAGATCGACGGCAGGTTCTACGAGATCGCCGAGGCGCCGACCCTCGACAAGAAATACAAGCACGATATCGACGTGGTGGTCGACCGCATCGTGGTGCGCCCCGACATCGCCGCGCGGCTCGCCGACTCATTCGAGACGGCGCTCGGGCTGACCGACGACGGCATCGCCATCGCCGAGTTCGCCGACGAGACGGCGAAGCGGGTGATCTTCTCGGCGAAGTTCGCCTGCCCCGAGTCCGGCTTCACCATCGAGGAGATCGAGCCCAGGCTGTTCTCCTTCAACAACCCTTACGGCGCCTGTCCCGAATGCGACGGGCTCGGCACCGAGCTGTTCTTCGAGCCGGAGCTGGTGGTGCCCGACGAAAGCTTGAGCCTCGCGCGCGGCGCCATCGCCCCCTGGGCGCGCACCTCCGCCAGCTCGCCCTACTACCAGCAGACGCTGGAATCGCTCGCCCGCGCCTATCGCCAGCCGATGACCAAGCCGTGGAAGTCGCTGCCGGAGGATTTCCGCCAGGTGGTGCTGTACGGCTCCGGCGAGGACGAGATCACTTTCACCTATGACGACGGCCTGCGGCACTACTCCACCACCAAGCCGTTCGAAGGCGTGATCAACAATATCGAGCGGCGCTGGCGCGAGACGGACTCCGCCTGGGTGACCGAGGAGCTGTCGCGCTACCAGTCCGAGCAGTTCTGCGAGGTGTGCAAGGGCTATCGCCTGAAGCCGCAGGCTCTGGCCGTGAAGATCGCCGGCCTGCATATCGGCCAGGTCACCGAGATGTCGATCCGCGAGGCGGCCGCCTGGTTCGAGGCGCTGCCCGGCATCCTCACGCCGAAGCAGAACGAGATCGCCCAGCGCATCCTCAAGGAGATCCGGGAGCGGCTCAACTTCCTCAACGATGTCGGGCTCGATTACCTCACGCTGTCGCGCGCCTCAGGCTCGCTCTCGGGCGGCGAGAGCCAGCGCATCCGCCTCGCCTCGCAGATCGGCTCCGGCCTCACCGGCGTGCTCTACGTGCTGGACGAGCCGTCCATCGGCCTGCATCAGCGCGACAATGCGCGGCTGCTGGAAACGCTGAAGGCGCTGCGCGACATGGGCAACTCCGTGCTGGTGGTCGAGCACGACGAGGAGGCGATCCTCGAGGCCGACCATGTCGTGGACATGGGCCCGGGCGCCGGCGTGCATGGCGGCGAGGTGGTGGCCGAGGGCACGCCCGAACAGGTGATGGCCAACCCCAACAGCCTCACCGGGCAATATCTCACCGGCTTCAAGCAGATCGCCGCGCCGAAGCAGCGGCGCAAGCCCACCACGCGGCCGCCGCCTCACCGTGATCGGCGCGCGCGCCAACAACCTCAAGAACATCACCGTCGACATTCCGCTCGGCCTGTTCACCGCCGTCACCGGCGTGTCGGGCGGCGGCAAGTCGACCTTCCTGGTCGAGACGCTCTATCGCGCGGTGGCGCGCAAGCTGAACGGCGCGCGCGAGATGCCCGGCGAGCATGACGCCATCGAGGGGCTCGAGCTGCTCGACAAGGTGATCGACATCGACCAGAGCCCGATCGGGCGCACGCCGCGCTCCAACCCCGCCACCTATACCGGCGCCTTCACCCCGATCCGCGAATGGTTCGCCGAGCTGCCCGAGGCCAAGACGCGCGGCTACAAGCCCGGCCGCTTCTCCTTCAACGTCAAGGGCGGGCGCTGCGAGGCCTGCCAGGGCGACGGCGTCATCAAGATCGAGATGCATTTCCTGCCCGACATCTACGTCACCTGCGACGTGTGCAAGGGCAAGCGCTACGACCGCGAGACGCTGGAGATCAAGTTCAAGGGCAAGTCGATCGCCGACGTGCTCGACATGACGGTCGAGGAGGCCGCCGAATTGTTCAAGGCGGTGCCGTCCGTGCGCGACAAGCTCTTGACGCTCGCCCGCGTCGGCCTCGGCTATATCCATGTCGGCCAGCAGGCGACCACGCTGTCGGGCGGCGAGGCGCAGCGCATCAAGCTCTCCAAGGAGCTGTCGAAGCGCGCCACCGGCCGCACGCTGTATATTCTTGGACGAGCCCACGACCGGGCTTCACTTTCATGATGTCGCGAAGCTGCTCGACGTGCTGCACGAGCTGGTCGACCAGGGCAACACGGTGGTGGTGATCGAGCACAATCTGGAAGTGATCAAGACCGCCGACTGGATCGTCGATCTCGGCCCCGAAGGCGGCGACGCCGGCGGCCATGTGGTCGCCATCGGCACGCCGGAGGAGATCGCCGCCAATCCGGCGAGCTATACCGGGCAGTATCTCAAGCAGGTGCTGAAGCGCCGGCCGAGCAGCAAGGCGGGCGGCAAGCGCCCGGCCGAGACGC